>CAZASU010000071.1:0-10478 GCA_964487785.1 uncultured Gemmatimonadaceae bacterium | reverse complement strand
GGAATCCCTCGCTACGCTCGGGATGAGGAGCTATTACCGCTATCGACCTTCCCACCCTTTCCTTCCCGCTACACCCCCAGCCACCGCCTGATGTCATTGGTAAAGGCCAGACCCATGAGCATGATGATCAGCACCAGGCCCACCGTGGTGAGTCTCTCGCGCAGCTTCATCGGCAACGGCCGGCGTATCACCGCCTCCGCCAGCAGAAAGACAAACTGACCGCCGTCGAGCACCGGGATGGGCAGCAGGTTCAGGATGGCGAGGTTGATGGAGATCAACGCCATGAAGCCGAGGAATGTGTCGAGCCCCAGTCGGGCGCTCTCGCCGGCCAGCTGGCCGATCAGGATGGGGCCACCGACCGTTCGCCCGGAAATGCGGCCGCTGAAGAGCCCCCGCACCGTGCGGAGAATCTGGGTCGAGGCACGGATGGTGGCCCGGCCTCCCTCGACGATGGCCTGACCCAGGCTCAGCGGCTCGGAGAGGAGCCGGGTTCCGACCGCCACGCCGATCCGCCCCACCGGGCGCGGCTTGCCATCCGGCCCAGGAATCGAGTCCACGTAGGGCTGGATGTCGAACGACAGTCTCTTGCCGCCCCGCGCCACCTTGATCTTGAGGGGCTGCCCGGCGCTCGCCTGGAGCAGCTCCAGCAGGTCATACCACTGCTCGACCGGCCGGCCGTTTACCGCCATGATCGTATCGCCTTCCTGAATCCCGGCCTTCCCGGCAGGCTTGTCCGGCAGCACCTGGCCCACGACGGGGGCGCGAAACGGCTGGAGCGCCTGGGCCGCCTTGACCCGCTCCTCCAACGCATCGGGATGGATCGGGAGGACCACGGTCGATCCGTCGGAAAGCTCGATCCGTACCTCGGGCTCCGGGGTGTTCACCATCGCCGAGACGATCTCGTCCCAGGACTCCATCGAGTCTCCGTTGATCCGCACGATCGCGGTGCCGGACCGGATCTGCTTCAGCGCCGCAGCCTCCGGAGGAACCACTTCCTGGACCACCTGGCCTACGGTGGTCACCGGATCGATCTGCCGGCCGTTCTTGTAGGCGAGGAAGGCGAAGACGGCCCAGGCGAAGAGGGCATTCATTGCCACTCCCGCCAGAATCACCAGCATTCGCACCCAGATCGGTTTGGCCTCAAAGACCCGGTCGGGGGGCACCGGCACCGACGGAGCGCCGCCTTCGAGCGCACTGCTTCCGATGTCCTCTTCCTTGCTGGCCATCTTGACGTACCCACCGAGGGGCAGCCAGGAGATGGTGTATTCGGTTTCTCCGCGCCGGAAGGTGAGCCAGGGGATCGGGGGACCGAGACCGAGAGAGAAGCGGTGCACATAGATGCCGGCCCACTTAGCGGCGACGAAATGTCCCGCCTCATGCACGAAGATGAGGACGCCCAGTACTACGACCAGGGCCAGTACGGTCAGCAACACTATTGCCTCACACTCTGCCGGGCCGCTTCACGGGCCCAGCGATCAGCCGCACGCACCGCTTCCACAGAGCTGGCGGGAACGGGTGCGTGCGCGTCGAGCGCGCGCTCGATCGTCTCGCTGATGCGCCCGAAAGGAATGGCTCCCTGGAGAAAGGCAGCGACTGCCACCTCGTTCGCCGCATTGAAGACGGCCGGTGCGGTACCGCCGGCGCGCCCGGCCGCCAGGCCGGAGGCGAGGGCGGGAAAGACGTCGGTGCGAACCGGCTCGAAGGTGAGCGGGCCGGCAGCGACCGGATCGAAGCGGCGGACACCGGTATCGGGGAGGCGCTCCGGATGAGTCAGGGCGTAGAGAATCGGCAGCTCCATGGAAGGGAATCCCAGCTGGGCCAACACGCTGCCATCGTGAAATTCGACGAAGGCGTGCACGATGCTCTGCGGGTGAACCACCACATCGAGCGCATCATACGACAGACCGAAGAGGTGGTGTGCCTCGATCAGCTCCAGCGCCTTGTTGGCGAGCGTCGCAGAATCGACCGTGATTTTGTGACCCATCCGCCAAGTCGGGTGCTGGAGGGCCTCCTCAACCGTTGCGTTCCAGACCCGATCGGCCCCCCATTCGCGGAACGGACCACCCGAGGCCGTCAGGATGAGACGAGCGAGCCCGCCGTCGCGTCCGGTGACACACTGGAGTATGGCGCTGTGCTCCGAGTCGATCGGCACGATCTCTCCGCCACCGGCGCACGCCGCCTGAGCCACGAGGGCGCCGGCCATCACCAGGGTTTCCTTGTTGGCCAGGGCGACGCGCTTACCGGCCCGAAGCGCCGCAAGCGTGGCGTCAAGCCCGGCCGCTCCGACCACCGCGTTGACGACGATGTCGGCCTCGGGGTGGGTGGCCGCCTCCACCAGGACCTCGGGTCCACTGGGCCAGCGAGCATCGTCCGCACAGCCCGCCAGGCCGGCGTAGGTGGGCCGCCATTCCGCCACCTGGGCGGCCAAGTCGTCCCGGTTCCGACCGGCCGTGAGGGCCACCAGCTTGAAATGGTCCTGGTGTCTCCGGAGCACGTCCAGCGTGCTGCGGCCGATCGAGCCGGTGGAGCCCAGCACGGCTACCCCCCGCCGTCCCTGCTTTGCGTGGCTCGTGCCTTGGTTGATCGGCGCGGCTCGGGGTGGCTTCCCCCGTGGTTGGGTCGACGGCGAGCTCATCAGATGACCCCGAACAGGTGATAAATGGCCGCGGCCGTGGGAATGACGAAGTAGAGTGAGTCAAACCGGTCGAGCACTCCGCCATGACCAGGGATTAGGTGACTGGAGTCTTTCACCCCGGCCTCACGCTTGAAAAGCGACTCGGTTAGATCGCCGATCTGACCCACGACCGACAGCGTCCCGGCCAGGACCAGCAGTTGCCAGAGCGGGACCTCGAGTCCAACTCGCGGAAACACCATGCTGCCGAAGATCGGAGCCACCAGGAGCCCGCCGACGATGCCGCTAGCCGCGCCGGAGCGGGTCTTTCCGGGACTGATCGTGGGCGCGAGCTTGGGACCGCTCAGCGCCCTCCCGCCGAACATCGCGGCGGTATCGCAGACCCAGGTGACCACCAGCGGAAAAAACACCAGCCAGGCGCCCGCCCAGGAGCGCTCCGGATGCGAGAGGTGCCTGATTCCGATCAGGAAAGCGGGGAGGGCGCCGGTGTAGACCACCGCCAGCAGGGTCACGCTGACCGCCTCCAGCGGCTTCTCAGCCGGGGATCTGGCAGCCAACCCCCAGGTGAGCAGCCCAATGGCCCAGAGAGCCACCAGGTACGGCCAGCTCGCCAGCACCAGCTCGCGGACATCGGGAGCAACCAGCGCCGCATAGGTCACCGGAGCGAGGGCCGCGGTGCTGACGAACCCGAATGCTCGAGCGGGGCGAACACCCTGCCGGCCGGCGAGATCGAACAGTTCGCGGGCGCCCAGCGCACTGGTGAGGGACAGCAGGAAGGCCAGCGGCAGCCCGCCGTACCAGATAACGGTCAGCGCGAGAGGGATCGCGACGACGGCGAACCCCACCCGCCGGACCAGATTGGAGTCCATCAGACGGAGACGCGGCCGAACCGCCGGTCGCGCCGCTGAAATTCCAGGATGGCCTCGAAGAGGTGGCGCCGGGTGAAGTCGGGCCAGAGGACGGGTGTGACATAGAGCTCGGCATAGGCAAGCTGCCAGAGCAGGAAGTTGGAGATCCGCATCTCGCCCGAGGTCCGGATGAGGAGGTCGGGATCGGGCCACTCCGCGGTGTACAGCATCCGGCCCACGGCGTCCTCGTCGATATCCCTAGGATCGAGCTGACCGGCGGCCACCGACTCGGCCAGCAGCCGCGCGGCCCGGGCGATCTCGGCCCGGGCGCTGTACGAGATGCAGAGGTTGAGGGCCAGCGCCTGTCCGCCCGCGGTATCTGCCATGATCCGGTCCACCGCCCGACGGGCACCGGTCCCAAGGCTGTCGAGGTGTCCCAGAATGCGGACTGCCACGCCCTGGGACCGGAGCTCCGCGGCCTCCTTGGCGATGTACTCCTCGAGAAGCTTCATGAGCGCCTCGATCTCGCCTGCCGGCCGCTTCCAGTTCTCTTGGCTGAAGGCGAAGAGCGTGAGCACGCCGACCCCTGCTTCCAGACAGCCTTCCACCACCTCGCGTACCGCCTTCATCCCGGCGTGGTGCCCCAGTGGGCGCGGCAGCGCTCGGCCCACGGCCCAGCGGCCATTGCCGTCCATGATGATGGCGACGTGGGCCGGCACGGCCCCGTGCACCCGCAACTGTTGCAGCAGGTCGTTGCTCATCCGGTCAGACTTCCAGGACCTCCGCCTCTTTCGAGTGAATGAGTCCCTCGATCTGCTTGATATGGTCGTCGGTGTGCTTCTGGATTTCCTTCTCGGCGCGAGCCTTGTCGTCCTCCGAGATTTTTTCCAGCTTCTTGACCTTGGACAGGGTCTCGGTGCGGGCATGCCGGACCGCGATGCGTCCCTCTTCCCCCAGCTTGTGGACCACTTTCACCAGATCCCTGCGCCGCTCCTCTGAGAGCGCGGGGAGCGGCACCCGGATCAGGTTGCCCTGCGTGGCCGGGTTGAGCCCGAGATCGGAGTCGCGGATTGCCTTCTCGATGACCTGGGCGAGAGACTTGTCGAACGGCTGTACGGTGAGGAGTCGGGGCTCGGGAGCCGCAACCATCGCGACCTGGTTCAGCGGGACCGTGCTGCCGTAGGCCTCGACTCGAACCAGATCGAGCAACGACACGCTGGCCTTTCCGCTTCGGATGGAGGAGAACTCGCGCTTGGTGCTCTCCACCGCTCGGTGCATCAGTTCCCGGGCGTGCTTGGTCAGTTCGGGGATGGTGCTCATCGGACGATGGTCCCTACCCGCTCACCCCGCAGCACGCGCGTGATGGCGCCGGGCTGGTTGATGTTGAAGACGACGATCGGAAGCTGGTTGGCCTTGCACAATCCGAATGCGTTGGCGTCCATGACGGCGTAGTTCTTGACGATTGCTTCCTGGAAGGTGAGCTCGGGGATGAACGTGGCGGTGGGGTCGGTCCGGGGATCGCCGGTGTAGACCCCATCCACGTTCGTCGCCTTCAGAATCACCTGGGCATCCACCTCCAGGGCGCGCAGCACACCTGCGGTGTCGGTGGAGAAGAACGGATTGCCGGTGCCCGCGGCGAAGATAATCAGCCGGCCCTTCTCCAGATGGCGGATGGCGCGCCGGCGGATGTAGGGTTCCGCCACCGACTCCATCCGGATGGCGGTCATGACCCGGGTATCGACCCCGATCTTCTCCAGTACGTCCTGCAGCGCCAGCGCATTGATGACGGTGCCCAGCATGCCCATGTAGTCGGCCGAGACCCGGTCCAGCCCTTCGCGGCTGGCCGAGGTACCGCGAATGATGTTGCCGCCTCCCACCACCAGCGCCAGATGCACGCCCAGGGCATGCACCGCCTTGATTTCTTCGGCGAAAGCCTCGACCACCTGGTAGTCGAGGCCGAAGCCCTTATCGCCGGCCAGCGCCTCGCCCGAGATCTTGAGCAGGGCGCGGGTGTAGGCGAGAGCCATCAGGCTTCCCCGATTTTAAACCGGGCAAAGCGCCGGACCGAGATCGCCTCACCCAGCTTGCCCGATGCTTCCTTCAGTAGCTGGCCGACCGTCCTGGAGGCATCCTTCACGTACGGCTGTTCGGTCAGGGTGCGCTCGGCCACGAACTTCTTCAGCTTGCCGTCCACAATCTTGCCGCGGATGTTTTCCGGCTTGCCTTCCTGGGCCACCTGCTCTTCGGCGATCCGCCGCTCGCGGTCGAGCAGGTCGGCCGGGACGTCGTCCGGGTTGACGCCGATCGGATCGGCGGATGCGATATGCAGCGCGATCTCTCGCGCCAGCTGGCCGAACTCGTCGGTCCGGGCGACAAAGTCGGTCTCGCAGTTGAGCTCCACCAGCACGCCCACCTGGCTGTTGTGGTGGATGTAGCTCACCACCAGTCCCTGCGATGCGGTCTTGCCGGTACGCTTTTCGGCCTTGGCGATCCCCTTCTTGCGCAGGATTTCCGAGGCCTTGCCCAGGTCGCCGCCGGCCTCTTCCAGGGCGCGCTTGCAGTCCATCATGCCGGCGCCGGTGCGGGTCCGGAGCTCGCTTACGTCTTTGGGAGAAATCGTCGTGCTTGCCATAGTCTCCAACCGGGTCAACTCAGGGGTGAATAGTAAAGCCGCCACTCACGGCCTGCACGGCCCGAGAGCGGCGGAAAATGCCAGGGGGTCCGGGTGGTCCTATGCGCCCGCGTCGGTCGCCACTGCAGGGACGACAGTCTCGGCAGTCTCGGCAGTCTCGGCGACCCCCTCGGCATCGGCGTCGGTCTTGAGCCGGGCCGCAATGGCCTCGGGCTTTGGCCGCCGCTTGCGGCGGGGGCGCCGGCGCTTGCGATCGGCATCGGTGTCGCCCTCGCTGCCGGCGTCGGTGCTGTAGGTCTCGGCCTCGAGATCCTCGGTGACCTCGCGCATCGGAATCTGGGACCGGGCTTCCTTGATCACGTCGGACAGCGCGGCCGTAATGAGCGAGACGGAGCGGATCGCGTCGTCGTTTCCGGGCACCGGCACGGTGATCACGTCCGGATCGGCGTTGGTATCCACGATGGCCACTACCGGGATCCCCAGCTTGTTGGCCTCGGCAACGGCGATCTTTTCCTTCTTGGCGTCCACCACGAAGAGGGCGCCGGGAACACGACCCATTCCCTTGATGCCCTCCAGGTTCCGGCTGAGCTTCACCCGCTCGCGCTCGAAGAGCAGCTTTTCCTTCTTGGTGTAATTCTCGAAATCGCCCTCGGCCGCTCCCTGCTCCAGCTCCCGGAGCCGGCGGATCTGCTTCTTCAGGGTCTGGAAGTTGGTGAGCATGCCGCCCAGCCAGCGCTCGGTGACGTAGAACGACCCCGAGGCCTCGGCCTCAGCCTGGACGATGGCCTTGAGCTGCTTCTTGGTGCAGACGAAGAGGACCCCCTCGCCCTTGAGCACCACGCTCTTCAGCAGCTCCTGCGCCTTGCCGATCTGGCGGAGGGTTTTCTGGAGGTCGATGATGTAGATGCCGGAGCGTTCGGCGAAGATGAAGCGTCGCATCTTCGGATTCCACCGCCGGGTCTGGTGGCCGAAATGGACGCCGGCTTCGAGCAGGTCCTGCAGTTGGGGCTGTGCCATGCGCTAGTTGATGTCCCGTCCGATTTGGGGTTGTGCGTCCACCGCGTTCATCTCCTGACTGCGATCCGTCGGCTGAGCCTCAGGACACCCACAGCAGGATCCGGCGGTGTGCAAGGTCAGCGGGGCCGCTGCTACCTGCCCCGCCGTAGAACTACCGCTTGCTGAACTGGAACCGCTTCCGCGCCCCGGAACGGCCGGGCTTCTTCCGCTCGACCGCGCGGGGATCGCGGGTCATGAGGCCTGCCGCGCGGAGCTTGAGCCGATGCTGGCCATCGGCCTCGACCAGGGCCCGGGCGATGGCGTGCCGCATCGCTCCCGCCTGGCCCGCCTGGCCGCCACCGGCCACGTGGGCCTTCACGTCGAACGCCCCCAGCGTGTCGGTGGCGGTGAATGACTGCTGAATATGCTGCACCAGGGAGGGTCTCGGGAAATAGTCACCAAGCGTGCGCCCGTTGATGTCCCACTTGCCGGTGCCGGGAGTCAGGTACACCCGGGCAACGCTGGTCTTGCGCCGGCCCACCGCCTGCCACCGGAACTGAGGTACCGCGGTCATGCGCTTGCCTTCGACGGAGTGACGGAGAACGGTTTGGGTTGCTGGGCCACATGCGGGTGCTCGGCACCGGCGTAGACCTTGAGCTTGCCCCGCATGTGCTGCTTGGCCAGCGAGGTCTTCGGCAACATGCCGAACACTGCCTTCTCGATGACCCGGTCCGGGTGCTTGGCCAGCAAGTCACGGGCGGCGGTAAACCGCTCATGGCCCATGTAGCCGGTATGGGAGAAGTAGTGTTTGTTCGTCAGCTTCTTGCCGGTCAGCTTGATCTTCGAGGCGTTGATGACCACCACGAAATCCCCACCGTCCATGTGGGGCGTGTAGGTCGGCTTATGCTTGCCGCGAATAAGCTGGGCCACCACGCTCGCCAGACGACCGAGCGGTACCCCCTCGGCGTCGACAACGTGCCAGTCGTGACTGATGTCCGCCGGCGTGGCGGTAAAGGTCTTCATGTCGTCTGCTACCTTGGGCTTTGGACCGAGTCAAACCGAAACAGACTCACAAGATAGCGAGGTACAGAGGGTTGGGTCAAGCCTGACGTTTCTTTTTTACGCCACCGTAGCCGTGGCCTATGACCCTGCCGAGTCCTCGAACTCCAGGAGCACCTGCCCCTTCTCGACCGCCGCTCCGGGCTGCACCCGTACCGCCTTGATGACAGCCGCCGCGGGGGCCTTCAGCTCGTTCTCCATTTTCATCGCCTCGAGCACCACCAGCCCCGTGCCGGCCGACACTGCCTGCCCAGGGGTGACCTGCACCCGCAGCACCAGGCCCGGCATCGGTGCCTTCAATACCGGGCTGGCCCGTGGGCGGTCGCCGTTGCTCGTGAGACTTCGGATATGGAGCGCTCGCTCGTCGAGCACCTCGACCTCCCGGCGCTCGCCGCCGGGCGACAGGGCCCAGCGTCCCCGGCCCAGGGATTCGACCGAGAGCGTCGTCGGCCTGCCGTCGAGCAGCAGCAGGCGGAGCGGGGTGCCCGGAATCACCCCGAGGGTGGCGGTGTGCGGCTGACCGGCGACGGTGACCCGATCGCCATCGACCTCGACCTCGATCACCTGACCATCCAGCAGGACCGCGTACCTCACGCCGGCTCCAGGACGGCGACGGTCTCGACATGGGTGGTCTGGGGAAACAGGTCGAATGCCTGCACCAGGCACAGCCGGAAACGCTGAAGACGTTGCAGGTCCCGGGCGAGGGTGGCAGGGTCGCAGGAGATGTAGACCAGACGGCTCGGTGCCAGCCGGTCGAGCTCGGCACTCACCCGCTCGTCCATGCCGGCTCGCGGTGGGTTCACGATCACCAGATCGGGCGGCCGTAACTCGCGCAGAACGTCCTCTACCCTGCCCGTGTGCCGCTTTGCCGCCGGCCCCCGGGCCTCGGCCTCAGCCACCGCCCGGCGGTCGAGCTCAACGCTCTCGACCGTGGCACCCTTCGCCATGAGCTGGGCAGTGGTCTCGCCGATGCCGGCGTACAGATCCCACACCCGGCGCCCCGACACGTCACCGAGCTGCTCCAGGGCAAAGGCCCGGACCCGATCACCCATCTCGGGATGGACCTGCTCGAATACGGTGGCGGGAAAAGCCTCGCCCGCTCCGGCCACGGCTCGCGCCGCCCCGCCTTCCGGCTGGTACCATATGGTGACCGGGATGGCCCGCCGCTCGAGCTCGCGGCGGAGTCGCTCGAAGCCATCCCAGACTTCACCTTCACCCACCCGAACCACCACATGCCTGCCGCCGTTGCGGTCGAGGCGGAGAACGATCTGTTCCACCCGGGGGGGCAGAAAGGGCCGAAGCGTTCGAATCCCCCGCCACAGATCCATCAGCTCAGGGACGGTGATGTGGCACCACTTCAGATCGAACACCTGATCCGGTCTCCCGTAGGGATGGAGTCCGATCCGGCGTTCGTCCTCGCTCACATGGAGTGTCAGCTTGGTTCGATAGTCGAAGATCTTCGCGGCGGGAACGATCGGCGGATCGGGAACATCCCGTTTGCCCAAGCGCCGGAGCGCATCGCCCACGAAGGTGCGCCGGCTGAGGAGCTGGGCCTCGTAATTCAGATGCTGGAGCTGGCAGCCGCCGCACTCGTCGCCGGCGTAATGGGGACAGCGGGGCTCGACCCGATCGGGAGAAGCTTCCAACAGCCGCCCCGGCCGCGCCCGGGCAAAGCGTTTGTGCTCGCGAAGGTCGACCAGCTCCACCAGGTCTCCTGGCGCGGTGCGGGGCACGAAGACCGTCTTTCCATCGGGCAGCTTGCCGACTCCATCGCCACCGGCAGCTAGTCGAAGGATTCGAACCGGGGTCACCTGAACCCTTCGCTTCGCGCCTGCCTGGCCCACTCGCTGGGCGACCCAGTTTCCGCCGTAGCCGCGGGGCGTCGGGTCTGGCGGGCATGGTCTTCCGCCAGCGCCGCGGCCACGGCTAGGTCGAGGATACGCCCGGGATCAACGCTCTGCGCCAGGAGATCTGTTCGCCGCTCCAGAAACTGGATGTCGATCTCGCCTTTGGTGAACTCCGGGTCCGCCATCAGCCGGCGATGGAACGCCTGGTTGGTGGCAACCCCGACTATCACCAGCTCGTCCAGCGCTTGGGTCATGCGGGTGATCGCCTGCGCCCGGTCGGGGGCCCACACGATCAGTTTGGCAAGCAGCGAGTCGTAATAGAGAGTGACCTCGTCCCCAGTCTCGACGCCGCTATCCCAGCGGATGCCGGGGCCGCCCGGGACCTTCAGATACTCGATGCGACCGGTAGAGGGCAGAAAGCCGTTGGCCGGATCTTCACTGGTGATGCGGCACTCGAGCGCCCA
>CAZASU010000070.1:0-10479 GCA_964487785.1 uncultured Gemmatimonadaceae bacterium | reverse complement strand
GAGTGCTGATCAAGGGCGGAGAAGCGCTCCAGCGGGCCGGCGACATCGACACCGTCGTGCTCGACAAGACCGGAACCGTAACCGAGGGTCGACCGACCGTGACCGACCTCGTGGCCGCCCCTGGTAGACCCGTAGCCGACCAGAAGCTGCTACAACTCGTCGCCTCGCTCGAGACGTCCAGCGAGCACCCACTGGCCGATGCGATCGTGCGGCATGCGAAGGACACCGGGATCCGCCTGTCAGCCCCCGAGGCGTTTCAATCACTCACGGGACGCGGGGCGGTGGGCGTCGTCGATGGAATCGCGCTGGTGGTAGGGAACGAGGCATTGATGGCGGACTACGCCATGGACGTCGCTCCCCTGCGATCCGAGGCGGAGCGGCTCGCCGGTGAGGGGAAGACCCCCATGTATGTCGCGGCGAACGGTGCAATGGCTGGGCTGCTCGCGGTCGCCGATCCGATCAGGGACACATCCCGGGACGCAATTGCCCGGTTGCACCGGATGGGACTCGAGGTCGTCATGCTCACCGGGGACAACCGGAAGACCGCCGAAGCCATCGCGCGTCAGGCGGGAATCGATCGGGTCGTGGCCGAGGTGCTGCCGGACGGCAAGGTCGCCGAGATCAAGCGGCTGCAGTCGGCAGGGAAAGTCGTGGCCATGGTTGGCGACGGCATTAACGACGCCCCGGCGCTGGCGCAGGCGGATATCGGGATGGCGATCGGCACGGGAACCGACATTGCGGCCGAAGCCGCGGACATCGTACTGATGCGCGGCGACCTGCGTGCAGCGGCTCAGGCGATCGAGCTGTCCCGCCGCACTATGCGTACGATGAAGCAGAACCTGTTCTGGGCTTTCATCTACAACGTCATCGGCATTCCAATCGCGGCCGGCGCGCTCTACCTGTCATTCGGCCTCCTCTTGAGCCCGATCCTGGCCAGCGCTGCCATGGCATTCAGCTCGGTGAGCGTCGTCACAAACAGCTTGCGACTCCGCGGCCTACGCCTCACCTGATGTAGACCTCCTTCTTTCCGGACCTCCTATGGCAACAAAGACGAGACGCGCGCCGCTGACGCTGGCACCGCCGGCAAGCTGCGGCTGCGGCGCGCACGGTGAGTCGCGGGGCCGCAAGGCAGTTGCCGTCGACTCCGAGGTCAAGGAGCGCAATCTCAAGCGTCTTCGACGGATCGAGGGCCAGGTTCGGGGTGTCCAGAAGATGGTCGAGGAGGACCGGTATTGCGCCGACATCATGACGCAGGTCGCCGCGGTTCACGAGGCGCTGCGATCCGTCGCGCATGAGCTGATGCGCAACCACCTCAAGCACTGCGCGACAACGGCAATCCGCTCGGGGGGCAGTGACGCCGACGCCATGTACGACGAGCTCCTGGACCTCATGCACAAGCTCAACCGATGAGCGGGACGAAGCACGCAGCGCACGATCCCGGGCACCAAGCCCCGGCCGCCGCGCCGCACACGGGTCACCAAGGTCACGACAAGCACGCCGGCCACAGCGTCGCCATGTTCCGCGACAAATTCTGGATTTCCCTCCTGCTCACTATTCCGACGCTCATCTGGGGGCACATGCTCCAGCGAGCGTTCGACTACACGCCTCCGGCCATCCCCGGGGCGCGCTGGATTCCGGCACTGTTTGGGACGGCGGTGTTCCTGTACGGCGGCCGGCCCTTTTTAGATGGGGCCGTCCGCGAGCTGCGCGACCGCCTGCCCGGCATGATGACGCTCATCGCCCTGGCCATCACGGTGGCATTCGCCTTTAGCGCCGCTGTTACCCTGGGCTACCCAGGCATGCCGCTGTGGGAGGAGCTAGCCACTCTGGTGACCATCATGCTGCTGGGGCACTGGATGGAGATGCGCTCGCTCAACCAGGCGCAGGGGGCTCTTTCCGAGATCGCCAAGCTGCTGCCTAACACCGCCACACGGGTTGTCCTCGAAGGTGGCATTGAGCGGCTGGAAGAGGTTCCGGTCTCGCAACTTCGTGAGGGGGATCTGGTGCTCGTCCGTCCCGGAGCGAGCATCCCGGCAGACGGGGTGGTGCAGGAAGGGACCAGCGAGGTGAACGAGGCCATGGTGACGGGCGAGAGTCGCCCGGTAGCCAAGAAGCCGGGTGACCGGGTCATTGCGGGCACGGTGAACGGGGCGGGGTCGCTCCGGATCGAGGTGACAGGGACGGGCGATCGCACGACTCTGGCCGGCATCATGCGGCTGGTCGAGCAGGCGCAGAGCTCGCGGTCCCGGGCACAGGCACTGGCGGACCGGGCGGCCTTCTGGCTCACTGTAGCGGCACTGGTATCGGGCGCAATTACTCTGGTCGTGTGGCTCAGCGTAGGTGCCGAGCCCTCGTATGCTGTGGAACGGCTCGTTACCGTGCTGGTCATCGCCTGCCCCCATGCTTTGGGGCTCGCCATTCCCCTCGTCATTGCCATCTCTACCACGCTCGGCGCGAGAAGCGGCCTCTTGGTTCGTGATCGGCGGGGTCTGGAGGAGGCGCGAAACCTCAGCGCCATAGTCTTCGATAAAACCGGCACCCTCACCCTGGGGGAGCATAGGGTTGTCGCCCTCCGCACCGTTGGCGGCCTGACTGAAGATGAGGCGCTCCGGCTCGCGGCCGCGGCGGAAGGAGACTCGGAACACCCGGTCGCTCGTGCGGTGGTCCGGACCGCCCAGGAGCGCGGCCTGGTCAGCTCCAAAGCCGAAACCTTTACAGCTTTACCCGGTTATGGGGTGGAAGCGACTGTGGAGGGCCGGCGTCTCTTCGTGGGTGGTCCAACCCTGCTGCAGCGGCTCGGGGCAGAGGTCGGCCCGGAGCTTGCCGCCTTTGCCGCGGAGGCGGCCGAGCAGGGACGGAGCGTCATCAACCTCATAGAAGGCCGCAGGGTGCTGGCTGCCCTGACACTCGCAGATGCGGTCCGGCCTGAGTCCCGGGAGGCAGTGGCGCGTCTCCACGAGCTTGGCCTCGAGGTCATCATGCTCACGGGAGACGCGAAACCCGTGGCGGACGCCGTTGCTCGGGAGCTGGGGATCGATACCGTGTTTGCTCAGGTACCTCCCGAGGCGAAGGCCGCCAAGATCGAGGAGCTACGAAAACAGGGCAAGCGTGTCGGCATGGTGGGCGACGGGGTGAATGATGCTCCGGCGCTGGTGACTGCGGACGTGGGCATCGCGATCGGAGCGGGGACTGACGTGGCGGTGGAGGCGGGCGACGTGGTGCTGGTGCGGAGCGATCCTCGGGACGTGCCGCGGATCATCAAGCTCTCGCGTGCCAGCTACCGCAAGATGGTCCAGAATCTCTGGTGGGCGTCGGGTTACAATATTCTGGCCATCCCGCTCGCCGCCGGGGTGCTGGCATCGAAAGGGATCGTGCTGTCTCCGGCGGTCGGTGCGGTGCTGATGTCGCTGAGCACGGTGGTCGTCGCAGTCAACGCGCAGCTTCTACGACGTGCGAGACTATGACAGAGAGACAAAGTTGGCCGCGCCGTGGCCCGGCCGCTGGCGAAGAGATCCTGCATCCGGTTTCGGTCGGCGGCGGACTCGTTGACGGTCTCCACGGTCTGGAACGGGAGTGCGATGCGGGGAGGGGCCACCTTCTTGCCCTGGGCGTCGTACTTACCGTCCCAGATCAATTCGGTCATGCGGATGGATCTCCGTTCATGGTAGACTTAGAGAAATGATCCAAGCTCAAATCGGGGTTCTTCGACTTCTTCGCGGGATTCGCTTAAGTATAGTAGTGAGTTGACGACCGGGGTTCTTGGAAGGCAGATTCCGACTCATGAGTAATCCCATCTTTGATTTCTCCCACCTGAGCCCTGAGGAGCGCATCCAGCTCGCGGAGGAGCTCTGGGACAGCCTCGAACCGGAAGAGTTCCCGATCGCGGAGGAGCTTGGCGCTGAGCTGGACCGCCGCTTGGAGCGGCATCGGCAGGACCCTGGCCGCGGACGTCCAGCGGAGGATGTCCTTCGCGATCTCGATCAGCGCGGCCGATGACGCCGCGCTTTTTTGTTGAGCCCGAAGCTGAGGTGGAGCTAGGGGACGCCTTCACCTGGTACGAGGGCCGGGTGCTCGGTCTGGGTAGCGAGTTCACGCGGGCAGTGCGGGCTGTCTTTGCCTCCATCAAGCGTAACCCGGAGCAGTTCGCCCGGGTCCGCGGAGAGATTCGCCGAGCTTTGGTGCGGCGGTTCCCCTATGCAGTCTATTATGTGGTGGAGCCCGGGCGGATCTCCGTCATCGCTTGCATTCATACCCGGCGGCATCGGACCCTAGGGCTGCGGTCCCACTCGGCGCGCTTCCGGTCCCTGCGCCAGCACCCGCTCGGTGAAGTCCAGGCGCTCCTGCGTCTCGCTCAGCTCCTGCCGCAGCTTGCTCACCTCGGCTTCGAGCGTGTCGAGCGCTTCGAGCACTTCGAGCGGAGCCTGGAGCTCGCTCCCGCGGGGACCCTGCCGCAGGCGCTGGGCCCATAACCCGAACGCCAGCGCGAGCCCTGCGTGAATCGCGACATGCCACGGCTGGGGTTCCCCGGCCGCGAACCCGACTCCGACCAAGTTGATGACGCTCAGCACGACGGCGATCGGGTACCAAATCGCGGGCTTGAAGCTCATGGCGAGATCCTGTAGAGTCTGGGCCTCAGCACTCTCGGGCGCGTTACCCAGTGCTACGGTAGCAACTCCGCATAAGTTGCGGTCCTGTAGGGGTGTTACGCTAGAGGCGGGTAGACCGAGAGACATCGGCAGAGACATCGGGCCCCGCTGTGATGGCGAGGCCCGATGTTTTTAGGTGGCCTAAGTTGTTGCGGGGTATTGAGTGAGGGCGGTGGGACTCGAACCCACGACCTAGGGATTAAAAGTCCCTTGCTCTACCAACTGAGCTACGCCCCCGAGCGCTTCTAAGATAACAACTTACGGGACCGGCCAGAGGCCGGCCAACTCTCGATGTGCTCTTTCGTGACTTTAAGAAGGTCCGTTGAATGAAGGGTCTCACGCCCCGCCCTTATGTGCAAAGCACCAACCGCGCGGTAGCCTCTCCTCTCCACTGAAACGATCTCCACCACAATCGAAGGGAAGGCTTGCCATGATCCGCGTGGCCGCGCGAAAGGCTGACGGCACCAAGCTGAAGCTGAACGCGCATGTGAAGTCGTTGGGTGAAGCGTGGGACCTGCTGCACACGGAACTGAAGGCGAAGAAGATCACCACCGATCAGCTCGTCGCCGTTCAACTCTCACAGTCGAAGCAGACCACGGGCGGGCTCCAGGTGTTGGGTCAGCCGGTCACCAGAAAGAGAGGTCGGCCCCGTGGCTCATGAAGCGCAGAACATCGAGCAGCGGCTTAGCGACCGCTGGCGCCAGCAGAGGGTCCAGGCCGTCGAGCTGACCTATGCACGTGGCGGGGACGTAGTCGACGCCGGAATGGCGGCCTGGTACGTGGCGCCCGGGAGCATGGAGGAAGCCTTCGATCTTGCGGAGGCGCTGCTCCCGCCCGATCGACCCGCTCACATCACTCGCCCGCCACGGCTATCACAGCGAGCGAGCTGACGAACTAAACGGAAAAGCAAACGCCCCGAACCACTCGGCTCGGGGCGTTTGCTTTAGCAATCTCAACCCTACTCCTTCTCGGCCCCTTCCTGGTCCTCAGTCTCGTCGTCGAGAAGGCCCTGTACCTGACTCCCGAGCCTCGACACCTCATTGTTGAACCAGTCCACCCCCGTCGCCCCGTCCTTCATCTCCTGATCTGAGAGGTCGAGGTCCTCGGGCTTCTTTGGGTGGAGCAGTCGATTCCGAACTTCGACTGTGGATTTCAAACAGCGCCATCCGCTCCCGCCTACCACCAGTGTAAAGTCGGCGTCATAGGTCTTGGCCAGAGCCGCGAAGGAAAACCGGACAGTCCGAGTCAATTTTTGATAGCTGGGGACGGGTCGCACACCACCTTCGTCGTTCAGCTCATACTTCAGGCCCCGGAGAATCGCAATCTCGCCCGGCGTGAAGGTCGTGTTGCCGGACTCCGCGTCTGCGAGGGCGATGCGCCCCATGGCCGCCGTCACACCTTCGACCAGCGCAATCACGTTTCTGATGTAACGCCGCCGACGCTCAGGTGTATCGTCGGATGGGTCCGTGACCTTTGCACTTCGTACGTCGGTGAAGAGTACCGCAAAAATCTTTAGGAGGTTGGCAAGCTCCTGGAGATGGGCCTGGCCTGGCGCCCAGGCTGGGTTGCGGACCTTATCACCGGGCATCTACGTCGAGCGTCGGGGAGGGTACAGCGGCACGTCCACGGTGATGCACTCGCCTTCGGGCGGAGCCCGCGGAGGCCTTGGCTCCTCCGGCTCTGTGAAGACGCCATCCCCTCGCCAGCCGCACTTCTCACAGACCACGACCTCCATCGCCCCGAGGCCATCACCGGACTCAAAGTCCACGCGCAGCTGATAGGACCGGCAAATGGGGCAGCTGGGTTGTTCACCGAGACCGTAATAGATCGTGGCAAGCGTCCAGTTGGTGAGAGCGTGTTCCGTCGCGCGATGACCGGCTTGGGCGTCAGCCGCAATCGCGTTGTCGCAGTGAGTCAGCCAGTTGACCAGGTCCCACGTTTCCCTCGCGCTCGCCTTGAGGTAGGACCGGTGCGCTTTGTTGCTGTCGCCTGGGGCGACCACGTTGCCCAGCACCTCGGCCCAGCCCTTCACGTCGGCAGCCTTTGGGGGCGGCACCTCGGCCGGGAGTGGGACGAACGTGGCGGCCTTACGCATGAAAGCGATCAAGCTCTCTCGACAGCGCATGCCGACGGACTTGAAGTCTTCGGCCTCGTTTGCTGTGTTCAGGACCTCACCCGCCTGCCTCCACTTTCTCCACGCCTCCTCGAATGGAGCCTCATCCTCAGTGGTGTCTTGCTGACGAACCCGTGCCATCAGGCCGACGTGGAAGCTCAGGGCCACGTCCATGCTCGGGAACTTCGACTGAGCGTACAGGTTGGTCGGCCCCGTGATGACCCACCACCGCTCCTTGGCGGTGTGCACGTCCCACACGTCGTGGTCCTGCCCCATCACGCGCTCGGAGGTCAACTTTTCGAGATGGACTAGGTCTTCGTCTGGCGCCTGGCTCGCCATGTAGTCCTCGATGGCGATGCGCTCGTGCTCTGGGCTCTCCATAGGGAAGAAAGTTGAGGGGCTAGACGTTCAGCGGCAAGCGGTGCCTTCAGGGCCGACCCCCAGTAAATTGACTATACCGACTGCTCTGGACCGCCGTCTCCCGTATCACCCGAGGAACCCAAACTAGACCACAAATGCCTAGCCGGCCGAGGAAACCCTCAAAGGGAAAGAAGCAGATCAAGCCCAAGGCGAAAGCCGTGAAACGCTCTGCGGTGATCGACGAGCACATGCACCGGAACTACACGAAGGAGGAGGACTTCCTCGCTGAGTTCTACAACCTGGCCCCTGCCGCCGCGATGGCCGTCGGTGACGAGTGGTACCCCAGAGCCGACTGTGATGACGATCTGCGCAAACAGCATCAGTACTTCTTGTCCACCGGGGAGCTGCCCGGGCTCGTGTTCGACAGTGCCGCGTCGTACCACGGTTCCGACGGGTTTTTCTCGTCGGTCGTGATTACGCTGCGCTCCCCTAAGCGGGTCGTCTCGGTGCGAGTGCGGCCAGAGGGCAAGGGCAAGCTGGCTTATGCGGCGACGATCGAGATCGACCGGGCGCTTTAGCGGGCGGGTTGAACCTCGGGTGCCTCTCAGCAACGCCTGTGGCGGGACTAGAGGAGGCTTCGCGCGGAACTCGGGACGCTCGGTGCGGGGCTGGGCGGAGGTGGCGGCGGTTGAGCAGGAACCGTCTGTTCGGACTTCGCCTCCTCCAGTGAGCGAAACTTCTGTGCGATCTCATGGAATTGCGTGACGTCACGAACTATCGCTAGGCCTGGTAGTGCCTCTCCAGTGGCGCGATTGGGCATGTAGGCTGAGACGACGCCGATTACAAAGGGGCCGCTTTCTTCGAAGGCGGTGAACGCTGGACCACCGCTGACCCCGTTGATTGCGACCCCGTCAACAAAATAGGCCTTGTGCGCATCCACCCAGGCGCTGACGGCCCCGGTGAAGAAGCATAAGTCTGCGGATGGGATCGCGGGAAATCCGAGCCACCCCACTGCTCCGCCCACCTTAAGAAAGCTCCCCGCTTCAATCAGCTCCAGAGGTTCGTCAGGGAGGGACAAGTCCTTCGGATCAAATACCACGACTGCGGTGTCATGAGGGCTGTCGATAAGGATTGCCCGCTCGGCTGCACGCACCAGCAGAACCTCACCCGTCGCTGTTAGCCTTATTCGCAACGGCTGCTCCCAGTAATGAGCGTGCTCCACCACATGCGCTGCCGTGGCGATGCCGCAAAGCTGCTGCGTTTTGGCCCGGGAAAGGAGAAAGCCGGTGCCGCTGCTTTGTGGAGACGTGATTTGAACTACATGCGGGGTAAGCTTGTCGACCGCCTCATGCCATTCCATGGAATCCTCCAGAGAGATGCAGCAAAGTAGCTGGTCCGCTTCTGGTGAGGTATTGTCACAAATGTCCATACCCTAGAACGCAATCGGCCCAACGGGCGCCACGCGGCTGAAGTCCACGGAATCCTCGCCGCACACTCCCTGGATCGTAGCGTCGGCGCGGTCCGGTGACCGGCCGAGGATCGTTCGCAAATCATCCTTCGCCACGATCTGGAGCTTCCCGCTTTGGTTCGTGAAGCCGCTCAGGACCCGCAGCTCGGCCAAGAGCATCGGGTCGTCGGGTAAGGCCACCTCACCGGCGATCAGCATCTCCCGAAACTGGTAGTGGACCCTCGCCCGTTCGTTCGCGAAGATCAGGGAATGCTTCTCGTATCGACAACGGCGCGACGCGTTGAACAGCGCGACGTGGTAGCCCAGCTCGTTCAGGCGATCACCGAGACCCTTCCCGATTCCGATGGCGTCCACGTACCAGACAGCGGAGACACCGTTGTACTTGTCAGGGCAGCCCATCAGTTGCCAGGAAGGCGCCTGGGCGAGCACCGGCATCGTGACCGCGATCGAGTACGTCTGCGCCAGCTCGTCCAGGAGCTTCACCTGCTTCATCGTGTCCGGCTCGCGAAACGCCAGCAGTTGCAGGACGTGACCCTTCCGCGTCACCGCGACCACGGTCTCGTCGCCCTCGCCCTCGTTCGCCGCCACGTCCACGCCGATGTCGTACGGACGGTGGCCAGCGTTGTAGAGGAGCGTTCCACGGCGCCAGCGTTCGACCGCCGCCATGAGCATGGTCTCGGAGTAAAGCGCGTCGGACGGGCTCGATGGGAACCGGGCATGGACGCGCGACTGGAAGGCGGCTGACTCCTCGCCGAACGTCTGGCGCAGTCGATCAACGCCCGCCTTGGTGATGATCCCGCGAATGAGCGAGGCGGCCGGGTCGGCCATGACTTCAGCGGCCGTGACCGCGCGCTTCCACCACTCGCTTTCGGGCCGGTGCGTCTTGGCGAAGCAGCCTTGCATCCGGAGCGGATTGCCGAGGAGCACCAGGCGGTTGCCCTCACCCACCACGTTCCCGAGGAGTGCTTCGAAAATGTCGTCGTCGAGCGCGCTCGACCCGTCGATGATGATCGTGAGCCGGGTGTCGTGCCAGCCGGCCGCGGATTCCATCTGGCCGGGGGTGGCGACCACCAGGGCCGCGCCGGTCGGGAGGACGAGGCCGTGCTGATAGAGGTCGGCTTGGAGCGTGTCGGCGCGGTTGAGCCAGCGCCGCAACTCGCGGATGATCTGTGAGCGGGCCTGGCGTTCGGTGCTCGTCTGATAGATGATCGTGCCGCCCTCGACGAACAGGCAGTAGAGGATCGCCAGCGGTGCGAAGCCGCCCGTCTTGCCGGCCCCGTTGCAAGTCCAGGATGTGGCCGGTGCGGCCGGCCAAGGTCGTGATGACCTTGCCGGCCCACTGGTGATAGAATACCGACCGGCGCCGAGGCCGTGGCCGACTTTTCTTAGGAAGTGGAGCCATCAGGCCGCCACTTCCTTCCGCAGTTCAGTCAGGCCGAAGTAGGTGGCAGCGTGCTTGTTGGCAAACTCCGGCATCCGTACACAAACCCGCAGGACCCTGAGCGCTAGCTCCGGGTCGTTCCGGTCAAGTGCCCCAAGCACTAAGGCCCTGGGGATTTGCAGCAGCGCCTGAGGCTGCCGCGCCTTCATCACAACTCTCCTGGTGACTCCCATTGGTGATGCTCCTTGTCAGGTTGAAGTACCGAGCGACAAGGTCAACATCACGAAAAGCACCTGAGCGCACGACCCTAACAGCCGTGTTATGATCGAGGATGTGACTTTAGGTGTGACTTTTATTTACGAGTGAAGCGAGCAGGAGCCCCGGAGAAGGGCGAGGAGTGGCTGGATTGAGGGGACTAGGGGAGGGATGCGGGTGGGTTACGCGAGATTCGTCGGTTTAAAAGTCCCTTGCTCTACCAACTGAGCTACGCCCCCGGAGCGTGCAGCCGCAA
>CAZASU010000069.1:0-10568 GCA_964487785.1 uncultured Gemmatimonadaceae bacterium | reverse complement strand
CCTCCTGCCAGCAGACCGAGGCGCCGCCGCCGAACCGGCGCCATGCGCCAGCTCGTGCGCGAGCACGAGCTGGCGGCGGCCGATCTCATCCAGCCGCTGTTCGTGGTGCACGGCGCGCGGGTCGAGCGCGAGATCAGCTCTATGCCCGACGTCTTTCAACTTTCCGTAGACCAAGTCCTGGATCAGGAGGTGGACCGGATCCGGTCTCTTGGCATACCCGCGGTGCTGCTCTTCGGGATTCCGGCGAGCAAGGATGAGGTCGGGTCGGAGAACTTCGCGGAGAACGGCATCGTGCAGCAGGCGCTCCGCAGGATACGGCAGCGCCACCCCGATCTGCTGCTGATCTCCGATCTCTGCTGCTGCGAGTACACCAGCCACGGGCACTGCGGGGTGGTCCGGGCAGGCTCGGTGGACAACGACGCGACCCTCGAGATTCTCGGGCGGGCCGCGGTCAGTCACGCCGGTGCGGGCGCCGATATCATCGCACCCAGCGGCATGATGGACGGCATGGTGGGCTCCATTCGAGCCGCGCTCGACGCCGCGGGGCATATCGATCAGGCCATTCTGAGCTACGCGGTCAAATACGCCAGCGCCTTCTACGGGCCTTTTCGGGAGGCGGCAGACAGCGCCCCCGCGTTTGGTGACCGGCGGCAGTACCAGATGGACCCGGCCAACGTGCGAGAGGCACTCCTGGAAGCCGCACTGGATGAGGCCGAAGGGGCGGATTTGTTGATGGTGAAGCCGGCCCTGGCCTACCTCGACGTGGTGCGCGCGGTGCGCGAGCGGACCCAGCTCCCGCTGCTGGCCTACAACGTGAGCGGCGAGTACTCCATGGTGAAAGCCGCCGCGCGACTGGGCTGGCTCGACGAGGGCAAGGTCGTGCTCGAGGCGCTGACTGGAATGCGTCGAGCGGGGGCGGACGCCATCGTCACCTACCACGCAAAGGCCGCGGCGGGCTGGCTGGCCCAGGAGCGCGGGCAATGACCGAGGTTCGCGCCCCGGCCCGGCCGACCACGGTGTCGGAGCGGTTGTTCGCCGCGGCGCAACGGGTGCTTCCGGGAGGCGTCAATAGCCCGGTCCGCGCCTTCAAGGGGGTCGGTGGGACGCCGCGGTTCATCCTTCGGGGCGAGGGTGCCTACCTGGTGGACGCCGATCGAAACCGCTACCTCGATCTGGTGCTCTCGTGGGGCCCGCTGATTCACGGCCACGCCCACCCCGAGGTGCTTGCCGCAGTCGTCGAGGCGGCAGGACGGGGCACCACCTTCGGCGCGCCCACCGAGCTGGAGGTGCGCCTGGCCGAACGCGTGGTGGCCACCTTCCCGTCCCTGGAGATGGTGCGCTTCGTGAGCTCGGGTACCGAGGCCGTGATGAGCGCCGTGCGCCTGGCGCGGGCCGCCACCAGCCGGCGCCTGATCGTGAAATTCGACGGCTGCTACCACGGCCACTCGGATGCGCTGCTGCCCGATTCTCCCGGAGTCACACCCGCCACCGTGGCGGACACTGTGGTGGTGCCGTACAACGATCTTTCGGCGGTAGAAATCCTGTTCGCCAGCCGGGGTGCCGACATCGCCGCGGTACTGGTGGAACCGGTCGCCGGAAACATGGGGGTCGTGCCCCCTGTAGCCGGGTTCCTCGAAGGGCTCAGGGCACTCAGCCGGCGACACGGAGCCCTGCTGGTCTTCGACGAGGTGATGACCGGGTGGCGGGTGCACCCACAGGGGGCACAGGTCCTGTACGGGATCGAGCCGGACCTCACCTGCCTGGGCAAGGTGGTCGGTGGAGGACTCCCCGCCGCGGCGTTCGGTGGCAAGCGCGAGCTGATGGAATACATCGCCCCCGCCGGTCCGGTCTACCAGGCGGGCACCCTCTCCGGCAATCCGCTTGCGATGGCCGCGGGGCTGGCCACTCTCGAGGTGCTGTCCCGCCCGGGTGTGTGGCACCGGGCAGACGAGTGGGCCGATCGAGCCGCTTCGGCCATGAGCCGGGCCGCGGCACGAGCCGGCGTGCCGCTGACGGTGCAGCGCGTAGGCACGATGTTCACCCCGTTCTTCACCGCGGAGCCGGTGCGCGACTTTGCCGGGGCCAAGCGGACCGATCGAGAGGCGTACCAGCGCTTCTTCCACGCCATGCTCGAGGCCGGCGTCTACCTGCCTCCATCCCCGTTCGAGGCGGCCTTCGCTTCCTCGGTTCACGGTGAGGCCGAGCTCGAGGTCCTCGAGACTGGGCTTGGGGCCGCATGGCCGCGGTAGCCATCGTCGGCGCCGGCCTGACCGGCCTGACCGCGGCGTATCGGCTCAAGCAGCGGGGGGCCAGGGTCGTCGTGTACGAAGCCGGCGACAGAATCGGTGGCTCGATCAAATCGGAGCGCCGGGACGGCTATCTGGCGGAGCTCGGCCCCACCTCGATGGCGGCACCTTCGGGTCCGGTTGCAGGCTTGCTGTCCGACCTCGGGCTCGAGGCCTCCAGGGTGACGGCTTCGTCGGCGGCGCGAAATCGGTATATCGTCCGCCGGGGACGGCTGGCCCGGCTCCCGATGTCTCCGGCGGAACTTCTCACCTCTCGCCTGCTGTCCAACGTGGCGAAGCTGGCCATCTTCGGTGAGCCGCTGGTCGAGGCCGGCGACTCTCCACTTGAAGAAAGCGTGGCCGCGTTCGTCCGGCGGCGCTTCAATCAGGAAGTGCTGGACTACATCGTCAATCCCTTCATCGCCGGAATCTTCGCCGGGGACCCCGAGCAGCTCTCGGTGCGCCATGCCGTGCCGAAGCTCCACGCCCTGGAGCGCACCCACGGATCGGTCATGAAGGCGTTGGTGCAGATGATGAAGGCTCGGCGAGTGACGGGGCCGGGACCGGGGAGCGTCATCTCGTTCCGGGGTGGGCTTCAGGAGATTCCCGATGCCTTGGGGCGGGAGCTGCATAGCGAGGTGAGGCTGCGGGCGCCGGTCACGCAGATTCGCTCGGGACCAAGAGGCTGGACCGTAGGGGCTGCCTTTCAAACGCCCGAGCTGTTCGACGCCGTGGTCTACGCCGCCCCGGCGCACAGTCTGGATGAGATCGACCTCGACCTGGTGGCCGCGGAAAGACTGTCCACGCTATCGAGCATTCTCCATCCGCCGGTCGCGGTTCTCGCGCTGGGTTTTCGGCGGGAGCAGGTCACCCATCCGCTCGACGGGTTCGGCTTCCTGACTCCGGAGGTCGAGCGCAGGCGGGTTCTGGGCGTGATCTTCTCCTCCTCTCTCTTCCCCGACCGCGCGCCCGCGGGACATGTGATGCTGACCGCGTTCGTCGGCGGCACCCGCGATCCCGACTTCGTTCAGGCCGACCCGCAGACACTCACCGCGCGGGTGCTGGACGACCTGCGGCCGTTGCTCGGCACCCGGGGCGAGCCGACCTTCCGCACCGTTCAGGTCTGGCCCAAGGCGATCCCGCAGTATGTCCTGGGCTACGGCAGGTTCAAGGAGATTGCGGACGACGTGGAACGGCGCAATTCAGGACTGGTACTGGCCGGAACCTATCGAGACGGGGTGTCCCTGGGAGACGCGATCGGCTCGGGCCAACAGGCCGCTGCCCGGATCGCGGAGCTTCTCGCCATCGACGGTCTGGCCGCCGCGGGCCAGCCCCCTGCCCGGAGTGCGTCCGCCGTGGGGCCGGATTGAGGCCCGAGGGCGCGCGCCTCAAGATCGGCACCCGCAGTAGCGCGCTGGCAGTATGGCAGACCGAGCGGGTCCGCTCCCTTCTCCGGGCTGCAGGCTACGAGACCGAGCGAGTCGAGATCAAGACCACGGGCGACCTGACCCTGGAGGCTCCGCTGGCCCGGATCGGGAGCCGGGCACTGTTTACCAAGCAGATTGACGACGCCCTCCTGGAAAACCGGATCGACCTCGCGGTGCATTCCCTCAAGGATCTGCCAACCGAGCTACCCTCTGGAATCGTCATTGCGGCGGTCAGCCCCCGAGAGGATCCGCGCGATGCTCTCGTCGGCAGGAGCCCGCTGCGATGGAGCGACCTTCCGAGAGGGGCGGTGATCGCAACCAGCAGCCTTCGGCGCCGGGCGCAGCTCCTCAGCTCCCGTCCCGACCTTCGGGTCGTCGACATCCGTGGTAACGTGGACACCCGGCTTGCCAAGCTCGATGCACGGCCCGAATGGAGTGGGATTGTGCTCGCCACCGCGGGGCTCGTTCGACTTGGTCTGGCCGACCGGATCGGCGAGCGGCTTCCTCCCGAGGTCATGCTGCCCGCGCCAGGGCAGGGTGCACTGGCGGTGACCGTACGAGCGGCTGATACGGAGGTGCAGCGTGCAGTCCGCGGGGTGGTACACGACCCCGTTACCGCCGTTGAGGTTGCGGCCGAGCGGGCCTTTCTTCGGCGGCTGGAAGGAGGCTGCCAGGTTCCGGTCGCGGCCTACGCGCAGCTCGAGGGCCCTGCGGCCCAGTCGAGGCTTCGGCTTCGGGGCCGGGTGATTTCCCTGGGCGGGGAGCGAGCGGTGGAAGGTCGTGAAACCGGCCCCGCGAGCAACGAAGCGGCCGCGGCCGCACTCGGCACCGCCTTGGCCGAGCGGCTATTGGGAGAGGGGGCCGCTACCATCCTGGCCGAGGTGCGCGAGGCGGCGGCTCCAGCCGTCACCGAGCCCTGATGGTTGAAACGGTGGTACTGACAGCCTCGGCGGGAGCCTTCCCCGGATTGGTGGAGGCATTGAGAGCGATTCCGGTTCTGGTGGAGGAGCATCCGCTGATGAATTTCGCCCCGCCGGCCGATTGGGCCCCACTGGATTCGGCGCTCGACGGTTGGGAGTCCTACGCTGCCGTGGCCTTCACATCGCCGCGGGCGGCCGCGGCAGTGGTGGACCGAATGGCCGGACGGCGCAGGCGCCGGTCGCTGGGCCAGACTATGCCAATGGTGTGGGCCGGAGGCCCGGTCACGGCAGCCGCGCTCGGCGACGCGCTGGGGCGGGTTCGCACACCGAGTGAGGCTGATGCCGAAACGCTGGGTGCCGCGGAGGCGCTGGCGCGGGCCATGCTCGATGCCGAGGTCGGCGGGCCCGTGCTTTTTCCGTGTGGGGACAACCGCCGGGATGCGCTGCCGGAGCGGCTTGGGAGCCACGGCATCCGCGTGGATGAAGTCGTCTGCTACCGCTCGGTGCTGGCCAGTGAATCGGCGGCGCACGCGGCGGCGGTCCGGGGTACGGTGCTCGTGGTAGCGAGCCCGACCGTGGCGGATCTTCTGGTCCGCGCCTGCCCTCCGGATGCGAGGCCGGATCTGCTGGCCGTCGGACCGACCACGGCCGCCTCCGCCCGGGCATCGGGTTGGTCACCCGCAGCTGTCGCCTCGAGGCCGGACGCCGAAGCGCTGGCGGCCGCGGTCAGGAACGTGCTCGCACGGCGCTCGACTCATGAATGACCTGCTCCTGCGGGCCTGCCGCCGCGAACCGGTGGAGCGGCCCCCCGTCTGGATGATGCGACAAGCCGGCCGCTACCTGCCGCAATACCGGGCGGTGCGGGAGCGAGCCGATTTCCTCACCATGGTGGGTACGCCGGAGCTGGCGGTGGAGGTCACCCTCCAGCCGGTGGATCTCATCGGGGTGGACGCCGCCATCATCTTCAGCGACATCCTCGTGGTGCCCCAGGCAATGGGAATGACGCTTACGGTGGAGGACGGCGTTGGACCGCGCTTTCATGACCCGGTGCGATCCTCCGCCGATTTCGACCGCTTGGGCGACGTCGATCCCGAAGAGGGCCTGGGCCATGTGCTCGCCGCCGTGCGCCTGGCCCGCCGGGAACTGGCAGGGCGGGTTCCACTCATCGGTTTCGCCGGGGCGCCCTGGACGCTGATGAGCTACATGATCGAGGGCGGTGGGTCCAAGTCGTTCAGCCTTGCCAAGCGCCTGCTGGTGGAGGACCCGACCCGAGCGCACCAGCTGTTGGGCCGCCTGGCGGACGTCGTCGGAAGGTTTCTGGTCGCGCAGGTAAAGGCCGGCGCTCAGGTAGTGCAGCTGTTCGACTCCTGGTCGGGGGCGCTCGGACCCAGGGACTTCCGCGAATTCGTGCTGCCGTATCTGGGCCGGGCGGCGCGTCTGGCCGGAACTACCGGCGCGCCGGTCATCGTGTTCGCGCCGGGCTCGGGATGGGCATTGGAGGAGATTGCCAGAGAAACGGGGGCGGACGTGGTGGGCGTCGACTGGCAGACCGATGCAGCGGATGCGCGGCGCCGGCTGCCTGCGTCACTGGTCACGCTCCAGGGCAATCTGGATCCCTGCTGGTTGTACGCGGCCCCTCCGCTGATTCGGGAGCGAACCCACCGCATGCTCGACGAGTTTGGCGGCCGGGCGCACATCGCCAACCTGGGACACGGCATCCTGCCGGATGTACCGGTGGCTCACGCACGGGCCTTCGTCGAGGCGGTACAGGAGTGGCGGGCAAGGTGACAGAGGAGGCGGGTCTCCGCGGTCAGGTGGGTACCTGGATCGAACGCCTCCACGATCAGACGACCGAGTTCTTCACCCACCTGGATCGGGGCGGATCATTTCGGGAGGATCGTTGGGAACGGCCCGGCGGTGGCGGCGGCGTCAGCCGCGTGCTCAGCGACGGAGCGACCTTCGAGAAGGCCGGAGTGAACCGCTCTATCGTCGAGGGCGTACTGGAGCCGCAGCTGGCCCACCGGATCGGGGCGCGTACCTCGGGCCTGGAGCCGCTGAGCTTCTCGGTGGCCGGGCTCAGCCTGGTGATCCATCCCCGGAGCCCCCTGGTTCCCACAGTTCATCTCAACGTCCGGTACTTCGAGGTCGTGCGGCCAACCGGGGAGCTGATCGATGCCTGGTTCGGCGGCGGGACCGACCTGACGCCGACGTATCCCTTTCCGGAGGACGCCACTCACTTTCATCGCACGCTCAAGGCGGCGTGCGACCGGCATCATCCCACGTTCTATCCCCGGTTCAAGACCTGGTGCGACCACTATTTCGTGAACACGCACCGGGGCGAGGAACGGCGGGGCATCGGCGGAATCTTCTTCGACCACCTGCGTGCCGGGGAGAGCGGCCTGAGCCTGGCGCGGCTCCTCGATTTCGCAACCGGAATCGGGGAGGTCTTACCTGATGCGTACGGGCCGCTGGTCGAGCGTCGCCGGAATCTTCCGTTCGGAGAGCGGGAGCGTCACTTCCAGCTGGTGCGGCGGGGTCGCTATGCCGAGTTCAACCTGGTGCACGACCGGGGAACACTCTTTGGACTGCAGACGGGGGCCAGGATCGAGAGTGTGCTGATGAGCCTGCCGCCGCAGGCCGCGTGGGACTACTCGCCGGTGTACCAACCCGGCTCCTTCGAGGCGGAGCTGCTGGCCATGCTCGAGCCTCGCGACTGGGCAGAATAGGACGGCGGATCGACCCTCCTCACTCCCGGAGTTGCAACTCTTTGCTCACCATGTTCAACTTGGGATGAATGAAGTTCCGCCGACCCATGCACCGCCGTGTCGTCCTTGTCGTCCTTGTTGTCGTGCGCCCCCCTGAGAGGAATCATGTGGACTGACCGCGCAGCCCTCATTTCGATCTTCGTCCTGGCCGCCGCCGGCACGGCCTGTAACCAGCGCGCCGGGGGCCAGGCAGCGGACCAGGCTGGGTCTCAGGCCTCTGCCGACACCACTGCCGGCGCGGCCGCCTGCCCTGGGCTCGAAACCCGCCAGCCGAACGCGCCGGATCAACGTCCAGCATTTCCCGGCCAGACCCGAACCTGTGGCGTGAAGTCGGACGTCGCCTTCGATGTCGCCGTGCTGGCCAAGGGCCTCGATCATCCCTGGGCCGTGGAGCCCTTGCCGGGCGGCGACTTGTTGGTCACGGAGAAGCCGGGTCGCCTGCGCATCGTCTCGGCTGCGGGCAAGGTGGGCCAGCCGATTGCCGGCCTGCCCCCCGTCGCCGCGGCTGGCCAGGGTGGCCTGCTCGACGTTGCGCTCAGCCCGACGTTCGACTCCGACCGGACGATCTACTGGAGCTACAGCGAGCCGCGAAAGGGCGGCAATGCCACCAGCGTCGCACGCGGGGTGCTGGCGCCCGACCGGCGAAGCCTCGGACAGGTCAAGGTAATCTTCCGGGCGATGCCGACCTACGATGGCGACAAACACTTCGGCTCCCGGCTCGCCTTTGGTCCGGACGGGATGCTGTACATCACCCTGGGCGAGCGGTCGGACACGCCGATGCGGCCGCAGGCGCAGCAGCTCGACAGCCATATGGGGAAGATCCTGCGCATCAGTCCCGATGGCTCGGTTCCGAAGGACAACCCCTTCGTCGGCCAGTCCAATGCGCGGCCGGAGATCTGGTCCCGCGGCCACCGGAACGTGCAGGCCGCCGCGTTCGACTCCGAGGGACGGCTGTGGGAGATCGAGCATGGTACCAACGGTGGCGACGAGCTGAATCTGGTCGAGAAGGGAAAGAACTATGGCTGGCCGGTGGTGGCCTACGGCGAGGAATACTCGGGGCAGCCCATTGCCGGTGCGGTGACCGCGCGTGAGGGAACCGAGCAGCCGGTCTATTACTGGGACCCGGTCATCGCTCCGTCCGGGGCCCAGTTCTACACCGGTGACGCGTTCCCGGCCTGGAAAGGCAATCTCTTCGTCGGCGGCATGAAGGATCACAAGCTGGTGCGGCTGACCCTCGACAACAACCGGGTGACGGGCGAGGAGCACCTGCTTGCCGATCGGGGCCAGCGGGTGCGTGACGTGCGGCAGGGCCCGGACGGCGCACTGTATGTGGTCACCGACGAGAAGAACGGCCAGCTCTGGAGAATGGCACCACGTCGCTGATCAGCAAATCGCCGCGCATGAGTGGCGCTCCACCATTCCGCCTGCCGGGCATTCACTTCGTCGGCGCGATCGCGTGGCTCGTGCTCGGAAGCGTGGGACTCGTCGCGGTCGCGCCCGATCTGGCCGCGGCGCAGTTTCTTGCGCCGCGGGTGCTTGCCGTTACCCACCTCTATACCCTCGGCGTCATCGTCGCGTCCATCTTCGGGGCTCTCTACCAGTTCTACCCGATGTCCCTGGGCGCCGGGGCGCGAAGCATCCGCGTCGGAGTGGCGGGGGCGTGGCTCCTGCACGCCGGCGTCGGAATGGCCGTGGCGGGCTTCTGGTTCTGGCGGCCGTGGGTCCAAGCCGCCGGGTGGCTGGCGCTCTTCCTGGCGATCGGGTGCATCGGGTGGAACCTGCTGCCACACCGGCGGCGCATGACTCAGGGCCGCCGAGTGGCGGCGTATGTCTCCGCCGCACACGCGCTGCTCGGCCTCGCGCTCCTCCTTGCCGGTGCGCGGATCGGCGCGTCGCTCGGCTGGTGGGCGATCGATCGCCTCGGCGTCATCGCGGCCCACTTCCACCTCGCCGCATTCGGCTTTGTGGGGATGACCGCGGTCGGCGTCGGCGGCAGGATGCTTCCAATGTTCCTGGTAGCGGGGGTCGCGCCGGAGTGGCCGATGCGCGTCATCGGCCCTGCCGCCGCCGGAGGGCTGCTCGCGCTCGCCGGCGGCCTGATCTTCGGCTTCCCGCCGGCAGTGTGGCTGGGCGCGCTGCTCGGCGCCGGGGCGGCCGCTCTCTTCGTCGGATCGGTCGCGGGGTACTTCCGCCGCCGGCTCGTGCGCAGGCTCGAGCCGGCGTTCGGGCATGTTCTGGTAGGGTTCAGCTGCCTGGCGCTGGCGCTGGTGGCCGGCCTCGTGCAACTGGCGCTGCCGGGCATGTCCGCCGCCGGCTGGGTGATATACGCCGAGCTGATCCTGCTCGGCTGGCTGGTCATCTTCATTACCGGGATCTGGTACCGACTCTTTTCCTTCCTCATCTGGCTGCACTTCTACGGACGCAGCGGCACGGGGCGGGTGCGGCAGGCGGCGGAGCTGGTGCACCGTCCCACGGCCTGGGTCGCGCTCAGCCTGACGACTGCCGGCGTGGCGCTGCTGGTGAGCGGGACCGCGTTGGCGTCGGCGGCTGTCGCCCGCGCTGGGGCGGTGAGTGTTCTGGGGGGCAGCCTGCTGATCATGGCTCAGTATGTCCGCATCTTCGCGGGCCGGAACGCGGCGGAGCCGCCGACGTCAACTGGCGACCGGAGCGGGCGTCCCGGCTCCTGACCGCGTCCAGGGCGCGGGTCTTTCCGCAAGTGCGACGAGCATGAGCCCCAACATCTCCGAGGAGCAGCAGGGCAAAGGCAGCCAGTCCAACGATCATGACCACGGCGATACCGCGCGCCAAAGAGAGAGCCAGCTCGGTGGGCTTCCTCACTACTGTTACGGCAACACCCGCAACGAGGAGGGCGAGGACGGTCGCGCCGAGTACCGGCTGCAGCCCGTCCGGCGTGGTAAATGCGTTGCGGTCGTTGCTTACGGCTGCTGCTGGAACCAGCTTGTCGAGGCAGGTATCGCGCCGCTGTAATGCAGAGTGCGCGCTCGGCGACGGAACTTACTAGCCAAGAGTGGGTTCCACAGCCAGACGATTACTGGAATCCGGGACCGTGAACTCCGAAGAGACTTCAGACCGAGCAGGGGGGTCGCTATCTTGCAAGACTTCGGGGCGGTAGCTCAGCTGGGAGAGCACCTGCTTTGCAAGCAGGGGGTC
>CAZASU010000068.1:0-10835 GCA_964487785.1 uncultured Gemmatimonadaceae bacterium | reverse complement strand
TGGATCCGAGTGTTCATTTCCAGGAAGTAAAAGCTATTGTCGTCAGTCAGCAGAAACTCGCAGGTACCCGCGCCCCGGTATCCGACCGCCTGGGCGGCGGAAACAGCCGCAGAACCCATCCATTCGCGGAGATCGATCGAGAGCGCTAACGAGGGAGCTTCTTCGACCAACTTCTGATGCCGCCGCTGGATCGAGCATTCTCGCTCGCCCAGATGCAAGGTGCGCTCGTCGTCCGCCAGAATCTGAATCTCTATGTGTCGTGGCCGCTCGATGAACTTCTCGAGGTAGACGCTCGGGTCGCCGAACGCCTTGAGCGCCTCTGATGCGGCGGTGCCGAGGGCAGCCTCGAGAGCGCCCGGGTCCTTCACCACTCGCATTCCTTTGCCACCGCCCCCCGCGACCGCCTTCACGATCAGGGGGTAACCGATCTCCTCCGCGGCTGCCAACGCGCCCGCACCGTCCTCGACTGGTGCGCTCCCCCCGGGCACGACCGGCACCCCTGCATCCCGCATTCGCCGACGGGCCTCGATCTTATCACCCATGGCGCGGATCGCGGGTGCCGGAGGCCCCACCCAAATCAGATCGGCCGCTTGGACCGCTTCGGCGAATGCGGCCCGCTCGGCCAGGAACCCGTACCCGGGGTGCACGGCATCGGCGCCGGATTCCTGTGCGGCTGCGATCAGTCGCTCTATCGAGAGGTAGCTCTGCGATGGTGGCGCCGGACCGATAGCGATGGCCCGATCGGCCGCACGCACGTGCACGCTCCCCCGGTCCGCCGCCGAGTACACGGCAACAGCCTCCAGACCTTCTGCATGACATGCTCGAATGATGCGAAGGGCGATCTCACCGCGGTTCGCAATGAGGACCCGTTTCATCGAGCGGAGAGGACTGCCGGGAGAGCGAGCCTGCAGCTCGAATGGGGAGGTGTAGCGCTCGAAAGCGACCTCTGTGCTGTCGCCGTCCCCTCGCTCCGCTCGGGACAGGCTCTCTCCGTCCGTTACGGACGGCATGCCGTCGGGGGCGTGTCTCCGAAGACGGGGAGGAAGCTGCTGCAGAGGAGCCCGTTGTAGTGCGCCGCGCTGGCGTACACCCCGCGCACCTCGGCGACCCAGACCGAACCACCCTGGCGCATAGCGGTGAGCAGCTCGGTCAACGAGAGGGCTTCGGGGCCAGGCTGTACCGGACGGCTCACCCTTGCCAGGCGGGACGCAGTCCAGGTGAGCGCGGGCGCGGCCGCGCTGTCGGCCGTAGGCGAGAGGCAGAGTGGCCGGCGAGCCGCCACGCTGGCCAGCGCATTGCGGATCGGAAGCCCTGGATCGGTCTCCATGGCCTCGGCCATGCGGCGGCGATACAGAGAGTCGGTGGCGTACCGCGCAGGGCGGAGCGACAGGATTCCTCGGGACCGCAGATCCCCGTGGTCATACCAGACCGAGAGCGCCTCGAGATCGGTCCCCACCAGAAGCACGCCACCCGCTGGGCAGGAGGCCAGGAGATTGGCGCCCAGCTCCAGGATAAAGGAGGGCATCGGCGGCGCGTCCGATGCCATCCGGGCCCGTGCTCCGGCGTTCCAGCCTGAGTCCTCGAGGAAGACAACCGACCGCTCCAGCTCCGCGAGTCCGCGAAAGACCGTGCCCGAGTCCACCGAGAGCCGGACCGCCTGGTCAAACGCGGTCACCGCGAAATCCAAATAAAGAAGGCCATCGGGATCTCCCCGGTGGCCTTGGAGGTGCCAGTCACGCGCATCGAGCAGGTAGAACCGGCCAAGCTGAAACCAGGCTCGCCCATCGTCGGGCGCGGTGGCGAGGTAGCGGCCGAGCATGCCGATAGCCATGCGGCGCTCTCCGGCCCGTTCGAGGGCCGCAGCCCGCGGCGCCACGTTGGGGTCCACGGCCGCCTGCCCCCGCACCTCGCCGGTCAACGCCGCAGACGCGATGGCGAACGCAGCCGCGCCTTTGCATGAGAGGCGAAGCACCGGGTTACCTCGTGCTGTCGACCTATGGAAACATGCCTGAAACATGTGTGACAAAATGGCTCAGGGGCCAGGAGTTAGCTAGTAGGGGACGTCGCGGGAGGCCGGCTCTGCACGGAAGGAGCTGGCAGCTATTGGCTATTGGCTATGGGCTGCGACCGGGCTCACAACGGAATATTTCCGTGCTTCTTGGGCGGGTTCCGGTCCCGTTTGCCCCGGAGAGTCCCGAGCGCCTCGATCAGCCGCGGGCGGGTATCCCGGGGGTCGATGACATCGTCGATATACCCCCTGGCCGCGGCCGCGTACGGGTGGGCGAACTTCTCGGTGTATTCGTCGATGAGCCGATCAGTGGCAGCCTGAGGGTCGCCCGCCCGCGCGATCTCATCCTGGAAGAGGATCTCGACCGCGCCTTTGGGACCCATCACCGCGATCTCCGCCGAAGGCCAGGCCAGGTTCACGTCGCCCCGGATGTGTTTCGAGCTCATGACGTCGTAGGCGCCGCCATAGGCCTTCCGGGTAATCACGGTGAGCTTGGGCACCGTCGCCTCACAATAGGCATAGAGCAGCTTGGCGCCGTGCTTGATGATGCCGCCGTGCTCCTGGGCCACACCGGGCAGGAAGCCCGGCACGTCGACGAAGGTCACCACCGGCAGGTTGAAACAGTCGCAGAAGCGGATGAACCGGGCGGCCTTGATGGAAGCATTGATGTCCAGCACCCCGGCCAGCACCGCGGGCTGATTGGCCACGATGCCCACCGGGGTCCCGCCAAGGCGGGCGAACCCCACCACGATGTTGTCGGCGTGGCCTCGCTGAACCTCGAGGAAGTTGCCCTCATCCACCACCCGCCCGATTACCTCGTGCATGTCGTATGGCTTGTTGGCGCTGTCGGGGATCAGATCGAGCAGCGCCTCGTCCCGCCGATCGACCGGATCACCGGTAGGCCGCTGGGGTGGCTGATCGAGGTTGTTCAGCGGGAGGAAGCCGATCAGCTGGCGGATGGCCTGAATGCACTCGGCCTCGGAATCGTGGACGAAATGAGCGACGCCGGAGATGCCGCCGTGGGTATCGGCCCCACCCAGGTCGTCGAAGCTCACCTCTTCGTGCGTGACTGTCTTCACCACGTTCGGTCCGGTCACGAACATGTAGCTCACACCCCGGACCATGAAGATGAAGTCGGTTATGGCGGGGCTATACACTGCGCCGCCGGCACAGGGCCCCAGCACCGCCGAGATCTGGGGGATGACGCCCGAGGCGAGGGTGTTGCGGAGGAAGATGTCGGCGTAGCCCCCCAGCGAGGCCACACCCTCCTGAATTCTGGCGCCGCCAGAGTCGTTGAGTCCGACGACCGGCGCGCCGTTCCGCTGAGCCAGGTCCATGACCTTACAGATCTTCTCGGCGTGGGTCTCCGAAAGCGAGCCGCCGAAGACGGTGAAGTCCTGGGAGAAGACATAGACCAGACGCCCGTCGATCCGGCCCGATCCGGTGACCACGCCGTCACCGGGAAACACCTGCTGCTCCAGTCCGAAATCGGTGGACCGGTGGGTGACGAAGCGGTCCAGCTCCACGAAGCTCCCCTCGTCCAGCAGCAGATCCAACCGCTCCCGGGCGGTGAGCTTGCCCTTCTTGTGTTGCTGGGCCACCCGCTCCGGTCCCCCGCCCTGTTCGGCGAGCGATTGGCGGTGATGGAGTTCGTCCAGGAGTTTGCGGGGGTCGGGCATCGCGGGGGAAGATAGCAAGCAGCGGGTCAGCGGGGCAGCGGGCAGGTCATCGGCCCCTTGCCCTTTCCGCTCAGCAGCGCGGTGTCGAGATCGGCCTCGACGGCGGGCTGCAGTACTCGATCGACGCGGACGTGCTCGCCATCTCGGTGCCCTTCCAGCGCGTGCGCGCCGCGTTTCCGTCGGGGGAGCGCCTGGCATTCGAGCCGGGGCTCGCGTTCACACGACTCTCGTCGGACGGCGAGTCGCTCACAATACTGGCATTCCAGGTCGGTGCGCTGTACAACTTCGGCGCCACCCGAAGCAATACCTACCTCCGTCCGTTCGCCGGCATCGAGTACGTGGACGACAGCTTCTCCGGCGGAGACTACGCGTTCGACCTGGGAATGGGCGTCGGCTCGCGTTCGCGCATCGACGACCGCCTGGCCCTCCGGTTCGAGTTGACCGCAACCGGGCGCTTCGGCGAGGGCGGCGGTACGGATGCCGTGCTCGGCGCCTCGATCGGGCCTCCTTCTTTACCCGCTAGTCATCAGCTGCTACCAGGTGGGAACGACAAAGGGCCGAGCTCACACGAGTCTTCGGCCCCCTCCCCCTCGCGCAGCCTGCCCTGAGCGCAGTCGAAGGGCTCGGGATCAGGGTGACAGCTTGTTCCTGCCCTGCCGCCCCGCTGCCCCGCGGCCCTGCTTATTCCGTTGCCGCGCTCTCTTCGTACGCGGGCTTGACCGGGGGAATGATCGGCTCATCGGGATAGCCGATGACCGCCAGCACGATGCGATGATGGATCGGGTCGACCTCGAGCACCTTGAGGTCCACCGGCTGGCCTTCCTTCACCGCGTCGCCCGGGTTCTCGATGTTGGGCACGCCGAGCTGGGACATCGGCACGAACCCTTCGATATCGTTGCCGAGATCCACCACGACGCCCTTGTCCATCAGGCGCACGGCGCGGCCGCGAAGCTCCATCCCGATGGGATAGGTCTCGCCGATCTTGAGCCAGGGGTCTTCCTCGGCCTGCTTGAGTCCGAGCGAGATCCGCTTGTTCTCGGCGTCGATGTTGAGGATCACGACGTCCACCGCATCGCCCTTCTTCACCACCTCGGAGGGATGCTGCACCCGCTTGGTCCAGGACATGTCGGAGATGTGAATCAGGCCGTCGATGCCCGGCTCGATCTCGACGAAGGCTCCGAAGCTGGTGAGGTTCCGCACCTTGCCGTTGATGCGGGTGCCGATCGGATACTTGAGCGGGAGCACCATCCAGGGATCCTGCTCCGTCTGCTTCATGCCGAGCGAGATCTTCTCCTCGGCCTCGTCGACCTTGAGCACCACGGCCTCGATGGTCTCGCCGATGCTCACGATCTTCGAGGGATGGCGGACGTTCCGGGTCCAGCTCATCTCCGAGATGTGGACCAGGCCTTCGATGCCCGGCTCGATTTCGACAAAAGCGCCGTAGTTCGTGATCGAGACCACCTTGCCCTGCACCCGGGTGCCGACCGGGTACTTGGCCGCCACGTTCTGCCAGGGATAGGACTGCAGCTGCTTCATGCCCAGGCTGATCCGCTCCCGCTGCCAGTCGATGTCCAGGATCTTGACCTCGACCTCCTTGCCGATGGTCACCATCTCGGTCGGGTGCGAGACCCGGCCGTAGGACATGTCGGTGATGTGCAGCAGGCCGTCTACCCCGCCCAGATCGATAAAGGCGCCGAAGTCGGTGATGTTCTTGACCACGCCCTTCCGCACCTGGCCGACGGCAAGCTCCTTCATCAGGTGCTCGCGCTTGTGGGCCCGCTCGTTTTCCAGGATCACCCGGCGGCTGACCACGATGTTCCGCCGCCGCTTGTTGAGCTTGATGATCTTGAACTCGTAGGTCTGACCCAGCAGTTCGTCGATGTTCGGTACCCGCCGGAGCGCAATCTGGCTGCCCGGCAGGAACGCATCGACGCCCATCAGGTTCACCACCACGCCGCCCTTGATCTTCTTGACCAGGGTGCCCTCGACCGGCTGATCGCTCTCGTGCGCCACGCGGATCTTTTCCCAGACCCGCATGAAGTCGGCCTTCTTCTTCGACAGGACGACGGCGCCTTCCTGGTCCTCCAGATGCTCGAGGAAGACTTCGACCTCATCGCCCTCCTTGAGCAGATGGGGGTCCTTGAACTCATCCAGCGGAACCGACCCTTCAGACTTGAAGCCGACGTCCAGGATCACGGCGTTGTCGGTGACCCGGAGAACCTTGGACTTGACGATCTCGCCTTCGACGATCTGCGACATGGTGCCCTCGTACATCGAGAGCATCTGCTCGTAGTCGGCATCGGAGTAGTCTTCGTCGTAGAGATCCTGGCGAACGCGCAGGCCGGTCTGGGAGATGAACTGGTCGGTGGAAGGATTGAGTTGATCGAGCATGCGGAGGTATGCCGTCCTTTGAAAGCCGCGCCTTCGAGGCCACGGGTTCGGGGTAACCGCGCGCCGGCGAAAGTGCCAGCGGCGAGAGCCAAGTAGGATAGCCGTCAATTCCATACAAGGCAAGGCCCACCAATCGGTTGGCAGTGGCCCGGGCCACTACCCAAGCCGCTGGACGGTGGCGTTCCCTACGCTGATTGCCTGACCGGCTGGACCTCGGCGATGGTCTCTGCCTCTGGCGAGTGCATCGCGTGGTAGAGGTCCCAGGCCTGCTGCAGATTCATCCAAACATCCGGGGTTGTCCCGAAGACCTTGGCCAAACGCAGCGCGGTGTCGGGAGTAATACTGCGCCGGCCGTTGACGATGGCGTTCACCCGCTGGAACGGCACACGAATCCGCTCCGCAAGCTCGACCTGCGAAATCCCGTAAGGCTTGAGAAAGTCCTCGCAAAGGATCTCGCCGGGATGTGCCGGCGGGCGGTGGGTCGGTACCCTGACCATGTTTTCAATCTCACTTCGGGCGCGCGCCGCACCTCTGCCAGGCCCGGCAGCGCCTCATCTTGGTTGAATTTCCCCTATTTCGACTTCCTCGGCCGCGTCCGTGCTCCATGCAAAACAGATTCGGTACTGGTTGTTCACGCGGATCGAGTGTTGCTCTTCCCTATCGCCCTTCAACTTCTCCAGCTGGTAGACCTTGAGGTCCCCCAACGCTCCGACGGCATCCAAGAATCCGAGTTTCCGCCGTGCCCCCTTTACCACATCCGGGGGACAGATCTTGCGAGCCGCCTTGCTGTCCTTCCCGTTAAACACATCCTCCGTGCCGTGGTTCCTAAACGACCTGATCATGGGTCTTTGTCCGGGTCCTGCCTGTTAGCGGGTTTCCCCGCCCGAGCCTCCGGTCGTATTAGAACAGTATAACGCCTAGTGTGCTATTGTCAAGGCCCCCACTGCGGTCGCCTTTCGTGCCTCCGTGCCTCCGTGCTCTCATGTTTTCGTGTTTCCTGTTCTATGTTTTCTGGGTCGAGGCTCAGCAGCCGCTGAAGATCGGGCGGGCCCGCTCGACGATGAATCGAACCTGCTCGGGGAAGCCCAGTGTGGTAGTGTCGAGGTGGACGGCGTCTTCCGCGGGCCGGAGCGGCGCCACCGCACGGGTGGAGTCGGCGTGGTCCCGCGCGGCCAGGGCTGCGGCTTCGGCATCCAGACCTTCCGGCTGCACGGCATCACCGCGCTGGCTGAGGCGACGACCCGCCCGGGCCTCCGGTGACGCGGTCAGGAAGATCTTCAGGTCGGCGTCGGGAAAGACGACCGTGCCGATGTCGCGCCCGTCAACCACGACATTCTGCCCCGCCCGCACCATGGCCCGGAGCCGGGCGTTGATCCATTCCCGCACCACCGGGATCGCGGAGATGGCGGACACTCGGGCCGTCACGTCGGCGCCTCGGAGTGCATCGTCCACCGGCTCTCCCTCCAGATAAGACGCAAAGCCGGCGCCGTCCGGCTGGAGCATGAGACCACGGTCCTCGGCGGCCCGCAGGAGAGTCTCAGGCGGGAGATCCCGCGCCGGATCCTTTCCCGCGCGTCCCTGCCTCGCCAACTCCCGTAGTCCGACCAGGGTCACCCCCCGGTAGAGCGAGCCCGAATCGAGGTGGGCAAAACCGAGCGCTTCCGCCACGGCTCGAGCGGTACTGGACTTTCCCGATGCGGATGGGCCGTCAATGGCAATGACGCCGCCGCTCACCTGCGGCCTCGAGCGCCGATTCCGCGCAGCGTGGCCGGAAACCCCGGGAAGCTGACCGCCGCACAGGCCATGTCGTCGATCCTGATCCGCGCCCCCGGTACCGTGCCGAGCACCGCGAATGCCATGGCGAGCCGGTGATCACCCGCGGTGCGTACCTTCCCGCGGGGGACGCGATCGCTTCCCTCCACCACCAGATCGTTGCCCACGACCTCGGCCTTGGCGCCTACCGCCCGCAGGTTTTCGGCGATGAGCCCGAGCCGGTCGCTCTCCTTCACTCGGAGCTCGCCTACCTGCCGGAACGAGGTGGTTCCCTGTGCCCTCGAGGCCAGCACGGCCAGCAAGGGGATCTCGTCGATCAGGCCGGGAATCTCGCCCGCGATCACCTCGGTACCCCGAAGTGACGCGGGCCGTAGGACGAGATCACCCACCGGCTCTCCGAACCGGTCGGAGCGGTTCTCGACCTGGATGGCGGCTCCCATTCGGCCCAGGACGTCCAGAAACCCGGTTCGGGTCGGGTTCACTCCGACTGCAGCAATCCGGAGCTCTCCCGCTTCGGCCAGGGTGGCGGCACCCACGAGAAACGCGGCCGACGAGGGATCTCCCGGTACCTGGATGTCGAACGGCTCCAGATGCCCCCCGGGCGTGAAGTGGATCCATCCGTCCTCCTCGGCTACGCCGTATCCGAATGCCCGCAACAACCGCTCGGTGTGATCCCGGGAACGGCCGTGGGGTTCCTGCAGCGCAACGTCCACTTCTCCTGCCATGCCGGCCAGCAGAATTGCGCTCTTGATCTGTGCGCTGGAGACCGGCATCCGGTAACTGAGCGACCGCAGGCGTTCCCCTCTGACCGTGAGAGGCAAGCCGTCACCATTCCCTTCGGTGAACCGGGCTCCCATCGATGCCAGCGGGACCGTCACCCGGCGCATCGGCCGGCGGCGCAGCGAACGATCTCCCGTCAGCGTGGCGGAGAAGCGGTGGGCGGCGAGGAGACCCAGGAGGAGCCGGGTGGTCGTGCCGGAGTTCCCGCAGAAGAGCGGCCTTTCGGGGCGGCGGAATTTCCCCTTGCCCCGCACCGTCACCGTCGCATCCGGTCTGAGGGGCGACAGCTCAGCCCCGAGCTGTCGCAGCACCCGGGCGGTCGAGCGGGCATCGAGCGAGGTGAGTGCCCCACCGATGTGGCTCGTTCCCCGGGTCAGCCCGGCCAGCAGGAGCACTCGATGGGTGATGCTCTTGTCTCCCGGAACTCGAACACTGCCGGCCACCCTCATCGGTCGAGACCCTGCCGGAAGGCCTGGGCTGCGTCGAGAAACCGGCGCAGGCCCGCCAGGTCCCGCCCGGCAAGCAGCCGGCGTAGCTCCCCCAGATGCTCCTCCGTCCGCTCCAGCGCCTCGCACACCGCCGCCTGGTTGTAGAGCAGGATGTCGATCCACATCTCGGGGTTGCTGGCCGCAAGCCGGGTGGCATCCCTGGCGCCGCTTCCGTACGACACGCCTGCGAGTCCATGCTCTGCCAGGCTGCGGGCCAGCGCGTACGCGACCGCCTGCGGGAGGTGACTGGTCCAGGCGAGTTGGCGATCGTGGTTCTCGGCACTGATCAGGATGGGGGCGGCCTCCATCGTGTGTTGCCAGAAGCTCGCGATGCTCCCGGAGGCGCGATGGCCACCGGCGGTTCCGCTCTCGCAGATGTACACCACGCAGCCGCGAAGGCGATCGGGCCGTGCGGACGAGAACCCCGACTCGTGGGTGCCCGCCAGCGGATGCCCCCCGGCAAAGCGGTCCCCCAGTCCTGCCGCCACGGCCTGCTGGACCACTGGAACCTTGACGCTGCACACGTCAGTGAGGATAGCGCCGGGCTCGAGGGCGGAGGCGAGCTGGACGATCAGGTCGAGCGTCGCACGCGGCGGCACCGCGAGCACCACCAGGTCGGCCCCGCGCACGGCGCTGAGAGGCGTGTCGGCCAGGTCGGTGATGGCCGAGGCTTTAAGCGCCTGGATGCCCTCCGATCGCTCGGGGGAATAGCCGACCACGCGCTGGACGCCCGCCAGGCGGGCCTGCCACGCCAGCGAACCACCGATGGCCCCGAGGCCGATCACTGCGAGAGAGGATGGGCGCACCGTGCTCAAGCCCTGAGGGGCTGCCCACGTTGCCCGAGGTCAGCAAGGAGTGTACTGATATGACACCCGAATGGAACGGGAGCAGGCATGGCAAGGATCCTGATCGTGGAAGATAGTCCGGACAACATGAAGCTGTTTCGAACCATCCTCGGGCTCAAGGGCCACGAGGTGACTGGTGTCTCCGGAGGTGACGGGTTGCTCGACGCCATCGAGCAGGGATCACCCGATCTCGTGCTGATGGACATCCAGCTTCCGGGGAAGGACGGCTTCGCGCTGTTGCAGGAGATCAGGGAATCGCCCCTTGCCGCAGTCCGCGTGATCGCGCTGACCGCCCATGCCATGACGGGCGACCGCGAGCGCGCGATGGATGCTGGTTTCGACGGCTACATCACCAAGCCGATCGATATTCGGAATTTTCCCGATCAGGTGCAGCGTGCGTTGCGAGGCGAGCGGGAGTAACGCTCCTCATCCCGAGGAATCGCGCCGCAGCAGCATCACGGAGTGCGGGGCGAGGGCAATCCGGTTTGCCGCGTCCCGTACCTGAGATCCAGACGTATCGATCACCTCGGTCCATGTCCCGGGCAGGTCCAGGCTCGGCAGGGTAAACGGCCTGGACCGCCCCCCGCCGTTCAGCAGAAGCAGGATCGCTTCCTCCGAGCTCGGATCTCCCCTCGCAACATCCCCAGCCTCGGCGCGAATCAACATTCCCAGCACGTGGCTGCCGTCATCGTTCCAGTCGGCCTCGGTCATGTCCTGGCCATCGGGCCTGAGCCAGGTGAGATCCTTACCCGCGTGGAAGAAGGTGCGGCGGCGGAGCAGGGGATTGGCCGCACGGATGGCAAACGCCTTCCTGGTGAACTCCAGCAGCTCCTGATTTTCCTGGGAAAGCCGCCAGTCGATCCAGGTGAGC
>CAZASU010000067.1:1221-11090 GCA_964487785.1 uncultured Gemmatimonadaceae bacterium | reverse complement strand
GTGTGCCGGGCCACGAGCTGCCCGATGGCGCGGATGACCCCATGCCGGCTGGGCGTCGTCCCCCGGATCAGGATCATCCGCCGCCGCAGTGCCGCGCCGCGGAGAGCCTTGGCGTAGAGCGCGGTGGCTCCCAGATCGATGGCCTCGATTCCCTCCCGGCAGGCCAATCGGACCGGCTCGTAGAGGAGGTCGTTGAAATACGCCGGCCCGGCTCGGTGCTCCGGCGAGAAGGCGCCGAAGGTGCCCTCCAGCAGCCGCGGCGTGCTGAGGTTCACGCTGGTGCCCACCAGCCGTTCCCCGCTCCAGGTGAGCTGCGCTCGAATACCCTGGGACGGACGCCGGCTCAGCTCCTCGAAGAACTCCGTAGACACCGGCGTTTCCCGGCCGTTGCGCCGGCGGAACCCTTCCCGGTAGAGAGCGGTCATCGCCGGTGCGGCGGCACGAAAGTCACTTACCTGGCTGGTTCGAAGTCCCGCCGACCGGATGGCTTCCAGATCCGCTCTGATCGTGCGGCGGACGCTCTTGCTCCGGCTGGCCACATAGTCCTCGAACGAACTCCATTGTACCCGCAGCCTGGCGCTTGCACCCGCATAGAGGACGGCGTACCCGCGCTCGCGAGCAACGCCCAGGAGCGTCACATTGTCCTCGTCCACGCCCGCCCAGGCCACGGCTTTGGCTCCATCTGCGTCCGCCCTGGCTTCCAGCGTCTCGAACACCCGGTGCACGAGGTCCGGGGTGAGCTCGGCAGGATCCCCCAAAGGCTCCGGCACCAGCGCGAAAGGCGACTGCACCGAGATCACTGGCCGGAGTGACACGCCGGCAAAGGGTACTACCCGGCTGAGCGGTCCCAGCCAGCGGTCGTGCAGATTGTTGAGGCTGTTCGCGCCGGTGAGATACGCGGGGACAACCGCCCGGAGCCCGCTCGACTCCCGCACCGCCACGTGCCGGGCCTCCCAGCCACACCGCTCGGCGGCGAGGAACCAGGAGTGGAGGTGGAACCCGCGCCGGGCGAGGCCGTCCCATTCCGCGGCGGCGAGATCACCCGCCCCCTGGAGCATTTCGATCATTGCCGGCGCTGCCGTCTCGCGGGCGCACGCCGTCACTGAGTCTCACCCGCGTAGGTCCGTAGACCGGCTCCGCCCTCCACCAGCACCGGCTCGCGCCGGAAAGCCTGGCGAGCTGCGTCGGAGCCGAGCCAGACTGCCGTAACATGAGTGAGAGGGTCCGGGACCGGCAGGAATCCCCAGTTCCTCTTGTATTGCTGCAGGCCGTCATTCACGAACGGTCCGGTACGGCCGAGATCGACACGGCGGTAGTTCTGGTTGCGCGCCCACTCCAGCGGCAATGCAAGCGCGGCGACGCTTGCCCCACGCTGAAGGAGCTGGGGATCGCCCTTACGGACACCAAGCAGAGGAAACCAGAGCATGTCGCCATGAGGAATGGTGCAGGCCCCCGCCACCCGCACACCGTTGTCCACCACGAGATGCAAGGTACCGCGCTGGGCGAGCTGCCTACGGAAAGCCGGGGAAGGCAGCCAAGCGGTGGAGCCGTGTCGTGCCCGTGCCTGAGGCTCCACCATGGTTCCGTAGAACTCGGCCCAATCGTCTGGTCCGGTGGCCTGAACCAGGCTGAAGCCGTGCTTGCGAATTTTCGCGAGGTTGGCGAGAAGGCTACGGCTCGGCTCGGGCGGTGGCACGCTGGCCAGGTCGCCATGCCAGCGAACCGAGCTCGGCACGATCAGCCAGCCCGCCCGGCGGAATCTCTGCGCCATCCACCGGTGCACCTCGGCCACCACCAGATCAGTCTCGAAATAGGTTAGCCCTCCCGGACTCCAGGCGAACTGCCGTCCTTCCGAGCGGGGGGCCGGGAGCTCGCCGAACAGCCTGGCGCAGAGGGGGTCGATCAGCTTCTGACGACCGATGCCGAGGACTTCTATTCGCGTGGCGCCGAAATGAACCGTCCGCCGCTGGGCTTGCCCCACGAGCTGCAGCGGTAGGGACATGGTGCGGTGTGCGGAAATCGGAGCAAAGGCCCAGCGTGACGCGTAGGACGGGATGAGCAGACGCTCTTCGACCCGCGCCGCGAGGGAGCGCCTGGGTGTGCCGACTGACGTGGCAGGCAGTACAGCGCTAGCCATTGCTGAAGGCCGGAACTGGGCACGATATCCGTCGACCGGCTGCCGCTGCTCCCGCTTCGCGGAATAGTTCGCCGGCTTCGGTGGAAGACGCCGCCAACGCCACCACCCCACACTTGCCGTAGGGCAGACATCCCGTCACATACGGAACCAGCCCCGCGCCGCGCTCAGGGGAGAAGAGGAGGCCATCGATCGAATCGCGCAGCGCTGCGAAGGAGCCGGCCCCCGTCTCCAGGGTGCCGGAGACGAATGCGCCGATCTCCGGCAAGGCCGCTCCCCGCTGGGCTGCATTTAGCTGCCCGGCAAGACCGAGCGGGTACGTGGCTCCGTTCACCCGCGGATTCACCTCGGCGAGAAATGCGCGCGGCGTCCCGGACCGGTCGGTGTATTCGACAAAGTCGAAGCCCGCGAGGCCAACGAATCCGGCGCCGCGCAGCCACTCGGCCAGAGTGTGGGCCCAGGCTATCATCTCGGTGACACAGCGTGCGGTCGACGGATAAGCGTTGCCTCCGTGCACCAAAGTCCGCTCCCACCGCTGGTCCGTCACCCCGGTGCACTCGATCGAGCGGCTCTCACCATCGATCTGCATCTGGACGTTGGGGGACGCGGTCATTTCCACCATCGATTCGACCAGATAGATCCGGTTCTCTCGCCGTTTAGTCAGCCGCCCCGCCAGCGCCGAGATGTTCTCACTGCCGCGGCCCGCGCAAAACGTGGCCGAGCCCGCCGCGCCCGAGGTACCCCGGACGATGACTCGCCCTGTCGTCTCAACCTGACGCTCGATTGCGCGGACCAGCATCTCATGCTCGCGCTGCCGGCACCCGCTGGCGCGGCCGAGGTCGACTACCTCTCCCGGAGCTACGGGGACGCCCAGCTCGATCGCCTTGGCCCGGATGTGGTGCTTGAAATCGGCATAAGCAACCAGCCGTGGATTGCCCCCTGCTACCCGAACCGGGATACCTGACCCGCGTTCCAGCGCCGCAGCAAGCTCAAACTGCCCGGGAGACGCGATGAACGGATGCACCCGGCCGGCGCCGTGCCGCCGGATGACGCTGCCGAGGGTGTCCAGCGCCTCATCACTCTGCAACAGACTCTGCCAGAGCGGCTGACACCGCTCCGTGCGGCCAAAGCGGGACGCGGCGATCACGTTACCGGGAGCCGGCCCCAATCCGAGCTCGGCGAGATAGTCCAGGTAATCAGGCTCGACCTCGTCGGTAACGCAGACCACGTCCCGCCGGCCCGCAAGAAGGAGCGCACGCTCGGCGTACCGCTCGACGCCTGGAATAGATGCGTTCAGCTCGGCCAGATAGTCGACCGATGTGGCACAGTGTACGAAGAGCCGCAACGGGGTGGCCGGCGCCCGGGCGTCAGCCACGGGCGGGACCGCCGGCGACTTCATCGTAGGCGGAGTGCACCAGTGAGCGTGACGGTCGGAACTTTCCGGTGTGCTCCAGTGGGAGGGCGTCCACCAGCTGCACCTGAAACTCCACCCCCGGACCGAGCAGAGGACGGACCGACTGTTCCAGTCGGGCGATGTACTGTGGCTCGGGCACTTGTACCGGGAGTACCCGGAGTACGATGCGGTCCCGCCGCTCCTGCAACAGTTGATACTGACGGATCCAGCTGTCACCGCCGGCGATGAAGCTGGACAGGATCTGGTATGGGTGAATCATCCGGCCGTCCGGCAGCGGGAAATAGTCGATCATACGTCCCTGGATGCTCCGGATAGTGGAGAACGGCTGGCGGCAGGAGCAGCCCTGGTCACCCCGGGTGGCCGCGTCGCCCAGCCGGTATCGAATGAACGGCATCGAGTACGCGTGCAGGTTGGTAGCAACCACCTCGCCGCGCTCCCCCGGCTCCGCTGGACGACCCTCGTGCAAGACTTCGATAATCAAGCCATCATCGCAGGTGTGAAACTCGCCCGTCTGACCGCACTCCCAGCCCAGAAGTGGGAACTCATGGCTGCCGTAGGTTTCACGGACTGGCGCATGGAATGCCCCGGAAAGGCAGCGCCGCATGACCGGTGTGAGCACCTCGCCCCCCACGATCAGCAGGCGGGGCCTGATGTCCTCGTCGCCCTGTGCCACCAGATGGTCCGCGATCCGGCAGATCATCCCCGGCATTCCGGAGATGAGATCGGGGCGGAACGCGCGCAGCTGCGCGACGATTGCCTCGGGCTCCTGCAGGCCGTCAATTCTCAGGATCGGCTTGACCCCGCTGCCCCGAAGTGCGCGCCCGAGGATCTTTCGGTCCTTGGGATCGCGCTGGCGAGTGAGTCCCACCATGGCCGTACGGTCGCCGACGCGAACTCCGAGTGAATCGTACGCCCGGAGGCGCAGGAGGTACTGGAGGCTTTGCTCCAGCCAGGTCCGCCGGATGACGAACGGCTCGCCCGACGATCCGCTGGTCCGTGCGGTCAACAAGCGGTCCGGGTCGAAGCCTCGCGCTACGACATTGAGCGCCGGTTGGACTCGCAGATCTTGCTTGGACACGATTGGGATCAGGTCGAGATCTACCGTGCCCCGGATATGCCGTGGATGCAGCCGGTGCCGGTCGAAGAGCTTGCGGTAGTAGGGCACCGACTCGTAGGCGTGTACCACGAGCCGCCGCAGCTGAGCGTCCTGAAACGCCTTCAGCTCCGCGCGCGAGGCGGTTGGGTGGCGCCGGATTGCCAGGGCGGTACGCACCAGCTGGGGCCCCAGGGTCATGACTCGAACACCCCGATCGCGGCCGGCTCTGCCCGCGCGGCGGAGCGGCCCAGCCCCAGTAGCGCGCGGGCCCGCGAGGAGCCGGCCAGCGGCCGCCCGAACGCCTCGCTGATGCTCGCAACCCGCTCGACCAGTCCTTCGTTGGTGGCCAGCTCGCCGCGGTCGAAGCCGTGGTAGATGTTGTCTTCCAGGCCCACCCGGCAATGCCCGCCCATCGCAATGGCGAGCACGTTCATCGGAAGCTGAAAGAGACCGATCCCGGCGGCCGACCAGAGTGAGTCAGGCGGCAGATCCTCCAGCATGTTGGACAGGTGCCGGGCGGTGGCGGGAACCGAGTAGCGCGAGCCGAGCAGCAGGTTGAAGTAGTGCGGCCCATCGCCCAGCAGCCCCTTGCCGATCAGCATGTTGGCCGCGTTGATCATGCCGAAGTCGAAGCACTCGAGCTCCGGCTTGATGCCGCGCTCTATCATTTTCTCCGCCAGGGCGATGACCATGTCGGGAGCGTTCTGGCTCGTGCCGGTGGGGAAGTCCAGGCTCGTAAGCGTGAGGCTCGCCAGATCGGGTCGGGCCGCGCCGGTCAGCTCGAGCACCTCGCTGCGCTGCTCGAACTCCGGAAAGTTGCGGCCACTGCAGCTCACGCAGATGATGGCATCGGAGAAATGGCCCCGGATGCCGAGAATCATCTCTTCATAGATCTCGCCCCGATACGTCGGGGTGCCGTCGAGCTCACGCGCGTGCAGGTGCACGATGGCAACGCCGAGCTCCAGAGCGCGGCAGGCTTCGTCGATCACCTCGGCGGGGGTGATCGGCACATGTGGAGTCATCGCCTTCGTAGGAATCATCCCTGTGGGGCAGAAGTTGACGATCAGCTCGGGGTAGGGCGTGAGCGGATGAGGCAGCCGTTTCGAGGCGGCCGGAGAGCGGGTCATCGAACCTCCGTACCAAAGGAAGGGGCCAGCGTGGCAGGCATTGACTGGAAACGCTCCCGCACCAGGTTGCGGTCCTCTGGGTTGCGGACGCCATGCGCCGCTTTGCGCAGGGTCCCCGCACACTGGGCCAGGAACGGAATCGGATCCTTGGACGACCAGACGGCGTCAACCCAGGGGCCGCTGTAACCGCGGATGAACTCGCGCCAGCTCCAGTCCGGGTCCCGCTCCTCGACCGCGGTGTACAGCAGGTCGGCATGAAGATGAAACCAGGTCCCGCGCCACCCGTTATACTCGGCCCGAACCCGCTCCCTCATCGCGTGCTCCCGCCAGGCGAGGAGTGGGTAGTTGATTCCGCAGCGGGTGGGAAGGCCGTTGATCAGGAAGCAGCGGCCGTTGACCTCCATCAGCCGGTAGCTGCCGTCGCGGGGGTCGAGCTTGTATTCCACGCTCGCCATTCCCCGCCACCCGATGTGCTGAAGCAGTGCGAGGGTGCGCTCGCGGAGCTGGGGAATGTCCGCCACCTCCGCGGCCCGTCCGCAGCCGTAGAACGGTGGCGACTTGCGCAGCTTCCTCACCCCGAGCTCGGCCGCCGGCCGCCCCATCTGGTCCACGTAGACGGTGTAGTTGTAGACATTGCGGTCCGGGCCCGGCACCAGGTCGAACACCTCGGCAGCGATCCCTGATCCCATGACCCGCTCCACCGCGGCGGTAAGCTCGGCCCGGTCGCGGGCCACCAGGAGCTTCTTACCGAAGACTTCCCAGAACAGCGCGCCCTCAAGCGGCTTGACCACCACCGGAAAATCGATGTCCCCCCGGGCCGCGGTGGAGGATGTCGCTGGACCGTACGAGCGCGGCACATCAATCCCGACCTCCCGGGCCAGCCGATAGGTCGTCGCCTTGTCCACTACCCGGTTGACGACCTCACGGTCAGGCACGGTGACTCCGTACCAGGGGGACAGCTGGTCCCGGTGGCCGGCGAGAGCGGTCAGGGCGTAGTCGTTCGTGGGAATCAGGGCCCAGCCTCTCCAGCGCTCACGCTGGGCCTCGAGCAGCTCGATCAAGCCGTCGGGCCGGCGGCTCAGGTAGTGCACCCGATGGGCCTCGTGGGCATAGCGCGAGTGCTGCGCTATGTCATGGTCCCGGGTAAGAATCACCGCCGTGCGGACTCCTTCACGCGCGAGCCCTCTGAGCGCGCTCACCCCGTTGGCATAGCCGCCGATCACTACGGCTCCTGGAGCCGTCATCGGAGTGGCTCTACCACCCGGAACTTGGCACGGGGACCGGTGGGAAGACGGTCGACAAACTCCACATCGGCGTCGAGAAACGGAGCCACGTCGAACCGGAGCGCGGTCCGCATCTCAGCGGCAATCGTCTCTCGGTTGGCGGCAGCCTCGAGAATGGCCCTCACCCTGACCCGGGCCGGATCCAGCTGGCTCACCTGGTAGCGGAGGACGCCGCCGATCCGCTCCAGGGCGCAGGTGAGCGCATAGGGGGAGATTCGTTGGCCACCACGAAGAACGAGGACATCGGCGGCCCTCCCGGTAACGACCCCAAGGAGCGGCGAGGATCGTCCGCAGGGACAGGTCCCGGGCAGCAGCGCCCCACGATCGCCGGTGAGATAGCGGAGGAGCGGCATCGCGCGGTTGACCAGCAGGGTAGCGACGAGGTTGCCTTCCACCCCCGCCGGCAGTGACCGTCCCAAATCGTCCAGCACCTCCAGCCGCACCACGTCGTGGTTCAGGTGCATCCCGCCCTGCAGGCACTCCCAGGCGATCTCCTTGGTCTCAGACGTGCCGTAGATGTCGTAGATGGGAGCTTCGAAGGCGGCGGCCAACCGCTCTCGCGACGAGCCATCGAGCAGCTCTCCGCTGGTGAACACAGCTGTGACATGCAGATGTTCGCCTCGCGCCTGAAGCGCGCGTCCCGCCTCGTGCAGCGCAGACGGGAGCCCGTAGATCACATCCGGCTGGAACGCATCCAGGGCAGCGGCCACCGCCGAGGCAGGCTGCAGTACGCTTATCCGGCCACAGCCCATGGCCCGCTCCAGGGGGGACGCGCCTGTTCCAGGGGGCACGGCATCGAGAATGGCCACACGATCGGTCGGCCCGACACCGCAGGCCCGGCGCGCGCGGAGCTTCACCGCGTACTTGAGCGTGGCCCAGGCTCGCGGCTCGTAGTAAACCCTGAACGGCTCGCCAGTGGACCCCGATGAGGCGGAGAAATGCCATGTGGGGTCGACTCGGCCACCCTCCAGTGCCCTGGGGCCGGCCTGCCGCAGCTCGAGTTTCGACACCGGCGCCAGTGCCCCGAGCGCACGATACGGATCGCGCTCCAGGATAGGATCTGACCACTCGAGGCCCACATCTTGGAGACGCCTCTTATAGAAGGCGTTCTTCCAGGCCGAGTGAAAAAGCAGCCGGCCCAGCCGCCGCCGAGCCAGCGCGTTCACTGATTCGGCGTTGAGATCGAGCGCGGCAATAGTGCTGGCCGTATCCACGGCCAGCCAGAATGGAACCTTGGTCACGAGATGCTCGCAGTGGGCTGCGCGACCAGCGACCGGGCGGGGAGGCGGTGCTGAATCGCTTCGTAGATGGACAGGTAGCGGCGGGTGACCTGGGACCATTCCAGGGTCGCTTCCGCCTTCGCCCTGTTCCGCAGGGCCATTTCGGTGCGAAGCTCCGGGTCGTCAGCCAGATAGCCCATCGCTCCCGCGAGCGCGTGGATGTCTCCCGACGGAACCAGAAGGCCGTTGCTGCCGTGCTCCACCAGATCGGGGATCCCGCCGGTAGCACTTCCTACAATGGGGAGCCCGGAGGCGAGGGCCTCGGCAAACACATTGCCGAAGGCCTCTGCCGATGATGGCAGGGTGAACAGGTCCGCCGCCCGATAGCGCTCGGCGACTTCGGCTCGGGTCAGCGGCCCAAGAAATCGGACCTCCGGCGCCACTCCGAGTCGGGCGGCCAGGTCCCGCAGCACGCTCTGGTCTGCACCGCCGCCCACGATTTCCAGCTCGAAGCGACCCCGCTTCAGCAACGCCAGCGCCCGGATCAAGTCTCCCAGACCCTTCCGCTCGATTAGCCGGGCCACAGCGAGGCAACGAATTCGCTTGGATGGACTACGCGTGGCAGGGTCAGCAGGATGGAACAGCGCCAGGTCTACCCCGTTCGGCACCACGGAATAGCGCAGTTCCGGCCAGGTGTGCAGTGCCAGTCGCCCCAGGCTGTCGCACACGGCTACCACACGATCTGCCCGGCGCCAGATCCACCGGGTCAGTGGGGTCAGCAGCTTGTGGGCCCACTGGAGGGATGAGTTGTGCGGGTCGTAGCCCGGGACATCGGATCCACGGAGTGAGACCACCACCGGCACGCCGCGTAGGCTGAGGAATGGAAGCAACGCGCCGGTCGGAAGCGAGAAGAAGATGTGGACCGCATCGTATTTGTAGGTGCTGAGGAGCCGGCGGATCACGGGCAACGCGGCCATGAGATAGCTCGCCGCGTCCCCCATCCCTGCCTGGTGGACCCCGGTGCGCCGGCTCTTCACGCGGTATACCGTAAGACCTCCCTCCTCGGGAGGCCCCGCCGGTCGGTTTGCGGTCCGGCGCTCGGTACCAGGTCCCGCGCCAGCAGTCACCACGTCCACGGCAACGCCGCGCTCCAGCAGCCCCTGCGCCAGCGCAGCTGTGGCAACAGCTGCACCCCCGCCGAGCGGTGGATACTCGTAGTTCAGGACCAGGATCCGCATCGCAACTGCTCCAGTCGGAGGAGAGACGAGCCGTACCCTGCCCAGCCGCTGTGGCGGAGGGCCGAGATTCCGTTGTAGGGGGTGCAAAGGATTCGGCACCCCTATGGGCAAGAGGCAAGCCATCGGAAGGCCGGGTAGACATGGGCCGGTATAACGTGCCGTAAGTTGTTGCGGCGACTTATTGTATTGCAGGCAGGTCGGGGACTGTGGCAGAGGCTAACGAAACTGTAGTTGCCGTCCACGTGCTGTGGCGCACCGACTACAAGATCGCCACTCTACATCTGGAATAAATAGCTGAACTTGAGGAAGAATCCGTCCTCCGAGCGGCGCAGGCTGGCTCGGCCGAGCACTGTTGGG
>CAZASU010000067.1:0-1121 GCA_964487785.1 uncultured Gemmatimonadaceae bacterium | reverse complement strand
GTACCGCGCCGTGAGCTTCAAAGGCCCGGATGCCGAACAGGATCGCGGTGGGCGAATACCAGCCCAGTACCTCGGTCGAATCGGCCGCCGGAACTCCATCAGCGGGAGAAAACTGGGAAAAACCGGTGAGCAGCGCCGCCTCGCCCCAGACTTGCTCGTCGAGCTTCCCATCGATCGCCGGCTCGACCTCCAGGCGTGGAACCCGCACGGCCAGTTTACCCGCCCGACCGTCATACGTGGTCGGCGGGTCGATGGTATCGGAATACAGAAGGAAAAATAGGGCGAGAAGCATGGGCTCCTACACGGTACGGACGCCGCCGGCCGCCGGTTTCGGCCCCACCCTTATATTCCCGGTGTGCCCGCCGATTGGCGGGATTGCCAACGACGCAGGGAGATAAGCAATGCTGCAACGAATGCTGGGAAGCCTCGGGGTGATGCTGCTGCTACTGACCGCCGTCGCCTACGGTCAGACCCCGGGGGCCAAGTCTCAGGAGCCCGTTTCCGACGGGCGGACGCTGAGCGAGTGGATCGCCGACCTCAAGGGACTGGCCCCCCAGACCCGGAACGCGGCGGCATACGAGATCGCGGGCATGGGCCCTGCCGCGGCCGCCGCCGTCCCGGCGCTGATCGCGGCTCTCGACGATCCGGTGGCTGCCGTCCGGTTCCCGGTCACGATCGCTCTGCTGGAAATCGGCCCGGCCGCCAAGGCCGCGGTGCCTCGCCTGGTGACCATGGTAGATGAAGAGATCAACGACGAGATCGCGGCCTCGGCCCGCCGGGCGCTGAGACACATCGACCCTGCCTCGGTCCCTCCCCGTTAGCGATCACCGTCCCGGCTCAAACCTGAGCGAGCCTCGATCTCCCATCAGCCGCCTCAAGGTTGGTGGAGCCATTGAGCTGAAGAAGCCGGTGCCCAGCACGATCAGGGCCAGTCCGGTGTAGAAGGACCAGCTCTGGCCGAGCGCCAGGGTGAAGTACCCGAGCGAGAGCACCGAGCCGCCGATCGCGAGCGAACGCCTGGTTCCAAGGTATCGATCGGCCAGCCAGCCACCGAGTTGTCGTGTCGATGAGGGACAGGATGAGCAGGCCCCGCATCCCGTAGTACGCGAGGCGTTCCCAGA
>CAZASU010000066.1:0-11115 GCA_964487785.1 uncultured Gemmatimonadaceae bacterium | reverse complement strand
CGGTGGGCCGGGACCGGGCCGGCAAGCAGCACCGGATCGGCGGCTACGGATGGCAAATGGGGGATGAGGGGAGCGGCTACGCTATCGGTCGTGCGGCACTCGGCGCGGTGAGTCGGGCAATGGATGCCCGCAGTCCAAAGACCGCGCTCAGCGATCGGGTCCTCCAGGCTACCCGGAGCTCCGATTTCGACGCGTTGGTGCGCTGGGCTGCGGGCGCCTCGCCGGCTGAAGTGGCGGCCCTGGCACCCCACGTCATGGCCGTGGCTGCGGAGGGTGACCAGCTCGCCCAGGGGATCGTTGACTATGCAGCTCGCGAGCTGTCGCAGCTGGCCATCTGCCTGCTGCCCAAGATGGAGCTCACGCCGCCGGTTCGCGTGGCTGTGACTGGAGGGTTGCTGGCCCCGGGGCAACCACTCCGCAAGACGCTCCTCGCCAAGCTGGGCGAAGAGCCCGCCTTTAAGACCACGGACACTCCGGTTGACGCCGTCGCCGGCGCGCTCCGGCTCGCCACGGCCACCAGCGCGGCCTAGCGCTTTCCGCCTGCCGCCACCCGCTGTAGCCGGCTGTGCCTGACTCCGTATAACAGGTAGATCACCAGGCCCACCGCCAGCCAGATGCCAAAGCGGATCCAGGTCAGCCGGGGAAGCTGCAGCATCAGATAGAGACAAGCCACGATCGAGATGATCGGGGTGACCGGCACCCACGGCGCCCGGAAGGGCCGGACCCGGTCCGGCTCCAGCCGGCGCAAGACCAGCACACCGGCAGACACCATCACGAAGGCAAAGAGCGTCCCGATGTTGGTCAGGTCCACCACCTCGGCGATGTTGGCAAAGGCGGCGAATGTGGCCACGAACAGCCCGGTGAGGATGGTACCGATGTAGGGCGTCTTGAAGCGCGGGTGCACCCGCGCCAGGAAGGGCGGGAGCAGCCCGTCCCGCGCCATCGACATGAAGATCCGGGGCTGACCCAGCTGAAAGACCAGCAGCACGCTGCTCATGGCGATCACCGCGCCGAGTGACACGATCAACCGGGACAGCATCAGCAGCTTCGGCGACCCATCCGCAAGCGCCAGCGCGGTGATCATCGGTTCGGGCGTGCCGAGCTTGTTCCAGGGGGCCATGCCGGTCATCACCAGCGCCAGCACGATGTACAGCACGGTACAGACGATCAGGCTCATGATGATGCCGAACGGCATGTCCCGCGCCGGATCTTTCGCCTCCTCCGCGGCGGTCGAGGTGGCATCGAAACCGATATAACTGAAGAAGATGATCGCGGCGCCGGCGCTGATTCCGGCCCAGCCATTCGGGGCAAAGCCGCCCAACGCCGGATCATTCCAGTAGTGGGGCTTGATCAGGGTGGCACCGACGGCGCAGAAGAAGAGAATCACGGCGATTTTGAGCACCACCATCGCGGTGTTCGAGTTGGCCGACTCCCGGATGCCGATCACCAGCACAACGGTGATGAGCAGCACGATCACGAATGCCGGCAGGTTGGCGATGACCGGAAACCCGAAGAGCGCAGGTGCGGTGGACAGCGCGGAGGCCAGGTAGACACTGGAGGGATCGGCGGCGCCGCCCGCAACCGCCTCCGCCGCCACGTGTGCCGATCGATAGTCGGTGGCCAGCCAGGCAGGCAACGAAAGTCCGAGGTGCGAGAGCAGCTCGCGAAAGTACCCCGACCAGCCGATTGCCACGCCGATATTCCCCACCGCATACTCGATGATGAGATCCCACCCGATGATCCAGGCGACCAGCTCTCCCAACGATGCGTAGGAGTAGGTGTAGGCCGAGCCCGAGATCGGCACCATGGCGGCGAACTCGGCATAGCAGAGCGCGGCGAAGCCGCAGGTCAGCGCGGTCAGCAGGAAGGAGATCACGATCGCAGGCCCCGCACCCGGCCGGAGCGAGTCGCCCACAATCGCCGTCCCCGTGGTCACGAAGATCCCCGCCCCGATGGTGGCTCCCACACCGAGCGCCGTCAGGTGCCACTTGTTCAGCGAGCGGCGGAGTCCACCGCGCTCCCTGATATCATCTTCGCAGTCCTGGACGGATTTCCGGAGGAAGAACCGGCTCATAGTCCCTCGAAAGCGTGGAACCGCTGGCCGCGCGGCCGGAGCTGCCGGCGCGAGTGAGCGGTGCTCTGACGCAGGCAGCTGGCTAGGAGCTGCTCTTGCCTGGCAGGGTGAAAGTGATCTTGGCTACACCCGCAACTGAGCGTCCGTCGGGAGCCTGCGCCGGCGTGAAGCGGAATGCGCGCATCACCTCATCGAACTTCTTGGCATAGTCCCGATCCTTGATCTCGGGCTCGACCTCATAGCGCTCGACGCGACCATCGACCCGCACCCAGAACGTCACCCTCAAGGAAGCGCCGCGGAGCTCCTTCGGCGGCGTATCATACGGAAGCGGCAGCTCACGCGGTTCGGGTGGCCGGAGTGTTCCGCCTTCGCCGCGCCCGCTGGCCCCGCCCTGGCCGGCGGTGCCGACCCCGCCCGCTCCCGCAGCTCGACCAGCGCCCGCGCCACCACCGGTACCGGCGCCCGTGTCCGCCGCCTCACGCGTCTGGGCCGAGTCGGCTACCCCCGGAACGGTATCCGCCGGCTTCGACAGAGCCAGTTCTGCGGGAACCGGCTGGGGAACCGGGGTCTGGACCAACTTGGGAGGAGGAACCGGCGTCACCACCCGGACAGGAGGCGGTGACGCAGGTTCGGGGATCGAAGGCAGGATAATATACGCCATGCGGTTTCCCCCGCCACCGCCTCCGGAACTGTTTCCCGGCACGGCGGTATCGCCCGGCGTGAGGCCGCGGCTCCTGAGTCGCTCACCGTGCAGGACCAGCAGCCCAAGCACCAGCGCATGCAGCACCAGGGAAGCCGCCAATCCACTGTAGCGCCGGCGGGTGCCTGGAAGCCTCAAACCTGGAGTGACTGGTGTCCGCGTAGAATCCTCGGTGCGGCTGTTTGGTCAGGGGAAGATAGTTGACTCAACGGGCTCGCTTCTTCCGGAGAGACGCCGCCCATCCTCCCTAAAGCACGCGGGGACCGGGTAGGGGCGCATAGCGTGCGCCCTTCCGGTCCCCGCGGGTGATGTGCAACGGCCCCTACCGGACGCACGCAGTGCGTCCCCTACGGTTGTTTCTTGTCGGCTTCCTTCGGGGTAAACCCGATGATCTGCACCCCGGCACCCCGCGCCACGTCCATGGCCTCGATCACGTCCTGATAGATCCGATTCTGGCCGGCCTTGATGAAGAGCAGCTTGGCCGGCCGGGCATCGTAAATGGCGTGAATCTGGGTGTCCAGCTGGTCTCGTGGCACCGGCTGGCCATTGATGGCGTACCCCCCGTCATCCGCCAGCTCGAGCACGATCTGACTCGGAGGGTTCTTGTTCACCGTGGGTGTGTCCGGCGGTGGCACCTGTACGTCCAGCGCCATCCGCGAGAGCGGCTGCGTAATCATAAAGATGATCAGCAGCACCAGCAGGATATCGATCATCGGAACCACATTCGGCTCCGACGAGAGAGCCCCGCGTTCTCCTCCGCCTCCACCGGCCATATCAGTTCTCCTTCTTCTTGGCGGGGAACAGACCCCCGCCCTTCGGCTCGGTGATCGCCGCCATCACTCGGACACCCGCTCGGCGTGCGGTCTCCACCGCCTCCTGAACCTGGCCGTACTTGAGCTGATTATCCGCCTTGAAGTACAGGATCTTGTCCTCGGTCCGAGCGGCGAAAACCGACCGAAGCTGATCCTCCAACGCTCCCGCCGCGATGGGCCGCTGATTGAGGAAGTAGCGGCCTGCCTGATCGATGCCCAGCACCACCTCGTTATCGCCCTCGGGCCGCGGATCGAGGTTCTTGCCTTTGGGAAGCGTCGCCTTGAACCCCGCCGCGATGAGCGGTGTCACGATCATGAAGATGATCAACAGCACCAGCATGACGTCGATCATCGGTACCACGTTGGGTTCGGACTTGACCGTGGTCTGCCCTGCCCTGCCGCCTGTGCCGCCTGCCATGGCCCTTACCTCCTAGCCCGGGTGACCGGTGCGGAACCGTGCTCAGCCGTGCACATGGCCGGTGCCGGTGACGGCCTTCTGGGCCTGGAACTCCTTGGTGAAGATCGAGCGGCCGAACTCGCTGCCGACGCTCTTGATCAGGTAGTCGATCAATTCCTTGGACGTATAGGTCATCTCGACCGTGAGGTTTTCGATCTTGGTCGTGAAGTAGTTGTAGGCCCACACCGCCGGGATGGCGACCATCAGGCCGAAGGCCGTGGTGATGAGCGCCTCGGCGATACCGGCCGAGATGCCCGCCAGCCCGCCGGACGCGCCCTGTGAGGCCATGCCGGTGAAGGCGTTCACGATGCCCATCGTAGTGCCCAGCAGACCGACAAACGGCGCGGTGGAGCCCACCGTCGCCAGGATGCCGATGCCGCGCTTGAAGTCGGCCAGCGTGATCAGCATCTGACGCTCCACGGCGCGCTCGGACGAGTTGATGTCGGCGGACGTGATCGTGGCGCGGTCGCGCAGGAGAGGCTTCACCTCGGCCAGCGCCTCGCCCACCACCCGGGCCACGTGGCTCTTCTTGCTCTTCTCGGCCAGGGCAATCGCCTGATCCAGGTTCTCTTCCTGGATGGCGCGGGAGAACTGGGGCGCGAATTTCCGGGTCTCGGCCTGGGCGCGCTTGAACTGAATGAACTTCTGGATCATGATGGTCAGCGACCAGATGGACATGATCGCCAGCACCGCAACGATGCCCTTGGCGAAGTACCCCATCGACTGAAACAGTGTAAGAAGATCTAAGCTCATTGTGCGATGCCTCCTGGGAGAACGAAGCTACTGCTGCTTGAATGCGACGGCCTGCTGTACCAGTTGCCGGACCGGCCGGCCCTTGAACTTGGCCGGCTTGAACACGCTCTTCAGGATCGCTTCCCGCGCGGGTTCGGCGAACGCAGGGTGCGAGGTCTTGAGCACCTTGAATGACGGACCCTCGACATGGCCGGTCGTGTCCACGATGAACTGCATCTCCACCCGGCCGGTGATCCCGGCGCTCGCCAGAACGGGCGGGTAGCGCGGCTGCGGCTGAGAGATCACCTGCACCGGATCGTCCAGCTGCGCCTCGAGGAAGACCTCGCCGGTGACCGGACCAGTTCCCCCGGCTACACCCGTGCCGATGCCACCCTCGACGCCCTTGCCGGTGAAATCCCGGGGGTCGAACGGCTTCTGGTCCAGGTCGATCGGAGGAATGTCCTGCGGGATGTCGGTCGGAGCCACCACGGTCTGAAACCCCTTCGGAGGGGGATTGGCGGCGACGATAACGTCTGGCGGAGGCTGTTCCGGTGGGGGCTTGGGTGGCTCCGGGGGCTTCAGAAAGACCATCGTTGTGTCCACCGGACGATTCTTGATGGTCTCGGCCACGCCTTGGGTGGCCTTCACGGCGCCGAAGATAATCAGCCCGTGCAACAGGACGGACAGGACCATCTGTCCCATGGTCTTCGGACTTCTCTGCTTCGATTCAATCAAGTTCTCGAACACGCTACTACCTCCAGGGGGAGGGGTGATCGTGCCCGGAAAGTAAGGCCGGCCCTGAACATTTACTTCACCCTCGGATGTCATTTCGATTACAACCGCATTAGCGGTTCGAAATGTTCCGAGGTGGGACAAAGCTTACGATGAAATATGGCCTTCCCCCGTGACCTGACTCACAAGTGGCGGCTCTATGTTACCCGCGGGACTGACTTCGGCAAGCGCACGGTGAACGCCGACCCTCGCCCCGGCCGGCTCTGGACGGTGATGGTTCCCCCGTGCGCCTCCACGATCCACTTGGTAATGGCGAGGCCGAGCCCGACGCCGGGCCGGTCGCCGGTACGGGAGCGGGCCGGATCCGCGCGCCAGAACCGGTCGAAGATGTGAGGGAGGTCGCCCGGGGCTATTCCGATGCCGGTGTCGCGCACCGAGAAGATGACGGCATCTTCGTCCTCCTCGAGGCTGAGCGCCACCGTCCCGCCTTGCGGGGTGTACTTGATGGCATTGGTCACGATGTTCAGCAGCATCTCCCGTATCCGGTGGGGGTCCACCGCGAGCCGTACCGGTGCGTCGGGCAGGGTGTGAATCTCGGCCACTCCCACGCTCTCGCCCAGCATGCCAGCCGTTTCGGCCACGTCCGCCACCAGCGCGCGCAGGTCACATTCCTGCACCGCCAGGGGAGCCCGCCCCTCGTCGGCCCGCGCCAGGGTAAGGAGACTCTCCACCATTTCCGTCATCTGATTGATCTGGGCGAGCGACTCGTCGAGCGATTGGAGGATCTCGGGCGGGATGCCGGGATGGACCAGCGCTCGCTCCACGCCGGCCCGGAGCACCATCAGTGGCGTCTTGAGCTCGTGGCTGGCATCGGCGGTGAAGCGATGCAGGCTGCCGAAGCTCTGCTCCAGCCGCGCGAGCATACCGTTGACTGTGAGGACCAGCCGCGCCATCTCATCGCCCGAGAGCGGTACCGCCAGGCGACGATGGAGACTCCGGCCGTCGGAGATGGCCTCCACCTCGTCCATGATTCCCTGCACCGGACGAAGGCTGGTGCCGGCCAGCCAGTACCCCACCAGCCCGGCACCCACCAGGATGACCGGCGCGATCAGCAACATGGATCTCAGGAGATCGGCGGGGCCCAGCGCCGCCTGCCGGGTGGGGATGGCGACGAGGATTCCTCTGATAGTCGGTCCCGCGCCCCGGACCGGAACGGCCAGGAAGCGCACCGGTCCATTGGGCGGGCCCAGCGTGAGCGTGCCGGAATGTCTCTCGAAGCTCGTGGTATCCAGCGGGGCGGTCAGGCGCTCCAGGGCATCGGCGCTCAACGTACGGGCTACCTCGGACAACGCGAGCACCTGGCCCGCGGTGTCGGCCACCACGAGGTAGTCCCGCACCGACTCGAGGTAGGCGCTGATGCCGGGGTCGAGCGCGGGCTTCGGGCCGCTGGTGGTGACGATGCGGCCGAGGACCTTGTAGGACTCGGTGAGCCAGCGGTGGGCGAGATCGGCCTCGAGACTGAGGCGCTGGTCCAGCTCCTTGATGCCGGACTGACGCCGCTCGAGGTACAGCGCGGTTCCAAAGGCCAGCACCGTCACCGCGAGGGCCACCGTGTACCACAGGGTGAGCCGGCGGCGGATAGTCGTCATCTCAGGCCTTCACGACGTACCCGACACCCCGCACGGTGTGGACCAGCTTCTGGGCGTGGCCGGAGTCGACCTTCTTCCGCAATCGGTTGATGACGACGTCGACGATGTTGGTGCCCGGGTCGAAGTGATAGTCCCAGGCGTACTCGGTGATGAGGGTGCGGGACATGACCTTGCCCGTGTGCCGCATGAGGTACTCCAGAACGGTGTACTCCTTGGGCGTGAGATCGATCTGGTCGCCGGCACGCTTGACCTCGCGTGTGGCCATGTCGAGCTCCAGGTCGCCCACTCGCAGAACCGGAGCGCGAATCTCCTTCGGACGCCGGCCGAGCGCTTCCACCCGCGCCAGCAGCTCCTCGAAGGCAAACGGCTTGGTGACGTAGTCGTCCGCGCCCGAGCGGAGCGCCTGGACCTTGAAGTCGACCGCGTCCTGGGCCGTCAGCACCAGTACCGGCGTCGTGTTGCCCCGGTCGCGCAGTGTCCGGAGCACCTCCAGTCCGCTCATCTCCGGCAATCGCAGGTCGAGCACGATCAGATCGTAGCTCCCGCCTGAGGCCAGGCGCAGCCCTTCCATGCCGTCGTCCACCAGATCCGCGTGGTAGCGCTGCTCCTCGAGGCCGCGCTTCACGTACTGGCCGACGGTACGGTCGTCTTCCACTACCAGGATCTTCATGGGTGCACCGGCAGAAACACGCGAAAGGTGGTTCCCCGCCCGGGCATGCTGTCCACTTCGATCCGTCCCCGATGGTCTTCGACGATACCGTAGCAGATCGAAAGTCCGAGGCCGGTGCCGCGGCCCGGTGGCTTGGTGGTGTAGAAGGGCTCGAAGATCTTGGATTGATCCGCCCGCGGAATCCCCATGCCGGTGTCCTCGACCTCCAACAGCACCTCGTCCGGGCGATTGGGGCTCTTCCCGGTGCGGACCGTGAGCTTCCCCCGGTCATCCATGGCGTCCACCGCGTTCAGCATCAGGGCCATGAGCACCTGGGTCAGCTGCTCGGCGTTGCCCACGGTGGCGGGCAGGGTCACGTCGAGCTCCCGCGCCACCGTCAGTCGCTTGAAACGCTGGTGGTGCTTCATCAGGAACAAGGTCTCGTCGACCAGCGCGTTCAGGGCGACGCGCCCCTTGGCCTTTCCCTTGGGGCGACTGAAGTCGAGCAGACCGTCGACGATCCGGGTGCAGCGGTCAACTTCCTTGTCGATCAGCTCCAGGTATTCCTCGACGGCGGCCCGCTCCGTCCCGGACGCTTCATCCAGCCGGCCGGTGATGGCCGCGACACACGCGCTGATGGTGGCCAGCGGGTTGTTGATCTCGTGCATGACGCCGGCGGCGAGCTGCCCGATGGCCGCCAGCTTTTCGCTCTGCATGATCCGGCCCTGGATCCTGCGGGAATCGGTCACGTCCTCGCCGATGGTGATGACGTGACTGATCTCGTCCCCTCCCAGCCGCATCGGAATCTTGGTCAGCCGAAAGGAGCGCTCCTCGCCGCCGAGGGTGACCTCGAGCTCGGCCTGCTGGATCTCACCGGTCTGGAACACCCGATCGAACTCGGCCCGGAGCTCCTCGGCCGGCTGGCGGGTCAGCACCTCGAAGACCTGGCGGCCCACCACCTCGTCCCGCCGGAGTCCGGGAGCCCCGATCTCGCGCTGCCGGTTCCAGATCTGGATCCGGTAGTCCCGGTCGACGACGTAGAGGCCCAGCGGCAGGCTGTCGATGATGAGCCCGGTGAACCGGCGTTGCTCTTGGATCTCACGAGATTGAGCCGCCACCTCGGTGGCGAGGTCGGCCGACAACGCCAGCGAGGCGAGGAACGGCGCCAGCAGATCGGCGATCACACCCAGGACCCGGAGCTGGGCCTCACCGAGCCGGCCTCGCGACTCGAGCAGGCCGATGTGGGCCTCCTCATGCTCCAGCGGAATCCGGACGGCGTCGTTGGCGGAGGGAAGCTGCTGCAGCGAGTCGAGCAGCAGCGGTGCGCCATCAGCGGCGGGAGCGGCAATCATGCGGAAGCAGCCGGTAGCATTGTCCCGAAAGCAGATGGTCACTCGGCTGGCCGGCAACTGGACCCGGGTCGTCTCGGCGACGGCGCCCAGGGCCGCCTCGGCATCAAGCCCGGCATTGAGAAGCCTGGCCACCGAGCCGATGAGGCTCAGTTCCGGGTGGTCCGTCAGCGGGCGCCCCCGCGGGGAGAGGAGACCGCCGCGACGCTCACTATGCGCCACTCGTCGTCGATCCGCCGGAGCAGCACGTGCTCGATCCACTCCCGCTCGATCGCAGCGGACCCCGACGGGACGCGCCGCCCGGTGACCATCCACACCGCGGCCAGGTCACCCTGCTGGCGGAAGTCGGTTCGCAGCACTCGCACGTCGAAATTCTCCCGCTCCACGCCGCGCAGCCACCGCTCGAGAATGCGAACCGCCGCGTCGATGGAGACGGCCTGGTGGTAATCGGACGGCGCGCCCGGCCCCAGCGGACCGGCGTAGATCCCATCCTGCCAGAAGAGCGCCCGGACCCCCACCCAGTCACGCTCCGACAAACTCTGGGCGTATCGGTTCAGGAGCTGGTGGATTGTATCTTCGTCCCGGCGGGTCCCGGTCGGGGTGCGATCCTCGATCCGGCATCCCACACCCGCCAGGAGGCCGATACAGAGAACCGCGAGACGCAGACCGCTCAGGCGGATCGTTGGTGCGTCTCCAGCACTTGAGCGAGGAGCTCCTGGTTCTCCCTGCGGGTGCCCGGAGTCTCCTCCGCATAGGCCCAACGGACCAACCCCGTGGGGTCGATGAGGATGTAAGCGCGGTTGGAGAAAAACTTCTCTTCGATCAGGGTTCCGTATGTGCGGCTGACCTCCCGCTTGAAGTCGCTCAGCAGCTCGACCGATATGCGCTCCTTGGCCTTGAACTCGCGCAGGGTCGGCACCGAGTCCACGCTGATCGGCAGCACTTCGGTATTCGCGTCCCGGAACCGGCCGTAGTCCTCACTGAACGAGCACATCTCCTCAGTGCACACCCTGGTGAAGGCCAGGGGGAAGAATGCGAGCAGCACACTCTTCCCCCGGAGGCTCGAGAGGGTGACGTCGGCCCCGGAAGTGGATGGAAGCGTGAAGTCGGGAGCGGCGGTTCCCACCGCGGGGAGTGAAGAAGCCCGACCACTCACCTCTGGGCCATCTCGCGGCTCCTGGCCTTCTCGAAGCGCTTGGCGATATCGGTCCAGTTGACCACGTTCCACCAGGCCGTTACGTAGTCCGGCCGGCGGTTCTGGTACTTCAGGTAGTACGCGTGCTCCCAGACGTCGCAGCCCAGCACCGGCGTCTTGCCTTCCATGACGGGTGTGTCCTGGTTGGGCGTGCTCGTGATGGCAAGCTTTCCGCTCCGGTCGGCGACGAGCCAGGCCCAGCCGCTGCCGAAACGGTCGGCGCACGCCTTGGCGAACTGCTCCTTGAACGTCGCGAAGGAACCGAATCCCTTGATGATTGCGCCGGCCAGCTCGCCGCCGGGCTCCTTGGCCCCTCCGGGCGCCATCATCTCCCAGAAGATGGTGTGGTTGGCATGCCCACCACCGTTGTTACGAACCTTGGTCCGTATCGCCTCAGGGACCTGGTCGAGACTGGCGAGCAGCTCTTCGATGGATTTCTTCTGGAGATCCGAGTGGGGTTCGAGCGCCGCATTGAGGTTGTTGATGTAGGCGGCATGGTGCTTGTCGTGGTGCAGCCGCATGGTCTGTTCGTCAACATGCGGCTCGAGGGCCTTATAATCGTACGGCAGGGGGGGAAGGGTAAAAGCCATGACCGACTCCTCAGGAGTAGAAGCAACTTAATTGCGAGTAACTTACGCGGATTATGCACGCGAAATATGAGTCCGAGCGATAGGGGGGTCAACGACGTGGCGTCAGCCGATTCTGCCGGCATCACACCCATGACGAGCTGCTCGACTTCACCAGCGGGCCGGTTCATGCTTTCTTT
>CAZASU010000065.1:0-11201 GCA_964487785.1 uncultured Gemmatimonadaceae bacterium | reverse complement strand
GACTGGCGGAAGGCGCGGCTCCTGCTGCATCACGCGTTGGACGAAGGCTGATGCCGAGCAAGACATGCGCCTCGAGTGTTCGGGGATGATCCGGGCCGTAGTGAGCAGCGCCAGATACTGCCGCCGACCCTCGGATTTATTACCCTGAGCGTACAGCAGGCCAGCTTCCAAACCCTCCGCTCGCCAGCGAAGTTTTTCAGGTACCACGCTCCGAAGCTCGTCCAGGTACTTCCTGGCCTCCCGTAGTTCTCGCCGATCAATTAGAACCCCGCTCAGACCGCTCAGTGCCCGGACCTGATATGCGGTGTCTCCTCCCGCTTTCGTTTCGGCCAGGGCCCGTCTGAACGTCGCTACGGCGGAATCGGGCCGGCCCAGGTCGCCCGCCAGCTCGCCCGCCAACAGCGTCACGTAGGTTGGGACTCGCTTCTCGGGATTCATGCCGCTGGCGAGGTCTATCGCACGGGCCAATGTGGAGGAGGCAGCGCGCTTTTCCCCCAGGCGCGAGAGAAGCGCGGCCTCGTTGTACCGCTCGACCACCATATTAAGCGTGCGGCCGCGGCCAATCCGTGGTGGGGGTGATGAACCTGCTCTGGGTGGTGGCGATCGCGGGGTTCGTGCTGGCCGAAAAGGTGGTGCCGAACGGCCGGCTGCTCGGCCGGCTCACCGGGGCCGCGCTCGCCGGATGGGGGCTATGGGTGCTTGTCGCTGGGCATGGGTGAACTGAGAAGACCCTCGTTGAGTGGGTCGAAAAGAAGAAACCCGCTCGGTTATCAACGCCGGGCGGGTCGTGGTTCGAGTAGTGGGCCTGGGTAGAGTTGAACTACCGACCTCACGCTTATCAGGCGGCCCGATTAGGAAACAAATTCAGATGCCACTCCTACAACTCACTGACAGACCGCGTGTGGGAGCCGTCATGCAGTCAGCGATTGCGGTGATGCCATGAACTGACCAATCAGCGCCTCGGCAGCCGCCAAATAGTGCTGGATATTGAAGTGGTCAGGATCGATCATCGATTGTACGGCGCACCCCTTGATGAAGCTCACGGACAGCGCCGCGAGCCCGTCGGCTGTCACGTGGCCGAACCGCTCCGGCTCCGCCGCGAGTACCTCCTGCACCATGGGTCGAAACGCCTCCCGATAGCGTGCGAGCGCCACCCGCATTTTGCGTCCCATCTCGGGGTGTCGCCCCCAGAGCACCCAATACTCGAAGAACAGGCGGATCCGGCGCGGCTCACCCGCTAATCGGTCCATCTCCTGGCGCAAGACGGCAAGGAGCCGGTCGAGCGGCGACCGGATCTGCTGAATATCGGGACCGATGTGCAGGAGCGTGGTCGTTGCCAGCAGCCAATCGAGCAGCGCCACCGTCAGTTGGTCCTTGCTCTGAAAGTGGAACAAGACCAGCCCAGCGCTCAGCCGAGCCTTGGAAGCCACCTGGCGCACGGTCAGCTGGGCTAGCCCCTTGCGGGAGGCGACGTGGTAAGCGGCTTTGATGATCTGCTGACGGCGAACCGCTTCAGCAGCGCGCTGTCCGGGCATACGGTTCCTGCTTACAGGGAACTCATCCGGAGAGGAAACTCATCCGGCACTTGGCGAAATCGGATAACGCGTGGTGTTTGGTCCACCACCCCAATATAGCCACGCATCTACGGCCTCATCCACCGTAAGCTATTGATCCGGGATTCAATAAAGTTTATATTGAACGCCGGATCAATACTTGCCCAAAAAGGAGCGTGAGGCATGGCGGCGAGTGGACGAACCGGCACGGCAATAGTCGACGCCTCACGCGAGAGTGCCCACGCCCAGAAGGCTGCGCAACTCGCCCGAACCCGTGAAGAGCGCCGACGAGAGGCTGAGGGTCATGCCCAGCGTCTCCTTACAGAGGCCTGCGGCCTGGACCCCGAAGTGCCCATCCCCCACACGCTTCGCCTGCTAAGTCGGTCCCTCAACGTAGACCACATTACACTCACCCTCGGGCCCGCTACGCGGCCCGAGGTCATTTTTTACGCCAACCCTGGCGGCGCCACCGCCATCTCCGGGTCTGATATCGGAGAAGAGAGGGAGCCTTCTCTGCTACCTCCAACGGATGGGGCCGTAAGCCGCCTGCACGCCTTCGTCTACGGTACCAACGAGCCGGAGCCCCTCGGATGCCTGTCCCTGCATTCAATGAAATCAAGGTCATTTCGGGCGACCGAAGTCGCTCTAGTTGATGCCTTGGCCGACCTCCTGGCCCTGGAGCTCGAGCGCCCTGCAGCCATCTCAGGGGGTTCCGACGGCGGTCGAGACGCCGGTGCGTAGGGGGTGAAGCATGCGGGAGTGTGACGCGATGGCCTCCCGAAAGGATGCAGTCGTGAGTAGCCAGCAGGATGCGCTGACGGCGGCCCGGCGCTCGATTCAGGCCGAGATCCATGCCCGGCACGCCGCTTTGAGTGCGTACCGCTCGCAGGCAGTGTCACCATTCTCGCTCGAGCAGACGATCACCGAGGGCGTTGCCCTGACGGCGCGGATGCTACGGGCAGAGCGCTGCGCCGTAGCTAGACTCGTCGAAGGTGGGGAGGCGCTGCTGCTCTATGCGGGAATCGGCTGGCGCGAGGACGTCGTGGGTCGGGCTCATCTGGCGGCGGGCACCGGCACGCTCGGCGGCTATGCTCTCGAGCACCACGGCCCCGTCATTGTTGAGGACTTGGCGCTCCACGCCGATTTCGCCATCGACCCGCTGCTTGCTAGGCATGCGACTGTGAGCGCCCTCGTCGTACCGATCTGGCCGCAGAGCGGACCGTACGGCATCCTCGGGGTGTATTCCTCCGTGCGCCGCTTGTTCAGTCCCATAGACCTGGAATTCGTGCAGGGCGTGGCGGATGTTATCCGAGCGGCGGATTATCGCGAGCGATGGCGCCACGGGTGGCCCCTCCCAGGTCGGCGAGAGATGCCGCCGGAGTGATGAGGCGCAGGATTTCAGTCAGCGCAGGGCGAATCCTATCCGACACTCACGAGGAGGAATGATGCGATCTTACGCGTTGTTGCTCGCCTTGTTAGTACTCCCGTCTTGCCAACGAACGGATCGCTCACCGAGCGCAGCGGACACCGGTACATCGACCACTCCGGCGGCCTCCGCGATCAGCGGGGGAGATTCGGCGGGAACCACTGTGTCGGCGGATAGCGCCCACCGGGCGGACACCGCCGCCTCACGCTGAGGCGCGGCTGGTTCTGGGACTCCAAGACAGCACCCGAGCCGGCAATGAGCGACGAGGGCTCGCAGGAGCCGTCACCGGACGAGAGTCCCCTGCCACCGACGGTCGAGGTGTTCCACGCCGACTGTCCCCTCGCGCTCTACCAAGCAACCACAGTCAAGTCGCTGCTCGAGATGCTGGGCCACCGGCCCCGCGTGTTCGTGCTGGGAGTGGAGCGCCTCGCGGCACTCGACGCGAGGGGTGTCCGTATGATTCAGCTGCTGGTAGGCCGTTGCCGCCACACGGGGACCACCCTGATCATCGGCGGTGCCGGGGTCCAGACACACGCGATGCTCGCGCGAGCGGGGCTTCTGGATGAGCTCGGGCCGCAGAATGTCTTCCCGCGATTGCGGGAGGCCCTCACTTACGCCCAGCTCTGCGCGCACCGGTGATCCGGCGCAGTAGACCACTCTCCTACGGCGAGCCGGATCCCCCAGCATACGCCGGGTAGATCGGGTCGTAGAGCGCCGAACGAAGGTACTCGCGCAAATGCGTCGGCTCCGGCGCGGCGGCAAGGGCCTCGCGGTACCCAATACGGGCCACGGCCTCCGCCACGGCGAGGGACACCTCCCGCATCCGCGAGATGGTCGGATACACGAGACCCTGGCTGAGCTCGGCCGGCGTGGTGCTAGCGGCGAGCGCCTCCGCCGCAGCCAGGAACATCGAGTCGGTTACCTGCCGGATATGACATGCGACGACGGCGATCCCGAGTCCGGGAAAGATGTATGCGTTGTTCGCCTGGGCCACCGCGTTTCTCTGCCCGTCCCAGTCTACGGACCCAAACGGACTCCCGCTGGCGAAAACGACCCTTCCGTTCGTCGCCCGAAACGCCTGGGCGGGGGTGCATTCGGCTTGCGAGGTCGGGTTGGACATCGCGAAGACGATCGGCCGCGGATTGAGGTCCGCCATCCCCCGGAGCACCGGTTCGGTAAACAGACCTGATTGCCCTGATAGCCCCACCAACGCAGTTGGCCGGAGGCTCCGGATAGCATCGACCAGATCTGTTACCGGCACGTGCGAATGCGCGTACGGCTGCTGTTGGGACGCGAGCCCGCTCCTCCCCTGAACGATGAGCCCGTCGCGGTCGAAGAACCAGCAGGTGCGCCGGGCATCGGCATCGGCCATCCCCTGACCGCGGAGCGCAGTGACAACCAGGTCGGCAGCGCCCACCGCTACTCCGGCGCCCACAAACAGAATCCGTTGCTGGGCGAGTCCGGTGCCGGTCAGACGCCCCGCGTTCAGCATCCCGGCCAGGACCACGGCCGCCGTCCCCTGGATGTCATCGTTGAAGACACAGGCGCCCATGCGGTACCGGGCCAGCAGGCGGAAGGCGCTGGCCGTGGCGAAGTCCTCGAACTGGACCAGCGCGCCTGGGAATACTTCGTTCACGGCCTCGATGAATTCATCAAGCAGGCTGTCGTACGCCGGACCCCGGAGACGTGGCTCGGGCAGTCCGATGTAGTGCGGGTCCCGGCGGAGAGCCTCGTTCTCGGTGCCGACGTCCAGCATCACCGGCAGCCCCAGCGCTGGGTCGAGGCCGCCACAGGCCGTGTAAAGCGTCAGTTTCCCGATCGGAATCCCCATCCCATGCGCGCCGAGATCACCCAGGCCCAGAATCCGCTCCCCGTCGGTGACCACGATGGCCCGGACCCGGCGCTCCGGCCAGTTCCGGAGGATATCGCCGACGCGGCCCCGATCTCTCGCCGACAGGTAGAGTCCCCTGGGCCTGCGGAAAAGGAGACCGAACTGACGGCATGCCTCCCCGACCGTCGGGGTGTAGAGTATAGGGAGCAGCTCGGCCAGATTGTCGACGACGGTGCGATAAAAGAGCCGTTCATTGCGATCGAGTAGCGCCACCAGGAACAGGTACTGGTCGAGCGGGGAATGCAGCCCGCGCAGGCTGGCCAGGACTCGAAGCTCCTGCTCCTCCAGGGTGAAGACGCGGGGCGGGAGCAGCCCTCGAAGCCCCAGCACCTCGCGCTCTTCGTCGGTGAACGCCGTACCCTTGTTCAGCCGCGGGTCGTGCAGGATCTGCACCCCGTGAGGGCTTCTTCTATCCGATGGTTGATCCCGCCGGCCCACGGTCACGACCCGTCTTCGAGGCGCCCCAGGAGGCGCAGCACACCGTCCAGGATGGTGAGCGGGTGTGGCGGGCAGCCTGGGATCCACAGATCAACTGGAAGATCGGGTGGGATACCATCGGAGACCTCGGGGCTGCCGCGAAACGGGCCTCCGTTGATGGCACAGGCGCCGACGGCGATCACGAGCCGGGGCGCCGGAGTGGCCTCCCAGGTCGCGTAGAGGGCCTTCCGCATGTTCGCGCTCACGGCTCCGGTGACCACCAAGCCGTCGGCATGGCGCGGCGACGCGACGAATTGGACTCCGAAGCGGGTCAGATCGAACACCACGTTCCCGAGCGCCACCAGCTCCGCCTCACAGCCGTTGCAGCTTCCGGCGGCCACCGACCGCAGCCGCAGGGACCGGCCGAAGAGACGCCGCATCTTGGCCTCGAGCGCCGTCGCGAGCTCGACCTCGCCGTCTGGGCTCACGAGACCGGACCGGGTCCTGGCAGCCATGCGATGGTCGTGGGTGAACGCGAACGCGCCGTTCACGCACGCGTCCGCTTCCTCCGGCGCGAACAGGGAAGCGCCCACGTCCACTTCGACCCGTCCCTCGGCCCCGCGCGTCAGCACGGCGGACGGGACCCGATCGGCGCAGCCGGGACAAGTGCCGTTGCACTTGGCTGGGTCGAGCACGGGCCGGCCCCGAAACCGGTCGGGAAACTCAGCGTCTCCGGCGGGGAATCGCGAGGTCCGCGTCCCTTGCTGGAGGCGCACCCGGAGAAACTCGAGCATTAGAGGTCGTGCCCCGCGTAGGAGAGGTTGAAGCTCTTGTTGCAGAGGGGAAAGTCGGAGATCTGATTCCCCGGCACGGCGGCCGCTACCCCGGACCAGTTGTGAAAGGACGGGTCCATCACCTTATACCGGCGGATGCCACCCGCCGGATCCGTAATGACCGCGTGTACGATCTCTCCTCGCCACCCCTCCGTCATGGCGACCGCCAACTCTTTAGGTCGGAGTGCCCCGCACTCTACCCGCACCGCGCCTGTAGGCAGGTGCTCGAGCTGCTCGATCACGAACTCGAGGGAGCGCAGGATCTCCAGCCGGCGAACGAGGCAGCGCGCCAGCACGTCGCCAGCCCACGCGGTCGATACCGGGATGTGGGCGAAGCGAAAGACGCCGTAGGGATGGTCGTGTCTGACGTCGCGGTGAAGGCCGCAGGCCCGGGCGGCCGGGCCGACGATCCCCAGCTCCACACACTTCTCCCGCGACAGCCCGCCGACCCCTTCCAGCCGCGCTTGCACGGACGCGTTCCCGAGCATCAGGTCGGCGGCAGGGAGGAGTTCCTCACGCAGCCGGGTGAGGCGGTCGCGGGCCTCGTCCGCCATGGCCGGCGTGATGTCGAACGCGACGCCCCCCGGCCGGACCAGGCCGCGGCCGTATCGATTGCCCGAGAGCGTCATCAGCAGGTTCAGGCATTCGCCGCGCATGCGCCCGAGGTACGCCGCCGCGGGTTGGTACGCCACGTCCCCGGCGATTGCACCCAGGTCGCCGATGTGATTGGCCAGACGCTCCAGCTCGAGCGCGATGCCCCGGATGGTCTGCGCGCGCGGCGTCTTGCGGCTGCGCGCGAGCGCCTCGATGGCCGCGCAGTGAGCCCCGGCGTGCCCGATCACCGTATCGCCGGCGATGGCCTCCGCGACGAGCGCCGCCTGCAGCCGCCCGCGCGTTTCAAGCAGCGTCTCGACTCCCCGGTGCTGGTAACCCAGCATGATCTCGAGGAACAGGACCTGCTCCCCGTGAGCCTGAAACCGGAAGTGCCCTGGCTCGATGATGCCGGCGTGGACCGGCCCCACGGCGACCTCGTGCACCTCCTCGCCGGCCATCTGAAAGAACGGGTAGCGCTCCCGATCGAACGGCCGGAGGTCGTCCGCTCGGGCGGCGTGATCGGGTGGGTGTCGCCGGACCGGCTTGAGCCACGGATGGCCGGTCGGGACGACGGCGCACTGCTCGGCGATCTCGCGCTCGAACAAGTGCGCTTCCGGACAGTCGGGCGTCAGTGCCGGGTAGGAGTCGGCGACGACGGTGGCACAGGCCCCGAGCTCGCCGGCCTCGTCGTCCGCGAGCACGGCGAGAAGCAGGATCTGGCCGGCCGTCTCGGGCATGCCGAAGAACATGACCAGGCGCCGCCCCCGCCCGACCTCATCGATCACCCAGTGGCGGAACCGGTCCACCGGCTCGCGGGGCACCGCCGCCAGCGGGACCGCGCGCCGATTCCGCAACCCTAGTTCGTCCAAGCCGCTCATGGCACCACCCCGCCAAGAGAGGCCGTCGCACGGGCAAGCACCTCGCGCAGCTCGCGGGGGAGGTAGACGCCCAGGAGCAGTACCAGCAGAGCCAGGACCGCGGGGCCGAACAGACGCAGCCCCCCAGCCCTCGCGCCCGTCCCCGATTCGGCCGGCTCACCGTAGAGTATTTCCAGTATCGGGCGAGCCATCCCAACGAAGATGACCGCCAGTAACACGACTGTGATCGCCCCGATCCAGGGGTGCCCCTGACCAATGGCAGCGCCCAGAATCATGAACTCGCTCACGAACGGACCGAAGGGCGGCGATCCAGTGACCGCGAACAGGCCGGCCAGCAGCAGGGCGCCCGAGACGGGCGCGCGCCGAAGCACACCTCGCATCGAGGGGGCGTGGGCGGTGCCGGTGACCAGGACGATGTTGCCGACGGTCAAAAACATCAGACCCTTGGTCAGGCCGTTGTTGAGCACATGCAGCACGGTACCGTAGGTGCCGGTGCCGCCGAGCCCGAGCCCGAGCACGAGCAGTCCCATGTGCTCCACGCTCGAGTACGCCAGCAGGCGCTTCAGGTCCGTCTGGCCGATCATGAACGCTGCCGCCACCACCAGCGAGAAGATGCCGAACGCGAGGAGGAGCGGCTGCATGAAGGCTGCCTGCCCCGCCGCCGACATGACCTGCGCCACCCGGGCCAGGCCCAGAAACGCGCAGCTCGTCAGGGCGCCCGCCATGAGGGCGCCGACGAGACTGGGGGCCTCGCCGTAGGTGTCCGGCTTCCAGGCGTGGAGCGGCGCCAGCCCCATCTTGGTCCCGAATCCGACGAGCAGAAACACGAACGCCGCCCGCAGCAGGCTCGGCTGCAAGGTGTCCGCCGTCCGCACCAGGTCCTCCACCAGCAGCGGCCGTCCTTCCACCTGCGCCGCCGCCAGGAAGAACGTCCCCAGCAGAGCCAGGGCGATGCCCACGGACGACAGGACGAGGTACTTCCAGACGGCCTCGAGCGAGCGCCGGTCCCGCCGGTGGTAGACCAGCGGCGCCAGCGCCAGGGTCGTAGCCTCCATCCCGACCCACAGCAGGGCGAGGTGATGGCTCAGCGCGACGAGCGACGTCGAGGCCAGGAAGCCCAGCAGGCAGCTCACGAAGGCGCGCCCGCCCCGCGGACTCGCCGTGCGCAGGTAGCCGACGGCGTAGAGCGCCACCACGGCGAACAGGATCGTTACCACGGAGAGGACGACGAGCCCGAGCGCATCGAGCGCGAGCCAGTCATCGAGGACAGAACCGCTGGGCACAACCCAGAGCGATGCCACGACGACAAGGTGGGTGGCCGCGGCGGCGAGCAGCCAGGCGTTCCGAAAGGGTGCCGAGCGATGAGCGTAGGCCGCGGCGGCCGCAATCAGCGGCAGCAGCAGGAGGCTGAGGAGGCGCATCAGTCCTTGAGCTCCGTCAGCCGGGCAGAGCTGAGCGAATCAAACTCGCGATTGATATGGAACACGACGATCCCCATGATGAACACGCCCACGAACACGTCGAGCAGCACCCCAAGCTCCACCAGGAACGGGACCCGTTCGGCCTGGCTCAGCCCGAAGACGTAGATGCCGTTCTCGAGGATCAGATAGCCCACCACTTGCGTCAGCGCTTTACTCCGGGTGGTGAGCACGATCAGACCGACGATCACCGTGGCCAGGGCGACCGGCACGAGGAGAGCCGTCTGCGATTCCGGCAGCGGGAGCCGCTGGGCGACGGCGAAGGACAACGCCACCGCGACGGCGCCGATTAACAGGGAGGCGGTGAATCCGATCACCGGCTCGACTTCCCGCCGGACTGACGCCTCGCGGATCGCCCGGTGCAAGAACGCGGGCAGGACGATCGCCTTGACGACGAGCGTACCGATACCCAATCCGAGGATGTGGGGTGAGAGGCCGGGGTGCAGGGCGACAGGCAGCGCGGCCAGAATAGCGCCCTGGACCGCCGCGGCGCGGATCACCGAGCTCAGCCGGGTGGTGCCGAGGACCCAGAAGTCAGTGAGCACCACGAGCAGCAGCAGGAGGTCGGAGAAGTTCGTCATGGCGTCACCGCAACAGGAGGATCACGCCGAAGCCGGCGAGGGCGGAGGCCGCCACCAGAAACTGCGGAATGCGGTCCATGCGCAGGCGCGCCATTGCGGCCTCGATGACCCCGACGAGGATCCCGATGAGGGCCAGGCCGGCGAGGAGCACTACCATAGCGATCCACGGATCGAACCGCGCGAGAGGGACCAGCACGCTGACCACCAGGGTGGCGAACAGCGCGAACTTGACCGCGCCGGCGTACAGGATCAGGGCGAGATCGGGGCCACTATGATCGAGGACGAGCACCTCGTGAATCATGGTGAGCTCGAGATGCGTGGCGGGATCGTCGATCGGTACCCGGGCGTTCTCGGCCAACAGCAACATGAACAGGCTCCCACCAGCGAGCACGAGTGAGGGCCCCGCCGTGGACCAGGCGGCGGCGAGCGGCACCCCCAGCATGCCGCCGAGCGAGAGGCTGCCGGTCGCGAGCACGAGGACCGTGAAGGAGAGCAGGAGCGCCGGCTCCGCGAACGCGGCGACCGTGACCTCCCGGCTCGCCCCCATGCCCTCGAAGCTCGACCCGGTGTCGAGCCCCGCCAGCACCAGGGCAAACCGGCCCAATCCGAGCAGTCCGGCGAACGCCACCAGATCGCCGGTGAACCCGAAGATCGGCGCGCGGCCATCGAGCGGCAGCAGCAGCGCGGCCAGCAGCACGCTCGCGGTCAAGACGATGGGAGCAGCCCGGAAGACGATCGTGGTCGTCCGGCTGTAGACCACGCCCTTGCGCACCAGCTTGGCCAGATCGGCGTAGAGCTGGAGCACCGGTGCACCCCGGCGCCCGGTCAGCAGCGACTTTGTCCGAGTGGCAATGCCGGGCAGCGCCGGGGCCACCAACAGTACCGCGAGTAGCGTCACGAATCGGGCGGCGGTCATTGGGCCCCCGGCATGCGACCGACATACAGCAGCAGAGCGAGCACCGTGAGAATCACGTACAGCAGATACCAACGAAGGCGGCCGGCCTGCAGCAGCCGAGCCTCGTGGGCCAAGCGCCCTACCCGCCGCCACGCCGGGAACACCACGCCGTCGAGCACGAGATCAATGGGGTGACTGTGAAAGCCACGCGCGTCGGCGTGCGCACGGACTCCCGCTACCGGCCCGAAGGCGCGGAGGAGCGGGGCGGCGTACGAGGACGCAGTGTACTGCATGCGCGACGTAAGCGGCGTCCAGGCGCATGCCCATGTACCCGAGGTAGCGACCGATACCTTCGCCACAAGTCGGCCCCGGGCCAGCCACAACAGCGCGGAGAGCACCATGACGGCGAGGGCCACGAGTGCCACGCGCGGAAGCGCGGCGCCGACTGCCGCCAGCTCCGCGGCCGGCATCGCAGTGCCGGCCACCGACACGCCCACGGCCACGGCCGGGACGATAGCGAGCGCGGGATAGACGCCGATAGCGAAACAGGCCGCCGCCAGCGCCACCATGGGGCCGACCGAGGCGAGCCCCGCAAAGACCAGCATCGTCGAAAAGATCGGGATTGGCGAGGATCGATTCTGCAGCTGCGATGAGG
>CAZASU010000064.1:0-11557 GCA_964487785.1 uncultured Gemmatimonadaceae bacterium | reverse complement strand
CCTCGAAGGCGTCGCTGATGTACTTGAGGAAGATCAGGCCCAGGACGACGTGCTTGTACTCGGCGGCGTCCATGCTGCCCCGAAGGGCGTCGGCCATCTGCCAGAGTTGGGCCTCGTAGCCGACGTTGGCGCCGTTCTTACCCGCTTCACCGGCCTTGTTGCCGCCGCTGCCCCTAGCCACAGGTACGTCTCACCTCATGTTCTCGCACGCCCCCCGAGCGATGCCTCACAACGCGACGACACCGACGAGAAGAAGCATTCGACAAGTCTACGCGGGAGCCGACAACATAAAGAAACTATCTCAAGCTTTAGTTGAGGCGACTATAAGCAAAAGTTGATTGGCTGGATCGCGCCTGAGCACAATCCGAATTGTCCTACTGCCGATCCCCGGAGCCAGGAAAGAGGTCCAAGTAGGCGGTGTAACGAAAGACCTTGAACCGCTCTTTACCCGTCAGCTCTTCAAGGAGCCCGAGATCTTCAAGCCAGTGGACAAGACTTGAGGCGGTTGGTTGCGAGACGCCGATCTGTTCTTGAACGAGAGGGAGGGTGACCACCGGCTGGGTGAACAGCCAGTCGTGGAGCTGAAATGCCTTCGCCGTGCGTTTGCCTAGGTGGCGGTTGATCTTTTCTCGATCCGCTTCCCGAAGTTTGAGGATGTTAGAGGCGGTGGTCGTAGCTTGCTTGGCGGCTTGCGCGATCCCGTCTACGAAGAATTCCAGCCAGGATTCCCACGCCCCGTCGTCCCTGACCGCCTGGAGTCGGGCGTTGTACTCGTCCCGGTACTCCTTAAGGTAAAGGGATGGGTAGAGGAGGGGCTTCCTGAGGATGCCCTTCTCCACCAACCAAAAGGTGATTAACAGCCTCCCGGTCCGTCCGTTTCCGTCGAGGAAGGGATGGATGGTCTCGAATTGAGCGTGGGCCAGTCCAATCTTCACCAGTGGCGGTAGCGGCTCGGGCGAGTGCAGGAATTGCTCAAGGTGACCGAAGGCCGCGGGGACAACCTGTGGGGGTGGCGGAACGAAACGGGCCGTGTTGGGTGACGCACCTCCGATCCAGTTCTGCGTAGTTCGGAACTCCCCTGGGGTCTTTGCCGGTTCGCCGCCCCGGACGTTAGACATGAGGATTTTGTGAACCTCACAAAGGAGCCTTCTGCTGAGCGGCAACGTCTGCAGCCGGGTGATCCCGTAGTTCATCGCGTCAATGTGATTCTGAATCTCTCTCAGGTCCATGCGGGCTTCACTGCGCCTCACCAGTGCCTCGTGCTCGAGCACGTCCATCATCGAGCCGACGGTCCCTTCTATCTGGCTTGAGAGAACGGCTTCACGACGCACAAACATAAGCACAAAGCGGTCTGGGTTGGGAATGACCTCGACAACCCCGTCCAGGCGACCAAGAGCGATATCCGCGGAGGATAGTAGGGTCTGGAATTGGTCGCTAGAGCTGAGGTCGGATGGAGGGAAGGAAGCCGGAACGAATGCGCGGTAGCCCGATGGCTGCATGACGTAGGTGCCGGCTCGTCCCATCTGCACAGTCCTTGGTTAATGGATCACTAAGATAAAGAAAGCGATTTAACTTTATCTTATGACCATGCTAGTACAAAGTAGTGGGGTTTGGGCTGTCACCCCCGACCGGTACTGTTCAATCCGTCATGCCCGTACGCATCGCCGATCTGCCTGCCTCGGAACGCCCCCGGGAACGGCTTGCCCGCCTCGGTCCGGGCGGGCTGAGCGACCAGGAACTTCTGGCGCTGGTGATCCGCTACGGCAGCCGGGGCGCCAGCGCTCTGGATGTCGGTACGGAGCTGCTGGGTGCCTGGGGATCCTTGAACCGGCTGTCGGCCGCTGGGATGGACGACCTTGATACGGTGCTCAGCCTGGGATCGGCGAAGGCGGCCGGGCTGGTCGCCGCATTCGAGTTGGGGCGACGGGCTGTCTTCGGACCGGTTCCGGTGACGATTGGAGGTCCCGGGGACCTGGCGGCGCTGGTGCAGCCGCTGCTGGCGGGGCGCCCGCAGGAGGAGGTCGTCCTCGTCGTGACCAACACCGCCAACCGGGTGTTGCGCACGATGCCGGTCACCCGGGGCGGCACGGACCGTTGCCTGCTGGTCGTCCGGGACCTTATCTCAGCGGTGCTCCGGTGCGGCGGGTCCGGCTTTGCGGTGGCTCACAATCACCCTTCGGGCGATCCGACGCCAAGCGCCGAGGACCGGGCCGTTACCCAGTGGCTCCTAGAGGCTGCCGGGACGGTGGGGCTGCGGTTCCTGGACCACCTCGTGGTTGCAGGAAGCGAGTACCGAAGCGCAGGCACCGGTCAGCCTTAAAAGGCGCCCCGGGACCGCCTAGGTGCCCGAAACCGGTTGCGGTTAAACCGGAATCAGGCCCCGGGCACAAGCAACTCCGCCAGGTCGGAAACCGCCTCGCCGTAGCGCTCGTTCGATCCTTCGACCACCGCCGCCATGAGCACGCCTGAGTCCATGTCCTCCACCCGGCGCGGCGAGGGTTCGCCCGGCGAGTGTTCGTAGTTGAAGACGATCACATCCATAAAGACCGGGCGACGAAGCATCTTGCCCTCCAGCAGCCGAAAGAGCGCCTCGGCCAGGGCCGGGTAGGGCGTGAACTCCGGGTTGTTCAACCAATCCGTGATGTCGGATTCCAGCACGCTGAAGTCGACCCCTGCTGCGGCCAGCCGGTCCAGCATGGTGGGAGCAGACTGAACCTGGAGTTGGACGATCTGCCGGAGCGTGTTGCGCCCCTCCGGGTCGAGACCGGGCAGCTCGTCCAGCAGCCTCATCGTGCTGGCGATCCAGAACTGCTCGGCTTGGCGCCGGACCAGCAGCGTGGCCCAGGGCGGGCTCGGCGTGGGCCTGCGGAACGGCGTGGGGACCACCCGGAAGCGGTCGGAGATCTTCTTCAGGCAGTCTCCGAGCTTCTCGACATCCTCGGGGTGGACCCCGTCGAACCATCCCTGGGCGGTGAAGGTGTCGGTCGCGGTAGCGGTGGCGCCGTCGCCGGTGACCGTTACGACCACCGGCGCCTCAAACCGCTCCCCGCCCCGCGAGGTCAGGGCGAGCTCGAACACCACCGGATCGATAGTGAACTCAACCGCAAAACTCACCTCTCCGAACGGGACGTCCACCGACCCACTGTTTCCGGACACCGGCATACCGCCGACCGTCCACGCCACAGTGGGCGGGGTTGCGCCAGGCTGGCCCTCTCCGCCGAACCCGGTGGTGCGGACCCGGAACTGGTCGAACGTCGACGTCGCAAAGGTTCCCTTTCGAACGCCGCACAGCCCGGCCGGCTGGAGGTCGCCGATGACGCCGACAAAGTCGTCGGAGTGGATTCCCCGCACGATCTCCACGCCCCGGGCGGCGCCGGCGGTTACCGAAAGGTCGACCCCGTCGTCGGCGACGGCCGTGGCGCGGACGACGAGCGGCGTTGAGGCGACCGCCAGGTCCCTGTCGACCGAAACCGTCGGGATGGCGCCTCGGTACCAGGCCCGGGGCGCCACGTTGGGCACGTCGACGAGCGTATGCACGACCACGCCGTCACGGGCCAGGTCCGGGCCCAGCGGATCCAGGCCTGCATCCCAGCCGTCGATCGTGCGGTACTCCACGTACACCCGGCCGGCGCCGGTTGCCGGCTCGCCGGGCGGATGCAGGATGAGAAGGCAGTTGCCGCGGGAAGCCGACGCCGGGACGATCCGGGCGGTGACCGCTGCTCCGGCCTGCGGGAAGGGGGATTCGATCACGCGGCCGGCCAGCGCCTCCGGCATCTCCACGTGTAGGGTCGCCCGGCTGACGTGAGGTCCCATCGTGAAGGCGCCGGGGTTGGGCCAGCCGGCAACCGCCGGCCCCACGAACGTCGGCGAGGCCGAGTAAAACGGCCCGGTGCCGAGCCAGCGGCTGCCGAACGACATGGCGGACATCATGTCGTAGGGGGACCCGTACTCGGGACCGACGATGATGTTGGCGTCGTTCGGGTTCCAGTCCGTGCCGTTGTTGTCGAGGCCGTAGCTGTGCTCGAAGCCCAGGACATGGCCGACCTCGTGGCACATGAAGGTGTGATTGCTCGACATCACGGGGAGGACCGCAACCGGCAGCCCGCCGACGGTGGCCGATCCCCCGTCGAAGCCGGTGGTGACCGTGGCCGGTTGTCCGGGCTGCCCCGCCAGCGGGTTCGGCATCGCGCGGTTCCCCGGGTGGGTGAGCACGATGAGCCCGTCCAGCCCGGCCAGCGGTTCGGGATCGGGGAAGGCGGCGCGAAGCGCGTTGATTGCCGCAGTCGCCTGGGCAACCCGGCCGGTGTCCGCCCCAATCGTCATGTCGACCCATGGGAACATCGGCGAGTCGACAAAGTCGAGATGGTTTCGGGTCGTGTTAATCCAGTAGATCAGCGCGGAGCGGTCCCCGATCATAAGCAGTGAGCGGCAAGCCTGATCGGGGATGACCGGGACCGTGGTGTCATGCCGGGCCCGGATGATCCCGAGACGCACGTTCTTAGCCATTGATGCCTATCGACTCCGTACGCCGGCTGCGCCAAACGAAAATTCGGCAGCCAAACCCTATAACATCGGCCGTTCGCCGGAGTTGCTGCGCAAGTTGGCGTTGGGGTCCCTCCCGGGCTACCCGCGGGCCGTCAGCGCAGGGCCTTGAGGACCGGAATGGCCTCGATCGTCGCCTGATCCAGGTGGTCCCAGAGGATGCCGCTCGGCCGCTTCGACCGGGGGCACCGGATCACCTCCTCCGGCGTCATCACCAGATCCACCCGGAAGTCGTGGTCGGTCTCCGGCAGCTCTTCGTCCAGCACCTGAAGAGGGTGCACCGTGGTGGCGATGACCGTGTCGTCGTCGACGATGCCGTTCTGGCGGGTAAGGGCAAACTCGAGGTCGGAGTACCCGCCCCCCTTGCCGATGCGCACGCCATCCCGGTTGACCGCCACCGTGCCGCACACGATCAGATCGATGTGGGGCATCTCGTCGATCCGGACGGGTCGGCCCGCGGAGGCGGAGCCCTTGATCGAGGCGGCTTTGCGGGGGTGCTCGGTGAGCAGATCCGGATCGAGCAACAGGAAAGGCCGCTCCTCCCGCAGCCGGGGCACGGCCATGTACATTCGCTTGCCGTGCTGCAGCGCCAGGGTTCTTACCGGCAGCTGGGGTGAGTCGGGGTTGCACTTGAGAATCTCAGCGGCCTCCCACTCGGGCACCTCGGCCAGCCGCCGGGCTGCCGCCTCCGCCCCGGTGAAGTTGGGAATGCGACCCTGGGCACCGGGGAAACGGGCCGCACCCCGTTCGGAGAGCTCCTTCCAGACTCGCCGGCGAATCTCCTGCTTGTGGCCGGCAACCGCGGAGAGGTCTGGCTGGGATTCGGTCAACGTTCCTTAAGCCCGATGAAGCGTAGGCTCAATTCAGCTGCGGGTAGAGGGCCGAAATGGGAGCCATCCGGAATCCGAGATCCCGCAGATCAGGACTGTTCCTGCCCGACGAGGTCACCGTCAGGGGGCCGCTTGCCGGGAATCGCTGGGACCTCGAGATGCATCTGCATCGACTCGAACAGCTCCATGGCCCGGCTCAGCTTTTTCTGACCCTCACCAATGCGCCCCCCGGCCTCAAGGGTGAGGCCGTAGTCCCGAAGCGCACGCGCCAAATGGGGGCGGGCTTCGATCTGCTCAAAGATGGCTATTGAACCCTCGAAATCCGCTTTGATGACGTCCCAGTCGGGTTCGTCGATCCTTGCCCGGGCGATCGCTCGTTGCCGCAGGATCTGCCCCTCGCTCAGCCGATCGCCCATCGCTCGGGCTTTGTTGAGCGAATTATCCAGCCGGGGGAAGACCGCTTCATCCCCCCCGAGTTCCGCCCGCACCGCGCTCAACCACGCCTGGCTTAGATTCTGGATGTCGGCGACGTTGCAGAACTCGGCCATCTCGGTGCTGCGCTCTAGGGAACGAAGGGCCTGCTCCCGGAGTCCCAGCTTCATCTGCTGGTCACCCATGATGAAGTAGCCGACCAGGGCGCATGCCTTGTTATCGATCCGTACCGCGATCTCGGTGCCGCGCTGGGCAAAGGTCAGGGCCTGCGTTAAATTCCCCCGCTCGCCTTCGACGAAGCTGCGGTGCAGGTCCGCGTCCATCAGAGCATTCGGATCTTGGCTCCGGTCGGCCAGACCCTGTGCTTTGTGAAGCCACCGGTCGGCAAGATCGAACTCCCCCAGCCGAGCCGCCGCCAGCGCCGCCATCCCGGAGTAGTACGCGGCCTTGGTTAATGCGGACTGGCGTTCGAGGAGTGGTACCGCCTCCTCCAGTGACCGTATCGCCTGCCGGAACTCGGATGCGGCGAAGTGGGATGCGCCGCGCAGGGCAACCGGGAAAGCCCTGAGGCGTTCATCCTTGAGCACCTCGGCGATCCGTTCCACCTCCGCCACCGACGCCGCCAGCGACGGGCTCACCTGTGGAATCTCCCCCATCTCGTACCGGATCTCGGAAGCCGCCAGGTGCACCTCGCCGAGCAGCTTGAGGTCCTCGAGCTCCTGGGCGTCGGGGAGCAGTCCCTCCAGCTCGGCCAGCTGCTCATGGCCCGGAACAAAGGTCATTCCGGCCGAAGATCTGCCGAGGCCGGCTCTCAAGCGCTTCCGAAGGACCTGGGGATCGACGGGCATGGTGGAGAGGTGGTCCACTGCTCGCTTGAACAGCTCGAGGCCCTCGCGGGGGGCAAATCGCTGGAGGGCACTCTCCCCAGCCAGAATCAAGTAGTCGACCGCACGTTCGACGTCGCCGGCCCGCTCCAGGTGAAGGGCAATCACGGCAGCCCAGTCCTCCAGGCGGTCGGCGTGCAAACGCTCCATGACCCCGGCTACGGCGCTGTGCAGCCGCCTCTTGTCGCGGTGAAGGATCGATTCGTAGACCGCATCTTCTATCAGCGCGTGCCGGAAAGAGTAATCGGGTTCGCCTCCGTCCGGTGCCTGTAACAGGTCAAACGAGACCAGATCCTGCATCGACCGCTCGACGTCGATCTGTCCGTTCGCGGCCTCCAGCACCGCAGACAAGGTTGACAGGTCGAAGTGCCGGCCGATGACCGAAGCAATGCGGGCCAACCGCTTCGGCTCCTCCGGAAGCCGGTCCAGTCGGGCCAGTAAGAGTCCGTTGAGGGTTGTGGGCAACTCCTCCCAGGTGGTCGACTCAACTGCGACCCACTTGTCTCCTTCCCGCAGTATCGCATTCCGCCCCATGAGCATGCGGATGATCTCCTCGACGAAAAGCGGGTTGCCCTCCGACTTCTCGAGGATGAGCCGGCGCACTTTTATCGGAAGGCTCTCGATCTCCAGCAGTTGGGCCACCAGGCTGCTGCTCTGCTGATGGGTCAAAGGTCGAAGCTGGATCTTTCGGAAGCGGTTGCCCAGTCCCCGAGCGGCGGCCTCTGCCAACTCGTCGATGGGGGCGTCCGGTTCTGGGCGTGAGGTGAACAGTAACAGCACAGGTAGATGTGCCACGGCCTCCAGCGTGTCGCGAAGGACCTCGGTGGACGAACGGTCGGCCCAGTGAACGTCCTCACAGACGAGGACCTGGGAGCGGGCACTCGATGAATGCGCCAAGAGGGAGTTCAGAGAGGCAACCAGCCGGTCGTGACGCACCTCCTCCGGCAACGACTCAATGGCGGCGGCGTCGGGCTGCGTCAAAGGCAGGCCCAGGAGCCGGGCAAGATACCGGTTCGCCTCCGAGCGGCTGGAGGATTCCAGGCCGTCCAGCCGCTCGCTCAAGGCAGCCTCCACCCGCGTTGGATCGGTTGACGGGGTAACGCCCAGGAGTGCCCTGAGCAGGTCGAGCAACAGGTGATAGGGCATGCCCCGGCCGTAGGAGAGGCACCGTCCTTCGGCCCAAGCCGCCGCGGTGTCTTCGCCAAGTCGAGCCCTGAGCTCCCTCAGCAAGCGACTCTTTCCGATGCCGGGATCCCCGAGCACCAGCGCCGCCCCGCCCCTCCGGCTGGCCGTAACCAGATCCAGCATCTCCTCGAGCTCGGCCAGCGGCAGGGCACGGCCGACAAGGGTGCTTGTCAACCCCGGTAGGCCTCGGGTCGGTTCAGGAGCGGATTTGATCCCTACGACCTGATAGGCGGCCACCGGCTCGGCCTTTCCCTTGAGCGCGACGGACCCGATGCTTCGGGTTTCGAACCTGGGAGCGATGAAGCCGTGGGTGGGGCCGGCAACGAGCACCGTCCCCGGTGCCGCCTCGCCCTGAAGACGGGCGGCTACGTTCACCGCATCGCCGATGGCGGTGTACTCGTAGCGGAGGTCGCTGCCAATGTCGCCGACAATGACGGTTCCGGTGTTGACGCCAACTCGGATCTTAAAGTCGACACCGAACTCGGGTGCCAGCCCGCTCGAGAACGGGCCCAGGTGATCCAGCATCTCGAGGGCGGCCCGCACCGCCCGCTCCGGATCGTCCTCGTGGGCGATGGGGCTCCCGAAGAAGGCAAGCAGGCCGTCGCCCAGCAGGTGAGCGATGGTGCCCTCGTAGCGGTAAACAGCTTGTGCCATCAGCTCGAAAGCCTGGTTGAGAAGACCGGTCCATATCTCGGGATCCAGGCGTTCCATGATCGCAGTCGATCCGACGACGTCTGCGAACAGCGCGGTCACCGGTCGCCGTTCCCCAGTGAGGAGCGAGGACCGGATCTTGTCGGCCACGGCCGGCGGAGCTGACCCGGCCAGCCGGCGATGAAGTTGTTCCTCGGACGCGCTTGACGCTTCCGCAGGGTGGCCGCAGTTGGAGCAGAACCGCGCCTGGGGTCCCAGCGGGTAGCGGCACCTTGAGCATAAGCGCCGGCTGCTCATGAGCAGATGTTAAAGCGTCCGGCGCTCCGGCGCCTTAGACCCGGGCACCAGGCGCTCGGCTGGGTGATTGCGGACCTTTCCTTACCTCGCCGCTCACCGAGATCTCCTTCCGGAACGGAAGGTTTTTTCGAGTCGTTCGAGCCCATCGAGGACGAAACCGAGGCCGAACTCGAACTCTTCCGTGTAGTCGTAGCCCTTCTTACCGAGCTCCTCTACGACTTCAGCTAGATACGGATATTCGTCGCCTCGTTCGCCCACGGTGGTCTTCGCCACCTCGGCGGACTCCTCCGGTGTTTCGAACGGGATCGTCTGCTCCTGAAGGGCAAAACCGTAGGTGTAGCTATCCAGCAAGTTGTAGGCGTGCACCGCCTCCCTGAAGCCAAATCCGGCTTCACGCAAGCATCCCATCGTCGCGTTGTGATGTACGGCGCTCGCGGGACCGGGGTGCAAGCGCGTCTCCATAAGGCCGACCGCCCAGCGGTGTCGTTGCAGGGCGGCGCGTGCCGAGATGCCGCGCTCGCGCAACTCCGTTTTCCAGTCACCCCCAATGGCCGGGGGGTACATCTCGGCGAATACGACGTCGACCATGCCGTCGAGGAGGTCCTCCTTATTTGTGACGTGCCGATACAGCGCCATCGGGGCGGCGCCGAGCTCTGCTGCGAGGTTGCGCATGCTGAGCGAGTCGAACCCCCCAGCGTCCGCTAGTGCGACGGCAGCTTCGACTATCCGGTCCCTGGTAAGGGAGGTCCGGCGGGTCCTCGTCCGCTGAGCCAATCCCCACCCCTTCCGAATGATTTCCGGTTTCTTCTTGACACGCGTACAGCGTACGCATTACTGTAACCCATGCGTACGGTGTACGCAAAGTCTTTAAGAGGTCTGGGAGCCATCGAGCGAAAGGAAAGTCAGTTGGATACTCAGAAAACCGCACGGATCTTCGGCTGGTTGTTCATAGCCACCTTCGTAACCTCGATCGGAGCCCGACTTTTCTTCGTTGACGGACTCGGGGCGAGCTGGGAAGACATGCGCTTCATCCCCGGTGCCGGCTCCGACACGAGCATGCACCTCGGCGCGATCCTCGAGTTCGCGCTCATCGTCACCAATATCGCCACCGCGGTAGTGCTCTACCCGATCGTCAAGCGGCAGAGCGAAGGCCTGGCGCTCGGATATGTCGCAGCGCGGATCATGGAAGCCGTTTTCATCCTGGTCGGCCTGATCAGCATCATCTCGGTTGTCACCGTGAGCGACGCCCTGGCCGGGGCCGCAGGCGCCGAGGCCGCCGCGCTCGCTGCCCAGGGCGGCTTCCTCGTGTCTACCTACGAGTGGGCGTTCCTGTTCGGCCCGGGGCTCTTGGTCGGTTTCGGGAACGGGTTGATCCTGGGCTACCTGATGTACCGTTCGGGTCTGGTGCCTCGTCGCATGGCGATGCTGGGCCTCGTCGGCGGCCCGATGTTGATCGCCTCGTTCGTGCTCATCCTCTTCGGGGTCTACGAGAACGGTTCCGGGGCCGCATTCCTGCTGGCGGTGCCGGAGATCGCTTGGGAAGCGTCGCTGGGGGTCTACGCAGCATGGAAGGGGTTCAGGCCGAGCCCCATCACGAAGACGGTGGACGTGCGCCAGGATGCGCCGAGCCCAGGTATGGCTATGGCCTAGTTACCCTTGCGGCGACTAGTCGAACGCGGAGTTGAGCTTGGAGGGCGCCCCTGCTTCGGCGGGGGCGTTCTCGCGTTGCAACTCGAATCGAAGACGGTCTAACGGATGACGCGTATAGGCTAGGTCGCCAGAATTCTGGAGGCGTGACATGGACCTCGACGAACTAGTCTTCCACCCCTGGGTGGCGCAAGGGCCACGTAAGGTCCCGACCTTTGTCGGCGGCTCCGGTAGCTACTTAATCGATGCTGACGGCCGGCGATACCTGGACTTCAGCTCGCAATTGGTCTTCACCAACCTCGGTCATCAGCACCCTCGCATCGTCGCGGCTATCAAACAGCAGGCCGACCGGCTATGCACGCTTGCGCCCGGCCACGCGTCCGACATCCGTGGCAAGGCAGCGCAATTGATCGTCGAGGTAGCCCCGGAAGGGCTGGGACACGTGTTGTTCACGACAGGTGGCACGGAGGCCATCGAACACGCGGTGCGGATGGCCCGCGTGCACAACGGCCGGCCGAAGGTGCTCGCGGCCTACCGTTCTTACCACGGCTCGACGACGACCTCGATCCACCTCACCGGCGACCCCCGGCGCTGGGGCAGTGACACCGGCGCGGCAGGTGCCGTCCACTTCTTCGGCCCCTTCCTGTACCGCTCTGTGTTCGGGTCGGGAACCCCCGAGCAAGAGTGCGAGCGGGCGCTGGCACACCTAGAGCAGGTGATCCTTCTCGAAGGGCCTTCGACGATCTCGGCTCTGGTCCTGGAATCGGTGATCGGCAGCTCGGGGGTGATCGTGCCGCCAGCCGGCTACCTGCGCGGGGTCCGCGATCTCTGCACCCGCCACGACATCGTGTACATCGCCGACGAGGTGATGGTCGGCTTCGGCCGCACCGGAGCTTGGTTCGGCGTCGACCACGAGGGGGTGAGCCCCGACCTGTTGGTGTTCGCGAAGGGCGTCAATTCGGGGTACGTGCCACTCGGGGGCGTGCTGATCGGCAACCCGATCTTCGAGACGTGCACCAAGCGCCGCTTCCCGGCGGGCATGACCTACAGCGGGCACCCCCTTGCTTGCGCGGCCGCCGTGGGCGCCAT
>CAZASU010000063.1:0-12018 GCA_964487785.1 uncultured Gemmatimonadaceae bacterium | reverse complement strand
CGCCACATGCCGTCCAGCTCGAACTCGTGGGAGGTCGGCGGGATGTCGATCGAAGACAGCTCCAGCTCGGGCGCGGGGAAGACGGCCGGAACCAGGGTAGCCGAGGTCTCCGCGGCGGATACCGAGCGAACGGTCACCCGGGCCGGCCGCCTGGGTGCCCGGGCTTGGGTGGATTGGGTGCCCAGGGGACGAAGAATCGCGGGCGTCATGGTCGGGGTGACGGCCGGTACCCCGGCGGCCACGCGAGCCGGGTCTCCCTGGCTTGTCAGGTGGCTGGCGGTCCAGCCGAAGGCCACCGCCGCCACGATGCTTGCGGCCCACGCGACCAGGTGAGTGCGCCGCCGGCGAGCCGAAACCTGGATGTCGGCACGACGGCGGAGGGCCTCGAACGGGGTAGGGAAGGAGCGGGGCGGCGCGAGCCGGGCCAGCAGCGCGGTGGTGCGGTCACGCAGCGCGGCGATGCCATCCCGGGCCCCCTGGCATGACGCGCAGGCGGCAAGATGGCTCTCGATTTCCACGCATTGGGAACGGCTGAGCCCTTGATCGAGATAGGCGTGCAGCTCGTCCTCAGGAATGTGCCGCATGAGTCCCTTTGCTGGGGTTCTGCCGGTCGTGCGCTGCCACCAAGCGACGCCTTGCCCGTGCCAATGTGGTGCCAACCGCCCCTACCGCGAGCCCCGTTTGAGCGGCGATCTCGGGATAGCTGAGACCGGCATCCCAGAGGAGCAGAATTTCCCGGTCTCGCGGGGTCAACGTGTTCAGCGCCTCCTGCACGGAGGCGACTCGCTCATCATGCTCGACCAGTGTGTCGGCGGCCGGAGCCACCGTCGGCTGGGCCACCGGATCGGCCTTGAGCAGCGTAAGGTGCCGTTTCCGGCGTACCGCCGCCCGGGCCTCGTCCCGCGCCAGATTGGCCGCCACCGCGAACACCCAGGCTCTGGGTTTCTCCGGCCTGTGGGCCAGGGCCCGGACAAAGACTTCCTGCGCCAGATCCTCCGCGCGCTCCGCGTCCCATACCTTGCGGTACAGGAAACGCACAACGGCCGTATAGGTGGTCTGGTACAGTTGCTCGAGCTCGTCCGTCACTCGTGCTCCTCAAAGGCTGGCGGCATGCCATGAGTGCCCGGCAGGATCGTTCAGGAGGACGGCCCACCCTCTGGAACTTGCACAACGGCCACTCCTATGAGCGGCGCCGCGCCCGGGGGGCAAAAACGCAGCCCGGGTGCAGGCCCTTGTTCTTCGGTGGCCACTCGCTGCAAAGATCCGGCTTGGCGGGGCGGCCATCCGCCCTCACCCGCCCGTGCAGGGTGCAGCCGATTCCATCGTCGTCGAGGAACCCGCAGGCGGAAATGACCTCGGCCTCGATGGAGAAATCGCCCGCTCGGGTCACCTTGCAGAGATACGGCGACCGGCGGGAGCGCACCAGTGCCTCGAGCCTCCGCTGGCGCTTGGTACACATGATCTCGATCTGGAGGTCCCGGCAGCACGCCGCCCCTCGGGTGTTGTCCGCGGTCCGGCAGGGTGCCAGCGCGCAGGGATTCGGCCCATCGAGCACCGGGAGCGTGCGCCGGGGGGGCTGGAGCGTCCGGACCGCCGTGCGTCGGTTATCCACGATGAGGAAGCGATCCCGACTCAGACGGCGGGGTTGGTCCGGCTGATACCCGCCGCGCGGAGTGGGTCCCCGGAATCCGTGGGCGGTGCAGCGGGCCGTGGCGCCGTCACGCTGGAGGTACCTGCAGGAGACATGGAGCATCGCCTCCACATAGAGCTCGCCCTTGTCCTCCCAGACCTGGGAGAAGGTGATGTGTTGGGTGTGGCCGAGAAGCCAGGTGGCCTCGTGGTCGAGCGACGTGGTGCCGTCCTCCAGCGGACCGATCCGCAGGGTCACAGGCAAGCTTCTGCACTGGGCGCCCAACCCGCGGCACGGTGGTACGGTCAGGCTGGCTGTGGTCGTGGATTGAACGGCGAGTTCCATGCGCTTCCGGGGCGAGAGAAACCGACGGCTACCCTAAATTAACGGGCTCGCCTCCGTCGGGCACCGGCCCGGATCCCCACTTCCCTTTGCCACCCTGGTGCTTATACTCGTGAAAGGGTTCACAAAGTCGGTAATCTCATGTTCGGAGGCGGAGCAGCGAAAATGCGGATGACTTCCTTGGTGGCAGGGCTCGCCATCGTCTTGGCAGCGTGTGGTGGGGAAAAGAAGAGCGCAGATCAGCCGGCAGGAGCTCCGGAGCAGACGGGAGCGCCCGCGGCCACACCCACCGCCGCGCAGGGGGCGACTCACGACGTCAACATGGTGCTCGAGGGCAGCAGCTACAAGTACGTCCCCAGCGAGCTGACCGTCGGGCCCAACGATGTAGTGCGGTATCACAACAAGAGCGGCGGCCCCCATAACGTCGCGTTCTGGGCGGATAGCATCCCCTCCGGTGCGGCTTCGCACATCGTGCTGCCCGATCCGATGGCTCCGCTCTCCAGCAAGCTGGTGGTTGCCCCGGACGAGGTAATCGAGCTCAAGCTCAACGAGGCTCCCAAGGGCGCATACAAGTTCTACTGCACTCCGCATCTGGCGCTGGGCATGAAGGGCAAGCTGACCGTCAAGTAGCACAAGCGTAAGCGGGAAGGGCAAAAGCGTAAGCGGTAAGCGGGGTGCTCCGGATCTCTACGAGTACCCCGTTCGTTTTTTCTGATTCTCACGCCTCACGATTCTGGCGTTTCCCCGCTCACGCTTTTGTGGTTGACCATCCACGTCACCAGCGCCCCGATCCCCAAGCCAGCGAGCGCGTCCACACCATAATGCATCTGGCAATAGACCACCCCGACAGTCAACATCAACGTGGGAACCAAGAGTATCAGGCCCAAGCGCCGGGAAGCACGCCAAGCAGCCAGAGTGCCCGCCAATGCCGCCGCAACGTGGGAGGAGGGGAACGCGGCGCCGTAGGAGCTGCCGCCGGCCAGCGCCTCATAGGTGAGGTGCGCCGGCAGGTTGTTCGTGAACCACGCGGCGGGGCGAGGGAACTCGTAATACGGGCCCGCTACGGGGAAGAAGATGAAGATCAGGTAGCAGATGACGAACGTCGCAATAACGACGAGAACAAAACGGCGGACTGCCTGGACGTCTCCTCTCCAGGCGAAGTACAGGGCCGGGGTCGAGATGATCAGGTAGTACGAAAGGTAGGCGGAGTGGAAAACCGTAGACCAGAACCGGCTCGGCGCCGCCTGCCACCACTCCCGGCTTATCTGGCCGCCGAATAGCAGCAGCTCCCAGTGCTGTACTAGCCGGTCGTGAATGGTAACCGGGACGGAATTCAGAATGTCCAGCTCGGTGTACAGCGCGGGCAGCAGCAGCAGGGGGTAGATCTCCCGTATGGTCCTCCCCACCGGCCCGAGGCCCGGGCGGGTGACCAGATATACGAGAACGACCACCAGCGCGTGGGCCAGCAGGAGCCACCAGCATTCGGGCGCCATCGGCGCGCGAAAAACCGCTACCAGCGACACGATGGCCAGGTAGGCGAGCAGTAGCAGGTCGACCGCCCGGAGCGGGTCGGGGCGAGCCTGACGTGCCTGGGAAGGAAGGGTCAACCTCAGAGCCATCCAGCCTGCCGGTACCAGTCGTAGGTATTGGCCAGGCCGCTCTGGAGGTCGTAGGCGGCTTGCCAGCCGGTGTCACGGGTCAAAGGTCCTGGATCGCCGGTCCAGGCCGGCTGGAAGAATTCGTTCGCCTTGTCGGCCGTGAGGATGGTGACTTGCCGCGCCAGTCGGGCGCCGGTCTCGGTGAGCGAGAGGAGGGCTCGGGCAACGGTGGGAGGGATCCGAAGGGTGGTGGCGGACCGGCCCATCGCCCGAGCCACCGCGTGGCCGAGCTCCGCGCTGGTGAACACCTCGGGGTGGCATGCCGGGTAGATCCCGCCGATGGTGGCGGCGCTTTCTCCGGCGGCCACCAGCGCTCGGGCCAGGTCTGACGCGTGCACCGCGGAGAGCTCCTGGGAGCCGTCACCGAACACCGGCGCCAGCCGGAGCCGGGCCAGCCGAAATATCTTGAGGACTTCCCGGTCTCGTGGACCGTAGACGATCGGTGGCCGGATGACCGACCACCGCAGCGCACTGCCTCGAACCACCTCCTCCGCCGCGAGCTTACTGCGGCCGTAGGCCGTCACCGGGTGGGGAGCCTCGCGGCCGGTCAGTGGTGCTCCCCGCGGCGCGGGTCCGGCGGCTGCGAGCGACGACACCAGTACGAAACGCGGATTGCCGCTGCGCTCCGCGGCGTTGAGGATGTTTCGGGTTCCATCGCGGTTGGCACGCAAAAACTCGGCTTCGTCCCGCGCAGCTACGACCCCCGCGACATGGTAAATGATGTCCTGACCCGCCGCGGCCCGGTCGAGGGCAGCCGCATCGTGCAGGTCTCCGGGCACCACCCGCGCGCCATGTAAAGTCAGCGCCTCCGCTTTCCGCGACGACCGCGCCAGGGCGGTGACTTCGTACCCGCGGTGTCGCAGAGCCTCGGCCAGGTGGCTCCCGACGAAGCCGGTGGCGCCGGTCACCAGCGCCTTCATATGCCGCGGTCGTACAGCCGGTAGGTCTTGTAAACCCGGAAGGTCATTTTCTCGAGCCCGGCGTTCATCGCCGGGTTGTCTTCCAGAATCCATCCCGCCTCACCCCAGTAGATGCGGCGCTCTCCGGATTTGGTCCAGATCCAGTGGTAGAGCATCGCATCGATCCCCTTGCCGCGGTACTCCGGGTGAACGCCGAGGAGAAGAATCCGGGCCCGCCGGATCCGCTGCATCTTGAGTGACCAGAGCAGGTCGAGAATCATGGGAAAGAGGCGGCCGGAGCGATGGCGGCGAAAGACCACGTTGAGATCGGGCAAGGCGATGCCGAAGCCGATCAGCTTCCCATCCTTCTCGGCCATGGGCACCATATCCGCGATGACCACCGGCTTGAACTGTTCCGCCAGATGGTCGATCTCGTGCTCGGTCATGGGGACGAAGCCCCAGTTCTTTTCCCAGGCCTCGTTGTACAGCTCCTTGATCCGTTCCACTTCGCCCTGAAAATCCTTCATGTTCAGCGAGCGAAGCGTGATCCCCTGGCGCTGGCGGATGAGCTCTGTACCCCGCGCCAGCCGCTCCGGCACGGGGACGTAGTGTTCCTCGGTTCCGCCCTGGTAGACCCAGAGGTCCTTGGCTTTGCTGAAGCCGGCGCGCTCGACCAGAGGGATGTAGTAGCGAGGGTTGTGCGGCATCATCAGCGTGGGTGGAGCATCGAAGCCGTCCACCAACAGCCCGCATTCATCGTTGACCGAGAACGATGTGGGGCCGCGAAGAACATCGTGGCCGTGTTGCCGGCACCAGCCCGCCGCCACCTCCAGCAACGCGTTGGCCACCGCCTGATCGTCGATAGTCTCGAAGAAACCAAAGAATCCAACCCGGTCCGCGTGCGTCTCGTTGTGAAGCCGGTTACTGATCGCCGCGATGCGGCCGACCACATCGCCCTCCCGCTCGGCAAGGAAGTACTCGGCTTCGGCGTGCTCGAAGAAAGGATTCCTGGTCCGGGAGAGGAGGAGCTCGACATCCCGACGCAACGGCGGGACCCAGACAGGGTCCCGCGCGTGTAATCGGTAGGGCAGGTCGATGAAGCGTTTGAGGTCCCGCCGGTTACGCGCCGCTTGGACGCGCAGGCGTTCGGTCAAATGACCCCCAGTTCCCTGCCAATCGTTGCGAACCGCTCCAGAGCGAAGTCGATCTGGTCGAAGGTGTGAGTGGCCATGAGACTGGTGCGGAGCCGGCACTGTGACGGAGGCACCGCCGGGGGCCCAACCGGATTGGTAAACACGCCCGCGTCGAACAGGCGGCGCCACATCAGGAACGTCTTCTCCAGCGGACCGACGAGCACCGGGACGATCGGAGTGTCGGTTGAGCCGATGTCGAAGCCCAGGCTCCGGAAACCTTCCTGGAGGCGGCGGGTGTTCGCCCATAGCCGATCGCGACGCCACGGCTCTTGCTGGAGGACCGCCAGCGCGGCGAGCACGCCTGCGGTGTTGGAGGGTGGCAGCGATGCGGTGAAGATGAGCGGGCGGCTGTGGTGCTGGAGATAATGAATGACGCTTTCGGACGCCGCCACGAACCCGCCGATGGAGGCCAGGGACTTGGAGAACGTCCCCGCGATGATATCCACTTCTTCGACCAGGCCGAAATGTGCCGCCGTCCCGTCACCGTTGGGGCCCAGGACGCCGATGGCGTGCGCGTCGTCGAGGGCCAGGGCCGCTCCGTACTTCCGTGCGATCCGGGAAAGCCCCGGCACGTCGGCGATGTTGCCCTCCATGGAATACACGCCGTCAACCACAATCATGGCCCCACGGCTCGGGCCGTTCCGTTCCAGCCGGCGTTCGAGGCCGGCGAGGTCACCATGGTTGAAACGCTCCGTCTCACCATAGGAGAGCTTGGCCCCGTCCACGATGGAGGCATGGTCCAGCTTGTCCAGGTACACCACGTCTCCACGGCCCACCAGGCCCGCGATGAGCCCCAGATTGGCGGAATAACCGGTGGAGAAGACCAGGCAGGCTTCCTTCCCCAGGAACTCGGCGAGGGCCGTTTCGAGCTGCTCGTGCAGGTCCAGCGTGCCGTTCAGGAACCTGCTGCCGGTGCACCCGGAGCCGTAACGCGCCAGCGCCCGCGAGGCGGCCTCGAGGACCTTGGGATGGTGGGTCAGCCCGAGGTAGTTGTTCGAGCCGAGCATGATCCGCTTCTGACCGTCAATGACGACGACGGTGTCCTCCGATTCGGAAATCGGCTTGAAGTACGGATACAGGCCCATCCCCTGCAATTCACGCGCTTTGGTGAACTGCCGGCACTTATCGAAGAGGGCGACCTGTTGTAACTCTTGTGTATCCACGGTGCCTCGGCACTGAGAGGTGGTCAGTGAATCCCCACATCGCTATGTCACGGAACGGTTTAAAGTAGTGATGCGGGGGGGGGCGGCACAAGCCGTGTTGGCCCGCTAGGCCGCCGCCATCGAGCCTGGACCGAAGCAAGGGTTGCGCCGTCGGGGTCCCAGCGACAGCAGGGTTACCGCGGTCGATCCTCCCGCCTTGTGAGGGGGTGCAGATTGTTGCTCCACTGTCCGCTAGGTGACGGTGACGAACTTCCCTGCTGCGTCAGCCGGTCTGGATCAAGGTGGCAACCCTCTACCCGCCCAGAACTTAGGGAAGAATATTCGAGCCCGCATCTCGGCTTGACTTGAAGGGTGGAACACCTGAGCTTAACTGCGGGTCGTTCGTGGGCATGAGCCCAAGCCTTTGGACCTCATGCCGTCAAGGAAAGGCTGATGTCACCCTCCGAGGAGTCACCCCGCCGAGCTTTTCTTCGGACCTGCGCCGCGGCCGCGGCAGGACTCGTTGCGTCCGGCACTCTGTCGAAGGCCGAACACCTTCTTGCAGCCACCGGACCGGAGGACCCCGATGTCCCCAACGAAGAAGTTGCCCGGATCCTCGACAAAATCTCGGGGGGCCGGCCCATCCGTAAGGGTCACGTCAGTCTGGACATGCCGCTCGTCGCCGAGGACGGCCGGGTAGTGCCGGTAATCATCGAAACCGATCTGCCCATGATGGCGCAGGATTACGTAAAGGCCGTTCACCTCATCGTGGATCACAATCCTGACTCGCATCTGGCCGCCTTCCACCTCACCGCTGCCCTGGGCAAGGTGTCCATCTCGACCCGCATCAAGATGAAGCGGACCACCTGGGTGCGGGCCATCCTGGTGACCAGTGCCGGCGACGTGTGGGCCGGTTATACCCGGGTGCTGGTCACCCTCAACGGGTGTGGATGATGACCTCTGATATCGGCGAAGCTCGGATAAGAGTCCCGGACCGCATTCAGCGCGGCGACCTGATCACGGTGCATTCCATCGTCTCTCATCCCATGGACACGGGGTTTTTTCGGGATGCCGAGGGCGATCAAATACCGGCTTACTTCATCGAGCACGTGGTGGTCACCTACGGCGGCAACGAGGTTGCCCGGTTCGAGTGGACCTCGGGAATCAGCCGGGACCCCGTAGTGAGCTTTACGCTCAGGGCGGACAAGGAAGCGCACCTCACCATGGTCTGGACCGACAACAAGGGTGCCACGTTCAAGCAGTCGGTGAACATCAGCTTCGTTTCCGTCTGAGCCAGCAGGCCGGCCCTGGTACGCTCGCTCCTGCCTGATCCCGTGCTCTATCCCTTCATCCTGTTCTGGACTTCGCTGCTCGCTGGGCCACCGCCTCTGACTGGTTCCGGGATCGCCGCGCCCCCTCCGGCCCTCCGGCGCCTGGCGCCCGGGGTCTATGCCGCGCTGGGAGACAGCGGTCGCGGGTCCGAGGGCCGACCCAACGCCGGGTTTGTGGTGACCGACTCGGGCGTGGTGGTGATCGACGCCATGGCAAGCCCCCGCCAGGCAGAGGAGCTCGTTCAGGCGATTCGGTCGGTGACTTCCCGGCCGATCAAGTGGCTGATTCTCACCCACCACCATCCCGACCACCACTTCGGCGCGATTGTCTTCCGTCGCCTCGGTGCCAAGGTCATCGCGCATCCGGACCGCAGGGTGCTGGCGTCCGAAGGCGGTGAAGACGCGCTGATCGCAAACTGGGTCCGCGTGGTCGGCCTGGATGCCATGCGAGGCTTCGAGTTCGCCGATGTTCCCGACCGTCCCGTCACCGGGACGGATACCCTCCGGCTCGGCGGCCGGTCGCTGATCATCACCCACCCCGGAGCGGCTCACTCGGCCGGCGATCTCATGGTCTGGCTGCCCCGGGAACGAATTCTCTTTGCCGGAGATGTGTTGGTCGAGGACGGTGTGACCATGGTGGTGGACGGCAGCTCGGGACGTCTGCTCCAGGCGCTGGCCGCCATCGACAGTCTGCGGCCACGAGGTGCGGTGCCGGGGCACGGTGCGATTCCGGCTCGCCCGGCCGCGCTGGTAGCACGAACCCGGGGGTACATCACCGGCCTTCGCTCCGCCATGCGATCGGCCATTGAGCAAGGGACGCCGATGGGCCGCGCCATGGCCAGTCTGCCTGCTGCCGACCAGACCCGCCCTGTGTCCCTGAACTCCCGGCGTCGCCGGAACGCGGTCCGCGTCTACCTGGAGGAGGAAAGGGCCTTCATGGGATTGGATTCCGTCCGTTGAGAAGCGCGCTCGGAGTTGCAGGCCTGTGCCTGCTCCTGGGCTGTGCCTCGCGTCAGGCGGAGAGGGCAGGGGGTGCAATGGCCGGACCATCGGCGAGCAACCTGCCTGCATTGGTATCGACCCACCAGCTGGCCGAGTGGCAGCGTGGCGGGGGGGTAAGCCTGATCGACGTTCGGAGTGATGTCTTCACCTATTTGCGAGGACATCTGCCGGGGGCGGCGTACCTCAACACCGAGACCCTGCGGGCGACCGAAGCCGGCGTGCCGGCGCAGCTCCTGCCAGGACCGGCCTACCGTGACCTCTTCTCCCGCCTTGGCCTGAGCTTCGACCAGCCGGTTGTGATCTACAGCGCGGGAGAGACGGGCAACATCGACGCCACCTTTCTGGCCTGGCTGCTGGCCGGCTTCCGCCACCCGAGGGTCTACGTGCTCAACGGCGGCTACTTCAAGTGGCAGCTGGAACACCGGCCCGTGGTGCAGCGATACCCCCGTATCACCCCTGTCGTCTTCCCCTCAGATCGCTTTGTCCCGGAGCGCGCCCCCCTCGATGACGTACGCCGGGCCGTCGCCACTCACGATGCCGTTCTGGTCGATGCCAGGCCTCAGGCTCAGTATGCGGGGGAGGCCGGAGCCCAGATGCGGCGGGGGCATATCCCTGGAGCGATCAACCACTATTGGCAGGACGATCTGACCCAGGTGGGCTTTGGTCACGTGTGGAAGGACAGGGCCGAGCTTCGGACGAACTATGTGGCTCAAGGGATCACGCCGGACAAGAACATCATCGCCTACTGCAACAGCACCACCGAAGCCAGCCACGTGCACTTCACGCTGCGGTATCTGCTGGGGTACCCCCGGGTGCGCATCTATGTGGGCTCGTGGACCGAGTGGGCCGAACGACTCGACCTGCCGGTCGAGGGGGGGCCGTGGGGCCGCGGGGCAGCGGGGCAGTAGGTCGGAGTAGAGGTGTCAGCTGCCCCGCCGTCCCGCGGCCCCGCGGCCCCGCCTACCTCATCGCGATCCCGCTCCGAAGCTGCCCCGGCCGCCAGATCCGGCCGGCCTTCATGATCCACTCGATCGAGTCCAGGTTGTCAATATCCTGGAGCGGGTTCTTGTTCAGCAGCACCAGATCGGCGTAGTGGCCGGCTTCGATGGTGCCTAGCCGGCGGCCGGGCTCACCGCCGATCGCGCGAGCCGCATCCCGGGTGGCGGCCAGGAGGGCCGCACGGGGGGCAAGTCCCACGGAGTCGACCAGCAGGCGAAGCTCTCCGATGAGTGAGGCGCGCTCCATGGCGGGTCCGTACGCCACGTGATCGCTGCCCGCGCTGATTCGCACGCCCCGCCGAACCGCTTCTCGGGTTACTTCCATGCCGAAGCCTGAAGCCGCCCGGACGTATTCCTCCTGCTCGGAGGGAATGTGCCGCCGCTTGGAGTTGAAGTACGCGACGCTGTGGTAGGTGGCGTCCAGTGTCGGCTCGAAGATGGTGCCGCGCCGGGCCATCGAATCGAGGGCCTCGAGAATGCGTGGATCATGCACCGAACCGACGGTGGCCACGTCCGCGGTCGCCATTTGCAGGTTGCCATCGTTGACCAGCGTGTCCCGTTCCTGGACGGAGAAGAGCTCTCCAGCCAGCCCGGCTGCGTGCACCACGCCGTCCTGACCCGCCATCGCCTGTTCGAGCGTGCTGGCGGGTTGCACCCAGGCGTGACCCCACACCGGCATGCCTGCGCGGTGGGCGGCCTGGGTGAGCTTCCGCACCGACTCAAGGTCGAGCTGGGCGTAGAGCTTGAGACCCATTGCCCCCGCGCTTCGCGCGGCTTCGACCACCGAATCCGGATCGGTGTCCGAGGTATACAGCATTGGGGTCCAGCCCAGCGCCTGCATCGTCATGGCCGGCGGCTGGCGGTAGACAGTTCCGCGCCGCGTCCTGATGCCCTGAAATCCGTTGAAGAAGAACCGGCGGCCCGCCACCAGCTGCATGGCGTAGACCCGCGGCGTTGCGGTCAGGGCGTTGACCCGACCCAGTAGCTCGGCGGGATTGGTGCCCATGTCTCGCACCGTGGTGATCCCCTGCGCCAGCAGATCGCGGAGATCCAGCGACAGATCCTCACCGGCGCTACCATGCGTCAGGAAGAGGAGGTGGACATGGCTGTCTATCAGTCCGGGAATGAGCCACTGGCCCTTGGCGTCGATGATCCGGGATCCGCGCGGTAGCGGGCACTCGCCCGCCCCACCCGCACAGAGGATCCTGCCGGCACGGACAAGGGTTACGGCGTTCGGCACCACCGCGCGGCCGGTCCCGTCCCAGAGATTGGCTCCGACTATGGCGAGCGTAGGATTGGGAGCTGGTGCTATTCTAGGCTGGGGCGGGCGTCCGCCGCAGGCGCTCAGAGTCAACGTCCCAAGGAAGAAAGCGGATGGGAGAAGCGAGAAAGACCGTTTCATTTGTGGCGCGCTCCTGGCGCTGGCTGGCGGCGCGGCAAATCAGCCGGGAGCGCCACCTACCTGGACCTGCTTCAAGATGCGGGGAAGGGATGCATTCGGCCGTGATGCTCAGGTGTGCAGAGCGGGTGACAAGGAACACCCCACCTGTGCCGGGCTAACCCATTCTCCAACCGATGGCTTGCGCCACTTGGAGAGGCTAGTGGACCGACCCCTTTCCTATTATAGACCCTCCTACACGTGAACGTGAAAACGTGATACAAGGTTCTTCCCTCATCAGAGGGCAAAGCATGTGCCAAGTGATCGTGCAAAACTTGCACGTGGTTGCGGGCCGGGCGGCCGCTCCCTAGTCTTCCCTTCGTGACCCTTCCTCCTGCCAGCAGACCGAGGCGCCGCCGCCGAACCGGCGCCATGCGCCAGCTCG
>CAZASU010000062.1:0-12159 GCA_964487785.1 uncultured Gemmatimonadaceae bacterium | reverse complement strand
GGCATTCCCCCGCGGGGCAGGCTCCTGCCGTTGCTCGATTTCGATCTGGAGTAGCCTACCCTTCAAGATCTGCTCGATTCCCACAAAAGGCTGCGGACGTTTGCTCACACCTGCAACAAAGCGTCGACAAAATATCGATTGCCTGTAGACCCTTATCGAGCGATTAAGTCGCGATAAGCCTGTGAGTTGGGCTGTCTGGGTGCCGCCGTGGCACGAGGAACGGAAGATGCCCCTCCCCGCTTCATCCAATTCCCTGCTGACGAATCGACATGCCTGACACTCGCACCTCGGATGACCCGACCCAGTACGACGTGATATCGGAGCACCTTCGCTGCCGTCCACGCACGTGGCTGGTGACTGGCGTAGCAGGGTTTATTGGCTCGAACCTGCTGGAGCGATTGTTGACGCTGGGGCAGACGGTCGTAGGCGTCGACAACTTCGCTACGGGACATCGTCACAACATTACTCAAGCGATAGAAGGCCTCGACCCCGACCTGTGCCGGTTTCGATTCGTCGAAGGCGACATCCGCGACCTGGATACCTGCCGGGAAGTCTGCGCCGGCGTCGACTACATCCTGCACCAGGCAGCAATCGGTTCGGTGCCGCGGTCGATTCGCGACCCGATTACGACTCATCAGGCGAACGTGGACGGATTTCTCCACATGCTCATCGCCGGACGCGACGCAGGAGTGCGGCGTTTCGTCTATGCATCCTCCAGCTCGACCTATGGTGACGACCCAGGCCTCCCGAAACTGGAAGATCGGATTGGCAAGCCGCTTTCACCGTATGCAGCGACGAAATACATCGATGAGCTGTATGCGGGAGTGTTTCAGCGGGTATATGGGCTGCACACGATCGGCCTTCGCTACTTCAATGTTTTCGGCCGGCGTCAGGACCCGAATGGGGAGTATGCCGCGGTCATTCCCCGCTGGGTCTCGACGCTGCTCGCTGATGAGTCCTGTCGGATGTACGGGGATGGCGAAACCAGCCGCGATTTCTGCTACGTCGACAACGTTGTACAGGCGAACATCCTGGCCGCAACGACTCCTGACATGGATGCCACGGGTCAGGTCTACAACGTCGCCTGCGGAGACCGGACCACCCTGAACGAACTGTTTCGAATGATCCGGGCCGGCCTGGCCGGATATGAGCCAAAAGTGGCGATGCTCGAGCCGGTCTACGAACCCTTCCGGCCCGGCGATGTCCGCCACTCCCTGGCAGACATCTCCCGGATCCGGCAGAGACTGGGGTATGTGCCGTCACACGGCGTCATCGACGGCTTAATGGAAGCGCTGGAGTGGTACGCCACACACCTGTGCGTAGCAAAGCCGGACCGGTATGCCGAGGCATCGGCTCAGCGTCCCGGTGGGCTGGCCGGAAACCGTTGGTCGGGACCAGGTGCAGTGGCCGACGAAACGGTGGCGGCATCGGTTGCCAACTAGCTCACTATTACTCTGAGCCGTTCCCCGTGCCCGGTTACTTAGGCCGACCGCTCCCATCGCTTCGCACCCTGTGGCTCCTCAGCAGGGCGACCGGCGCCGTGATCGTAGTTCGCACAGCCCTCTGGGTGCTGCCGGCCCGCGTAGTCCTCCGGGGCGTCGAGCGGACCGTTCGCCGGTGGCCGGTGGTTCCTGACCCCACTGTTGGCGCCATTCGCCGAGCTGTGTGGGCTGTCCTTGTCGCGAGCCGGCGGGTTCCGGGGGCCTCCTGCCTCACGCAGGCGTTGGCGGCGAAACTGATGCTGGCGAGGTGCGGTGTCCCTTCCCAACTGCGGATCGGTGTTGCACGCGGCGAGCAAGGCAACTTTCAGGCGCACGCGTGGCTTGAGGCGGTAGGGCAGGTCGTGATTGGTGACGTGGGACTGGAGCGCTATGCGACGCTCCCGAGCCTGGGGCCGGCGCTGCAATGACGGAGCCTGCTATGCACTACTACTCCGTGTTCGGCGGGTGCCTCTGCTCTGAGCTCGAGTTCCCGGACCTCTCGCCCACGTCACCCCGTCCGCCGGATTGGACCGTCCGCCTCGCTCCCGAGCCGCCGGTTTGTGCCGATGAGGTGCCACTGGGCGAGCAGCTGATTGGGGAGGAGAGCGTTCGGTTCTATCGCACGGGCGGCGGATTCCGCCTTCAATACGCCACTCTAGGCACCCTCTGCGTCTCCGCGGATGGGTCACAGATCACCTGGCACCCGGGCCCGCAGGGGCTACCGGAGTTTGCTCGTGCGCTGGTCCTCGGTCCCGGGCTCGCGATGGCGCTGCATCAGATGGGCGTGCTCTGCCTTCACGGCAGCGCGGTAGCCCTGCAGCACGCCGGGTTGGCGTTCCTGGCCCCCAAGTTCTACGGAAAGTCCACCCTTGCGTTCGCCCTGGTTGCGGCCGGGGCGAAGCTGTTGTCCGACGACACCCTCGCCGTGGACGTTGGAGCACCGGTGATGATCCGGCCCGGCGTTCACAGCGTGCGCCTGTGGGCTGACTCGGCCGAGTGGCTGCGGGTGAGCGAGTTAGCGGGGCAGGTGGTTCCCGGCTACAAGCAGACGGCGGCAGGTCTTCCTCCGGGTCGGCTCGCGCGGCAGCCCATCCCTCTCTCGGCAGTCTACCTCCTCCGGCCCGTTTCATCAGATGTAGAGCGGATCCGGGTGACGCGGACGCGGCTTCGGGTCGTGCCCGCTACAGTCTCGCTGGCGTGTCATACCAAGTTGGTCGATCCCCTGATCGGCTACGCGGCGGCCGGCTCTCAGCTCCGCTGGGCGGCACTAGTCGCTCGGGCGGTACCAGTTTACACGCTGCGGATCTGCCGCCGCTTCGAGTGCCTCCCGGACGTGGTTGCCCGGTTGCTGGAATGGCACCGGACACGCCGAACCGCTCCTCCCCTCGTCGCCGCAGGTGCCCGGTGAACGCCTTAGCCGCTCCGGCGTCGCTGGGACTGCAGCTCACGGTCACCGAGGAATCGCTGATCCGCGTCAAGGGACTGACCAAGCGGTTCGCACTGCGGCGGGGATGGCTGGAAACCCTGCGGCATCCGCGCTCGGCGCACCGACTCGAGGCCCTTCGTGACGTCACGTTCGACGTGCGCCGCGGGGAGATCGTTGCCCTCGTTGGCCCGAACGGCGCAGGTAAGTCCACGCTGTTCCGCCTGCTCTCGACGCTACTGATCCCTGATGCCGGGACGGCAACTGTCGCCGGCTATGACCTCCTCGAAGACGCTCCCAAGGTTCGAGCCGCGATCGGTCTCGTAAACCCCGATGAGCGCAGTCTGAACTGGCGGCTCTCGGCCCGGGAGAACCTGCGGTTCTACGCGGCACTCTACGGTCTCCGCCCGAAAGAGCTGCAGCCCCGGGTTGACCAAGTGCTTGGCACAGTGGAGTTGACGGACAACGGTGGCCGAATGGTCGGCACCTACTCCTCGGGCATGCGGCAGCGCTTGCTGATCGCCAGGGCACTGCTCGCCGAGCCCCAGGTCCTGCTCCTCGACGAGCCCACCCGTAGCCTCGATCCCGTGGCTGCGCGGCATTTTCGAAAGTTTCTCCGGGAAGTGCTGGGGAAACATCAACGGTGCACGGTCCTGCTGGCCACACATAACGCCGAGGAGGCGCTCGACCTCTGCGACCGGGCCGCAATCCTTCATCAGGGTCGGCTCCTCGCCATCGGCTCGCCGAGCCACCTGCTTCGTGGACTTGGCGCCGAGCGGTTCCAGATCGGGACCCGAACGCCAGGTCACGCCGTCTTCTCCGATCTCGAGCGGGCCGGCACCGTGGGAAACATCGCGCGGGCTCCGAATGGCGATGGATGGACGGTACTGGAGTGTGACATTCGCGGCGGGGAGGGCCAGTCTGCGGCCGTGCTCGCGGCGATGGTGCGGGCGGGAGCGGAAATAGGCCGCTTCGTGCGGGTGCAGCCGGCATTGGCGGAGCTCATGGAGCATCAGATCCAGTGCTCGGCCAACGGAGGTCACCTCCATGGCTAGGATCCTGGCTTTCGTCCGGCAGGATCTTCGAACTGCCCTGAGCTATCGCCTCAATTCGCTCTTCTCGATAGGTGGCCTTCTTGCCACTGTGGTGCCGGTGTACTTCGTCGCCAATGCCCTGCAGCCGTTCATGGCGCGGTCGATCCGGTCCGAGGGTGGGGAATACTTCGGGTTCGTGCTGCTCGGCATGGTGGGCCTTCGGCTCGCCATGGCGGGCGTAAGCTCGCTGCCCACCATTTTCTGGTCGGCCATTCGAACCGGGACGCTCGAGTCGCTGTTCGTGACGCCTGTGAGGGCGCCCACCCTGGTGGTGGGGATGATGACTTACAGGCTCCTGTGGGCGGCGGCTGAAGCGGCCTTCCTCTTCGCGGTTGGCCTGGCGCTCGGCGTTCGAGTTGTTGGCGCTCAGGCAGCAATGGCTGTGTCGATTCTCGTGCTCATCACGCTCGCCTACGTTCCCTTTGGCATTTTCGGCGCCGCGCTGCTGTTGCTCTTCCGGACCACCGGGCCGCTGTTGACCGGCGTGGTTGTTGGATCGACCCTGCTGGGCGGGATCTACTATCCGACTCATGTGATTCCCTCCTGGATCGGCCAGCTCGCCGCCTTTGTGCCGTTGACCTATGGCCTTCGCGCCCTGCGACAGCTGTTCCTGGCGGGCCAGCCGGTTTCTGCGGTCGCCGGAGACCTCGCGGTGCTCGCTGCATTCGCGACCGTCCTGCTGGCAGCCAGTTGGTGGGCGTTTGCCGCCGCGCTCCGGCACGCCAAACGAACCGGATCTCTCAACCAGTACTAAAGGGCCTATGGGCAAACCAGCCGTCGTAAAAAATGCCCTCTCGCTGGAGACCACCGCGGTTCAGTCGGGCCAGCAGGTGTCGTGCGATCTGGGCGACGAGATCGTGGTCCTGAGTCTCAAGAACGGAGCGTACTACGGACTTGATCCCGTGGCGGCGAGAATTTGGACGCTGCTGGCCGAGCCGCGCACCGTGACCGCGATCCGCGACGCGCTGCTCTCGGAATACGCAGAGGTTGACCCGGAACGCTGCACCCGCGAGGTGGCAAGCTTGCTCGGGCACCTCGTGAAGTGGGAGCTCGTGGAAATTGATCCAGAGATACGGTAGCGTGCGCGCGCCGGACCGAGGACTGGGGATGCCGACGGTCCGCCCATCCGCTTTCGGGGGCCTTGTCCCACGGCCGTCGCCGGAGCTCGAGCTGTTGCTCTGGTGCGGTCGCGCGGGCTTGTCATCGGATCAGGCGGAGCGCATCGAGGCCCTCGTCCGGAGCGGCATCGACTGGGGGCGGCTGCTCCGACTGGGAGAGTGGCACCGCATGCTGCCGCTCCTCTTCTGGAATCTCAATGCGCTCCCGTCCGAGGCCCTGCCGGATGGGATCATGGCGGTGCTGCGGCGCTTCTTTGTGGAAAACGCGGCCATGATGCTGCGGCTTTCGGGGGATCTGCGAGGGATTCTGAGCCTCTTCGAATCCCACGGGATCGCTGCCATGGCCTACAAGGGGCCGGCGCTCGCGGCCCAGCTGTATGGGAACGTCGCCCTCCGGCATGCGGGTGATCTCGACGTCGTCGTTCGCCCCGACGATGTCCTGCGTGCCTGCGACCTGCTCTTCGGCCTGGGCTACCGCTCGAGGCATTCGTCACCCGAGAGGCTCGCGTTCCTGCTGAAGAAGCGGTACAGCGAGGCCTTCGATCGGGAGGCGAGGCAGACCGTCGAATTGCACTGGGCGTTCACCAACGGAGACGCCCGCTTCCCGATCGACGTAAGTGAGCTACTGCGATGCCAGCGTCGTGTTGCGCTTGGGGGTGACACCGTCGGTGCGCTCGCCGATTCCGACCTACTCCTGGTCCTGTGCGTGCACGGTGCCAAGCACTACTGGAACCGGCTGGAGTGGATCTGCGGAATTGCCCAGCTGCTCGAACGCTGCGGTGAGCTCCACTGGCCGGCGCTGATCGACCAGGCGACGACGCTGGGCAGCCGGCGCCGTCTCTTCCTCGGTCTCATTCTCGCGCACGAGCTCTTCGGGGCCCGGCTCCCCGAGGACGTGCTGCGCCAGATGAGGAGTGATCGCGGGATCGTCGCCCTTGGGCACGACGTCTACCTGGAGCTGGCGACTACCGAGGGACGTCCACCGGGCGTGCAGCAGGCGGCGAGTCTGCCATACGATTGGCTACAGTGGCGGGTGAGCGACTCGGCGGGAGCTCGGCTGCGGCTGCTCCTTTACCGGTTGACGACCCCGAACCAACCCGAGCAATGGGACCCGCAGTCGCTCGGACGCATCGGCTTGCTGCTCCAACGGCTGTCGCGGCCAATTCAGATAGGAGTGCGTCTGATTCCTGCGCTCTGGTGGTTCCGAAAGCATCGCAAGATGCAGCGGCGCCCCGACACACCGGAGCCGGCGTGAGCGGCGTGGCGGAGTGGGTCGGCACCCTGAGTCCGTCGAGACCGACGGCGGCCGGCGTGCCATCGGAACCAGACGTCATGACCAAGGTGGTCCGGGCCGGCTCCTGGAGTCTGGTGCTGCGGGGTGCTGCCCGTGGGTTGGGGCTGGCCAGGAATATCGTGCTCGCGAGGGTGCTGGCGCCGAGCGACATCGGGCTGTTCGGAACGGCGGTGGTCGTGCTCTCGTTCCTCGACCGATTCTCCAACACCGGAATTCAGGCGGCCCTGGTTCAGATGAAGGGAGACCCACGCCCCTATCTGAACACCGCCTGGACCGTTTCGTTGCTTCGGGGCTTCGCACTGGCAGGCGCTCTCTTTGTCGGCGGAGGAGAGATCGCGCTCTTCCTGGGTGCCCCCGATGCCGCGCCGCTGGTACGGCTCCTCGGGCTCTCCATTCTCATGCGCGGGATGGAGAACACCGGCGTCGTCATGCTCCAGCGGGAGCTGGAAGCCAGGAAGCAATTTCTCTACCGGTTCGGGGGGCTGATCGTGGATCTCGGTGTTTCCATCATCCTGGCCGTGATTCTTAAGTCCGCGTGGGCATTGGTGTGGGGCCTCCTGGCGGGAAACGTCGTGACCTTGATTGTGTCGTATCTGGTACATCCACATCGGCCGACACTTCGTCTCGATCGGTCGCAGGTGCGCCAGCTCGGGCGCTACGGACGATGGGTGTTCCTCGCCAACGTCTTGTTCTTCCTGGCGTACCGAGGTGACAACGCGGTGGTCGCAAAGCTTTTCGGGCCGGAGGCGCTCGGCCTGTACGTGCTGGCGTACGCGTTGGCCGAAGCCGCCACTGTCGAGGTGAGCTTCGTGCTTGGCAGCGTCGCCTTTCCGCTGTACGCGCGGCTTCAGCACGAGCGCGAGCGGCTGGTGGCGGCGTACGCGCTGATCAGTGACTTGGTAGCGAGCGTGGCGCTGCCCGCGGCGGTTCTCCTGAGCCTGCTCGCGCAGCCGGTCGTCGAGGTGATCCTCGGCCCGCGATGGGCCGGCGCGGCCGAGCTGCTTCCTCCCCTGGCGATTGCGGGCAGCATCAGGGCGATCATGAATAACGGCAAGGCTGCCTGCAGCGGATTCGGCCGGCCGGAGCGGGCGTTCCTGGTCACGCTCGTGGGTGTGGGGGTGACCTACGCGGCGATGCTCCCTCTGGTGCGGCTCTTCGACCTTCGTGGCGTCGGACTGGCCGTGCTGTGCGGCATGGCCAGCACGGTGGTGGTGTACGCCGGCCAGGTCAGGCGCACCCTCGGGATCCCGACCACGGCGCTGATCCGCGAAGTCATACCGGGAATCGTTCTCGCCGGTGCAGTTGCCCTGCCCGTGCTCGTGGTGCGCGACGTGGTGTCGGTTGGCCCCGTTACCTCACTTGCGTTGGTCGGAGCGGCGGCGGCCATAGCCTATGTCGGGTGCGCTGTCATGCTCTGGCGCGGGCTCGGCGCGGGTCCCCTGCGGTTCCTATCGGTGGTGCGCAATGGGTCTGCCGGTTTGCGGAGGGTAGTCTGATGGCGGAGTTGTCGGTGTGGCGCAGAATGCGCTCGATTGCTGCGCCCGCGGTGAGACTCGATCTGGTGGACGCGAACTTCCCGTTCACCTCCGAACCGCTGGGCCGGCTCGCTCCGACCCACGTGCTCCGGCGGCCGCGGCGGGGGGTGCTGATTGGGATGCTGCGGTTCGCGCGGGGCCTGGCGTCCAATTGGCGATGCGTGGCTCTTCCCGCGAGTGGGGCGCGGCCGGCGGCCCGGTTCGGGCTGTGCTACGCCGAGACGCAAAACCAGCTCCAGGCGCTGGGTCCTGTACTCCAAGGCTCACCCGCGCTCGTAGTGCTCGTAAGCAACATCCGGTTCCTGCGGGCCGAAACCGCTGGACGCGTCGCCCACCTCTTCCCCCTGGGCCTGGCCTACCTCGCGTCGCTTCCGTTCCTGCCGTTGGTGCTATTCCGGTATTGGCGGACCGACGGGTACCCGCGCCAGTCGTTCCGGTACGTCTTCGATCGCCATTGGCTGGCATTCGGCAGCTACATCGTCTGGCGACTGGTGCTCCGCCGCCTACGGCCTAGCTGCCTCATCCTGGCGAACGATCACAACCTGCTGAATCGGGTTGGGCTGCGCGCGGCGGCAGACGAGTCGATCCCGACGGTGTACATGCAGCACGCGGCGGTGACCGCAGATTTTCCCGCGCTCCGCTGTACCTACGCGCTCCTGGACGGCAGCGATTCGCTCATGAAGTACGATGGAGGGGCATCGGACACCCGGGTCTATCTCATCGGGTCACCGAAGATGGACGGCGCCCGGTATGCGGCCGCCCCGCGACCCCTGCGCGCCGGCGTGGGGCTCTGCGTGAACGCGCTCGACCCGGTCCACGAGGTGGGCAAGACCTGCGCGGCACTCCGGCAGGTGCTGGGTGTCGGGCGAGTCCTCGTGCGCCCTCACCCGGCCACGCCGGCGCGCGAGGTGGCGCAGATCGCCCGCCTGGCCGCCGAGCTGGAGTGCGGGTGGTCCGACGCAAATTCGGAGTCCGCCCTGGAGTTCCTGGGGCGGGTGGATGTCGCCGTGGCGGGCGACTCCAGCATCCTGCTCGAGGCCGCCCTCATGAACGTGTACCCCCTCTATTACGCTTGCTCGGGACGTCCGTTAGACCGCTATGGATTCGAGCGCAACGGGCTGGTCGAGTCGATACGGTCCATCGACCAACTGGTGGCGAGAATCCGCGAGCTCCTGGACGGCATCCCGCCGGTTCGGGAGCGCGCCAGGTGGTATTGCGACACGGTAGGGACGGCGTTCGATGGGAAGTCCGCTCGTCTTGCTGTCAGTCTCCTGGGCGAGCTGATCCGGAGCGGAGAGGTTGGCCGCGAGGGTTGGGCCCGCGTTGACGGCCTCCGTAACCTCGAGGCTTACCGGTTGCCATGAGCGTCTCTCCGAGGGCCGCCTTCACGGTGCCGGCGCCAGGCGAGCCGCTGGTCAGCGTCGTCATTCCGGCGTACAACCGAGCCGAGCTGCTCACTCGCGCACTTCGCAGCGTTCAGGCCCAGGCGTACCCCGCAATCGAAACGATCGTCGTCGACGATGGGTCCACCGACTCTACGCCGCAGGTCGTTCGGGCGTTCGAGGGCTCCGGGACCATGCGCATCGTGTACCTCCGTCATGCCGAGCGGCGGAACGGGGGCGCCGCCCGCAACAGCGGCATCCTCGCCGCGCGTGGCGACTACATCGCCTTTCTAGACTCGGACGATGAATGGCTACCCGATCATTTGGCTCGGAAGCTGGAGTTCGCCCGCGCGAACGGGGCGGAAGGGGTGTTCGGATCGTTCTACATAGCCCGCCGCAGCTCGCCATTCGAGTATCGCTGTATCGAACGTCCGCCGGACCTGTCCATGGCCGACTATATCCTCTCCTCCATCCGCGGTGATGCGAGGACCAGCACCTTTGTGTTCAGGACGGCTTCATTGCGCGAGATCCTCTTCGACGAGACGCTCGATAAGCACCAGGATTGGGACCTCGCCATCCGATTCAGCGCGAAATTCAGGTTCGCCTGCGAGCCGAGCAGCACCGTCATCATGCACGCCAATGCGGAACGGCGGATGAGCTCCACCATGAATCATGTGGCGACGGAGCGGTTCATGAGGCGCCATGGGGGGACGGTCGCTGGCCGCACCCTAGCCCGGACTTACGTGATCTTCGCCTGCCGGACCCGTGAGACCGAAGGCCGGAACGAGCACTTCGTACGCTATCTCCGGTTCGCGGCCCAACACTGGTCCGCGGCCAGCCTGCGGGACAAGATCACGACCCTCGCTCTGCTGGTGCCGATTTCTGATGGAATCTTCCTGCGACTCGGCAGGCTCTACTTCCGTCTCGAGCGTTCCATCGTCGCCCTCGCCCAGCGGATCCGGCGGCGGCAGTGGCCGGTGGATGTACCGACCAATGAGTTGGGCGCATGACTCAACGGCTGCGGGTCTTTCATCTCATCAAGGGCCTCGGCCGCGGTGGGGCGGAGATGCTCCTGGCTGAGGGGATCCGCTTCGCTGATCGGCAGCGGTTCGAGTACGCCTACGGGTACCTGCTCCCGGGGAAGAATGCAGTGGCGCCATGCCTGAAGGCGGCCGGCGCGGACGTCACCTGCTTCAGGGCCGGCACCAGCGTGGCCATTGCACTTTCTGCCGGCCGTGTCGCCGCTCACCTCCGCAGCCACGGCGTGCACGTTCTTCACTGTCACCTGCCGGTCGCCGGCGTCGTCGGCCGCGTGGCCGGACGCCTGGCCGGTGTTCCAGTGGTCTATACCGAGCACAGCGTCATGGAGGTGTACCGCCGGCTCCCCCGCCGGCTGAATCTGCTTACCTGGAAGTGGCAGGATCGTGTGATCGCGGTGTCCCAAGGAGTCGCTGATTCGATCCGAGCTTGGGTGGATACTGACGTCCCCGTAGACGTGATCCTGAACGGGGTGGATACCGGGCGATTCCGGCGCAACAGGCCGGAAGGGGACCGCATCCGTGCCAGCCTGGGGATCCCGAGTGACGCTCCAGTGATCGGTACCGTTGCGGGTTTTCGAGAGGTGAAGCGCCTCCAGGACTGGTTGGAGGCCGCCCGGCTGCTGCAGGAACGCCATCCGGACGCGCACTTCGTGCTGGTAGGCGACGGACCACTCCGCGAGCACATAACTCAGCTGGTCGCCACGCTCGGTCTCGGGGCCACCGTGCACCTTTCCGGTCTTCGAGACGATGTCCGTCCGTATCTCGCGGCGATGGACGTGTACATGATTTCCTCGCAGGTCGAGGGATTACCGATCGCGCTGCTCGAGGCCATGGCCATGGAGTGCGCCGTGGTGGCCACAGCGGTTGGCGGCATTCCCGAGGTGGTCGGTGCCGGGGACTGTGGCATGCTGGTTGAGCCAGGGCGACCCGACCTCCTGGCTGCCGCCGCCAGCAGTCTCCTGGCCAGCAGGGCGGGTCTGCGGTCCCGGGGGCAGTCCGCGCGTCACATTGTCGAATCGCGCTTCAGCTTGGGACAGATGGTTCGGCGCGTGGAAGCGACGTACACCGAGGTAGTGGAGCAGCATCGACATGCCGGATGAGCTTCGGGTTCGCAGCGCGACGCCGGCGGACTTGTCTCCAATCCTGGAACTGGTCAGGAAGAGTCTGGGGTCGGGCTTCGTACCCAGTGATCCGGGCTTCTGGTCGTGGAAGCATGTGCAGAGCCCGTTTGGCCCCTCGCCCTGCCTTCTCGCGGAGGCAGACGGAGAGCTGGTTGGACTTCGGGTATTCATGCGATGGAGCTGGTGCTCCGGAGGCAAGGTGGTCTCCGCCGTTCGCGCAGTGGATACCGCGACCCATCCGAGCTGGCGAGGCAAAGGCATCTTCTCTCGACTCACGCTCGCGCTGGTGAAGCAGATGGAGCAGGAGGGCGCCGCGTTCGTGTTCAACACGCCGAACGAGCAGAGCAGGCCGGGCTATCTGAAGATGGGATGGACCAGCCTGGGACGGGTGTCAATGTGGGTCGCCCCATTGAGGCCGGTGCGGCTGGCTCGGGCGTTAGTGAACCGAACGGGCGGATCCAGTCAGCCGCCAGAAGTGACTCGGCCGGGTCTGACGTCGGTGGCACAGCTGCTGGACCAGCCGGAGCTGGGGGCTCTGCTCGACGAACTTCCCGACGGGGACCAGCGGCTCACGACGGCACCAACTCTACAGTACCTCAGGTGGCGCTACTGCGACGTCCCCGGTTTCAGCTATCACGCCGCCTGGGCGCTTCACGGAGGCGAAGGCGCGG
>CAZASU010000061.1:3504-12515 GCA_964487785.1 uncultured Gemmatimonadaceae bacterium | reverse complement strand
ACGATGATCGCACTGGTCAGCTGAGCCAGGGTGAAGGGCCCCAGGAAACGGTCGTCCTTAGCCCGGAGGATCTCCACCAGAAACCGCTCGATGCCGGCAAACACGAGATAGAGGCCGAACAGCCAGCCGACCGGCCGGCCATTCTTCCTGAGGGACCAGAGCACGGCAAAGGCCACCAACATTGCCGCGACCTCATAGAGCTGGGTAGGATGAACCGCGAGCACCGTGGCCGGGTCGAGCCCCTCCGGAGTGGGAATCCCGAACAGGTGCTTGAGATTTTCAGCGGTCGAAGGAGGGAGGCCCTCGGGAAACTTGACCCCCCACGGTAGATCGGTCGGCCGCCCATAGTCGTCGTTAACCAGGAAACAGCCCACCCGGCCCAGGGCATACGCCGCCGCCAGCGCCGGCGCCCCCAGCTGCATGGTCCAGCGGAGCGGTATTCCCAGGCGCCAGCTGTTGAGGATCACGGCCAGCGCGCCACCGATGAACCCGCCGTACCAGACCAGGCCGCCACGAGAGAGGAGCGCGCCGGGATCTCCGGTGAGGGCCACATACCACAGCTTGGCTCCGATGATGCCACCGATGACAGCGGCGGCGACCATGTCGGCGGCGTAGTCGTCCTTCAGGCCGGCCTCGCGGAGCTGTCGGGCAATCAACCAGCCGCCCATGAGGAAGCCGACCATCAGCATGATGCCGTAGCCCGTGACCTCGAGTGGTCCGAGGTGAATGATGAACGGGTGAACCGTCATGACTTGGATCCCATCGAGTGAAAGGCGGACACGAGGCCCGGAAGCGGCAGATCGTCGCGCGGCTCGAGGTCCCAGCCGCTCCGCTCGCCGCGGGCGAGCCGCCACGCTCCGGCGGCCCCGATCATGGCCGCGTTGTCGGTGTTGAGCCGCGGGGAAGCTACGCTGACCCGTGCCTGTCCTGCCAGCCGGTCCGTCAGAGCGGCCACCAGCGCTCGGTTGCAAGCCACGCCCCCGCCCACCACGGCCAGGGTGTAGCCGGCCGAGTGGACCGCGTGCGCCGTCTTGGCCACCAGCACGTCGATGGCGGCGTCCTGAAAGCCGCGAGCCAAGTCGGCCCGGTCGTCCATCGCCTGGCTGGGATCCGTGAGGTTCTGGCCCGGGCGTACCGCGCGCAGGACAGCGGTCTTGAGACCGCTGAAGGAGAAGGCGTAGCGGTTCGGTCCGTCGCGATCCAGCTCCTGGAGCATTGGGCGGGGGAATCGAAAACGATCGGGGCGGCCTTCACGGGCCAGGCGCTCCAGCGGCGCTCCTCCAGGGTAGCCCAGCCCGAGGAGGTTGGCCACTTTGTCGAACGCTTCGCCCGCGGCGTCGTCTAACGTCTGCCCCAGCAGCCGGTACTCGCCCCAGGCCGGGACATCCAGGAGCATCGTGTGGCCGCCGCTCACGAGCAGCCCGATAAACGGAGGCTCCAGCTCCGGGTCTTCCAGAGTTGGGGCAAAGAGGTGGCCCTCCAGATGGTTGACCCCGATGAGCGGCCGGTCGGCGCTGAACGCCAGGGTCTTCCCGTACATCACCCCCACCAGCAACGCTCCGATCAGCCCTGGCCCGGCGGTGACCGCCACGCCATCCAGCTGAGGCAAGCCGATCCCGGCGTCCGCCAGTGCGCGTTCGACGACAGGCGCGATCGCCTGGACGTGCGCGCGGCTGGCCAGCTCAGGAACGACCCCGCCGAAGATCCGATGCACGTCCTGGGAGAGGATCGCCAGCGAGGCAAGTGTGGACCGGCCGTCCTCCGCGCACACCACGGCGGCGGATGTCTCGTCGCAGGAGGTTTCGATCCCGAGGATCCACTCAGCCACGGTTACCGGCCGGTGTCGTCCAGAAGACGCTCGACCAGTGCGCGGTTGACCGGAGAGCTCCAGTCGTGCGCCCCGATTATTCGCTTGACGATGACCCCATCCTTGTTGATCAGGAAGCTCTCCGGCACACCGGTGGTCTGAAAGATCTGCTGCACGGCCGTGCTGCGGTCCTGGAGCAGGTCGAAGCTCAGCTCGAGCTCCTGCCCGAATGCGCGCACATCGTCGGGGCTGCCTTCATCGATGCTCACGGCGGCAATTTTGAATCCCCGTGGCGCGAGCTCCCGGTATACGCGCTCCATGGCAGGCATCTCGACCCGGCAGGGAAGGCACCAGGTCGCCCAGATGTTGACCAGGGTGACGGTCCCGTCGTAATGCTCGCGAAACGAGACCGAATCTCCAGAGGCCAGATCGATGGCGCGAAAATCCGGAGCCTTGGTGCCCACCTCGACCCGACCGACCTCGGGTCCGAACTTGGCCAGGGCGAGAGCACCGAGCACGAGCCCCGCAACGACCGCACCCACCACGATCCACTGCTTCGACATGGCCTGGCTCACACCTTCACGGCGCACTGCTGCTTGAGGTCACGCACGGCTTGCGCGGGATCGGCCACTCCAAATACCGCAGTCCCCGCCACGAATGTGTCGGCCCCCGCGCCCCACGCCTCGGCGATCGTGGCCGTGGTGATCCCGCCGTCCACTTCCAACGCGGCCCGCGAATTACGCCGGTCGAGTAGCGCGCGGGTCCGGCGGATCTTGTCGCTGGATTGTGGGATGTAGGACTGGCCGCCGTAGCCGGGATTCACCGACATCACCAATACCAGCTCGACATCGTCGATGACTTCCTCCAGCAGGGCCACCGGGGTGGACGGATTCAAGGCCAGGCCGGCCACCATGCCTAGCTCCCGGGCCGTGGCCAGATGCCGCTGTACGTGCACCGTGGCCTCGGGGTGGAAGGTGAACACGCTGGCACCCGCATCGGCAAACTCGCCCAGATAGCGCTCGGGACGCTCCACCATGAGGTGGACGTCGATGGGCATGCTAGTCAGCCGTCTCAACGCGCGAACCAGAGGGGCACCGAACGTCAGGTTCGGCACGAAGTGCCCGTCCATCACGTCAACATGCAACCAATCGGCGCCGCCTTCCGCGGCGCGCTCGATCTGCTCCGGTAGCCGACCCAGGTCGGCGCTTAGAACGCTGGGTGCGATCCTGACGGTCATGGCGCCGGCTCCGGTCCGCGGCTGATGACCAGGGCGATCGGGGCGCCGCGGGGACGCCCTACGCCCGCCGCCGGCCGCGTGGCCAGCACGACACCGCGCTCATCCCCCGCCACCGTGTCAACCGAGCCCACTCGCACACCCGCGGCTGAAAAGATCTTGGTGGCCTGCGGCAGATTGAATCCGATCACGTCAGGCACCGCAACGAGCGAGGGCCCGGCGCTGACGACGAGCTGAACCGCACTGTTGGGTGGCAGCACCGTGCCGGGGGAAGGATCCTGCCAGATGACCGTGCCGCGGGAGAACGTGTCGTTCTGCCGCTCGCCGTCGAGCCGCGGCCGGAAGCCGAGCTCGGTCAACTTGCTCCGTGCCTGCACCTCGGTCAGCCCGAGAACCCGCGGAAGCGAATGGTCCTTGGTGAAGACCGACCCTGGCGAGAGCCATAGTACCGAGACACCATAGCCGATGACGAACGTCAGGACGATCAGCCCGACGTCGCGGAGGAACCCACGCCACGGACCCGACTCCAGGAACGGAACGCCGGATGTGGTGTGGCGTCGTGCTCTCATGGGCTCCGGCGGAGGCGGGCCGCAAAGGCGCCGTCCATGCCGTGCTGATGGGGCAAAACCATCAAGTCTCCCTCCGGTGAGAGCAGTTCAGGTGGAACCGCGTCCGTGGGCTCCCGGTGGAAGTCGGGGTGGCCGGCCAGGAAGCGTTGTACCTGAGCACGATTCTCCTCGGGCTCCAGCGAGCAAGTCGAGTAAACCAGCAGTCCTCCCGGCGGCACGAGGGCCGCGGTTCGCTCGAGCAGCTCAGCCTGGAGGCGCGCGAGCGATCCCAGTGCCTCCGGGGTCACCCGCCAGCGCGCGTCGGGATGGCGGGCGAAGGTGCCGGTACCGAGGCACGGCGCGTCGACCAGGACAACATCCGCTCGCCGTATCGGCGGCTGCCTGGCGTCGGCGACGATGACCTGTTCCCGTCCGCTTCCTGCCCGGAGGACGTTCTCGGCCAGCCGCCTGGCGCGGGAGGGGCTTACCTCGCCCGCCAGCACGGCTTTCGCCTGCCGACCAAGCGCGATGCTCTTGCCGCCAGGCGCCGCGCAGGCGTCGTAGACGACGGTGCCCGGCGCCGGGTCAGCGAACCACCCAAGGAGCGCCTGGGCGGGGTCCTGCACGATGAAGTCGCCGTCTCCAAATCCGGGGAGGTCGGAAGGTCGGGTCAGGTTGGTGACCAGTCCGGCGCCGTATGGAGCGGCCTCTACCTCGATACTCGCAGCACGCCAGCGCTCCGCCAGCGTCCTGAGATCTCGACGGGCGGGCTGCAGCACCAGCCGGGGACGAGTGTTGTTCCAGCGAACCAGGCGCTCGGTTGCCCCGGCCCCGAACAGCTCCACCCAGCGGCGCACCAGCCAGACAGGGTGGGAGTGCTCGGCGGCCAGTCGCTCGGCGTGGTCACCGGCCAGGGTGGGGGCCGGAGGCTCCGTAGCGGCTAAGCGGCGCAGGACGGCGTTCACGAATGCAGCCGGCCTGACTCCGCCGTTCTCCTTTGCCAGTTCTACGCTGGTATCGACCGCCGCGTGGCTCGGGACCCGATCGAGACTGGTGAGCTGATAGGCACCCAGTCTCAGGATGTCCTGCAACTCCGGAGCGACGCTCGACCAGCCGCGAGGCACCAGCGGGGCGAGGTGGGAGTCCAGCACGCTACGTTGGCGCAGCACTCCCGCAGCGAGCTCATGGGCCAGACGCCGATCAGGCTCCGCGAGGTTTGCTATCCCTCGATCCAGCGCCAGGTCAAACGGCCTTCCGGCTCGCACCTGCTCCAGGATACTGAGAGCCGCTCGCCGCGAATCGATACCCGAAGAGCGGGGCACAATGCTTTTCACCACGTGCCCTCTACTCCAGCATTCCAGTGTTGGGCGTGGAAGGCATCGCCACTTCGTGCTTAGGCATGCGGCCCGCGAGGAACGCCTGGCGCCCGGCCTCCACCGCGAGGCGCATGGCGGTAGCCATGGCGACCGGATCCCGCGCCTCGGCGAGTGCCGTGTTCATGAGGATCCCGTCCACGCCTTGCTCCATGGTGAGACACGCATCCGAAGCGGTTCCAACGCCGGCATCGACGATCACCGGCACCAACAAGCGCCGTTTGATCGTGCGGATCCCGTACGGGTTGAGCAATCCAAGGCCGCTGCCGATAGGGGAGGCCAGGGGCATCACTGCGGCACACCCTGCGTCCTCCAGCCGCAACGCGGTAATCAGGTCGTCGTTGGTGTAGGCGAGCACCTTGAACCCTTCACCCGCAAGCTCGCGAGCCGCCGTCAGCAGGCCTTCGGTGTCGGGCAGCAGGGTCTCGCGGTCCCCGATGACCTCCAGCTTTACGAACTCGTTGAAGCCCGCCTCGCGGGCGAGTCGGGCGTATCGCACTGCCTCGTCCGCGGTGTAACAGCCGGCGGTGTTGGCCAGGAGGAAGTACTGATCCGGACTCAGGTGATAGAGAATCCCCTCATCCTTGGTCCGATCGAGATCCACCCGCCGCACCGCCACGGTGACGATCTCGGCCCCGGAGGCCTCGATGGCGCGCACCATGTCGCCGTTATTTCGGTACTTCCCGGTCCCCACCATGAGACGGGAGCGGAAAGCCCGGCCGCCGATGGTCAGCAGCGAGCCGGTGGCAGGTTCTGCGTGAACTGTGGTCATACTGGAAAGATAAGCGGAAGCGGTGAGCGGTGAGCGGTGAGCGGAATCATCCTCCTCCTACGAAGTGCACCAGCTCCACCGCGTCCCCTTCGGCCAGGGCGGTGTCGCTCAACTGAGGCCGCCGCACAATTTTGCGATTCACTTCCACGACCACTGTGCGGGGGTCGAGTCCAAGGTGGCGCAGCAGGTCGGCGGCGGTAGCGGGCCCCGGAACCCGCCGAGGCTCCCCATTCACCATGATCTCGAGCTCGTTCACGTGTGCTCCACCCAAGGCGCCAGCAGGGAGAGCGTCGCCGCGGCGGGGTCGTCGGCCTGCCAGAGCGCCCGGATTGCGGCCACCCCGTAGGCCCCCGCGGCCTTCAGCTCCGGGGCGCGCTCCGGTGTGATGCCGCCAATGGCAATCACGGGCCGGCCAAGTCTCGCCGCCTCGCGTAGCAGCCCGGTGCCCACCGCTGGGCGCCCGGAATGGCTGGGCGTTTCGTAGATGCTGCCGAGCACGAGGAAATCGGCGCCCTCCTCTATGGCTGCCCTGGCCTCTTCGAGGCCGTGCACCGAACGCCCGATCCAGCCGTGCGGTAGTACCCGCCGCGCATCGGCCGGCGCAAGGTCGCCGTTACCGAGCTGAACTCCATGCGCTCCGCTCGCCGCGGCGATATCGGGCCGGCCGCTCACGAAGACCGCGGCTTCGGGGGGGCGGGCGAGCGCGACCATGCGCAGGACGCTGGCGGCAAGGAGTGCCCCTGGGCCGCCGCGATCGCGGGCGTGCAGCGCCACGGCGGCTCCAGCGGCCGCAATGGCGGCGGCACGGATGCCGAAGTCGGGGGCCGACAGGATCGTGCGATCGGTGAAGGCGTGCACCCGCGGCAACGGTCTCATATGAGCCGCTGGCCGACCGCTACGCCCCGTCCGCGCAGCCAGGCTTCGACCGGTATCCGGGTCTTGCCGGCCAGCTGTACCTCGGACACCGCGACCGCGCCGCTGCCCGCGGCGACCACTAGCCGCCCGCCGGTCTCGAGAACGGTTCCCGCTTCTCCCGAGCCCGGTGCCACGCTGGCACCGAACAGCTTCAAAGTACCCCCATTCAGGTCGGTCCACGCCCCCGGTGCGGGGTCAAAGGCGCGGATCTGCCGCACCAACGCTGCCGCGTCCCGCTGCCAGGCCAGGTGAGCCTGCTCGCGGTCGAGCTTGGGAGCGTAGGTGGCGTGCGCATGGTCCTGCGGCTGGGGGCGGGCGACCCCGCTGGAGCAGAGGGAAATCGCCTCGACCAGGGCGGCCGCGCCGAGGTCGGCCAGCCGGCCGGCCAGCGCACCGGCCGTCTCGTCGGCGCCGATCGGTGTCACGACGTGGTGCAGCACCGGGCCGCTGTCGAGTCCCTCCTCCATCTGCATGATGCTGATTCCGGTCTCTCGATCGCCGGCGAGTATGGCGTGCTGGATCGGGGCGGCGCCGCGATGGCGAGGCAGGAGAGAGGCATGGACGTTGATCATGCCGCGGGGCGGAACCGAGAGGACGTCGGGCCGGAGAATGTGGCCGTAGGCCACCACGACGCCGAGGTCGGGCTCGAGGCGCCGAAGACTGGTGGCGAAAACATCTCCCACCGGGCGCACCGGCTGGAGAACGGGGATTCCCGCCGCCAGGGCCGCGACTTTGACGGGAGGAGGAATCAACTCGGAGCGAGACCGTCCCTGCGGCTTATCCGGCTGGGTGACCACACCGGCCACGGTAAAGCGCTCGTGCAGCAGCGATTGCAACGACGCCACGGCGAAGACCGGAGTTCCAAAGAAAACGATCCTCATCACTCCGACCGGGCAGACGCCGCCTGGACCTCCTTGGTGTAGCCGGTGTCGTCCTTGTGCTCCCGGCGCCAGCGCGAGAGCAGCATGCCGCGCTTGAGGAGGCTCAGATGGTCGAGGAAAAGGATGCCGTCCAGATGGTCGATCTCATGCTGGATGGCCCGGGCCTTGAGCCCCGTCGCCTCTTTTCGATAGCGGGTTCCGTCCTGATCGAGCGCGTCGATGACCACGCGTTCCGGGCGGGCGACGTCTCCGTAGATCTCCGGGATCGAGAGGCACCCCTCCTCGGCAGTGGAGCGGCCCTCGGCGTCGATGATGGTTGGGTCGATCATGACGAACCGGTCGCCATCGGCGTCTACCACCGCCACCCGGCGCGCGACGCCGACCTGGTTGGCGGCAAGTCCGACTCCCTTGGCGGCATCCATCGTCTCGAACAGGTCGGCGACCAGTCGGCGGATCTCGTCATCAACGATCTTCACCTCGGCGCTGTGCTGCCGGAGCAGCGGCGAGCCGAGGAGATGGAGCGGAAGCAGGCTCATGCCGGCGGCGCACCCGATGGGGCGGAGTTACCCACCCGGACGATCCGCGATCGCTCCACCACGACGGTGGCGGTTCCGCTCTCCACGGTGACCCGCACTTCCTTGGTGCCGTCGGTCTCGACCTCCTTGATGTCTTTCACCCGGCCGATAATACCTCCGCCGGTCATCACCTCGTCTCCCTTCTTGAGCTTGGCCAGTAACTCCGCGTGCCGCTTCCGGGCTTGCCCCGAGGGACGCAGGATGAGGAAGTAGAACACCAGGCCGATGGCGGCCATCTGGAGGACCAGAACAGAAAGGCCCCCGGTGCTGCTGCTCAGTCCCTGCGTCAGAATTGCCAGCAATGACGGGTTCACAGGTGCCTCAGTCTCCTCGAGCATAGTGGCGGCCGAGCCACTCACGGCTCCAGCCGTCGAACGTTCCGTTCCGGATGTGGGTGCGGGCCTGCTCGCCCAGCCGGACCAGGAACCGGATGTTGTGAATCGAGATCAGGCGCAGACCCAGCATGTCCTCCACCACAAACAGGTGCCGCAGATATCCCCGGGGGTACGTGGTGCAGGTCTCGCAGTCGCAGGTGGGGTCGAGCGGCTCGGTTGACCCCTTGAGCGCCGCGCCCCGTACATTCACCCGCCCGCTCGGCAGCCACGCGGTGCCGTGGCGGCCGTTTCGCGTGGCCGCAACGCAGTCGAACAGGTCGACTCCTCTGGCTATTCCCTCCAGCAGGTCAGCCGGGAACCCCACGCCCATAAGATAACGGGGGATCTCCCGAGGCAGGCTCGGCTCGAGGTGCTCGAGGATGCGGTGCATGACCGGCTTCGGCTCACCCACGGACAGGCCTCCGATGGCGATGCCGGTCCAGGGGCCTCGCTCGAGGGTGCCTTCCAGTGAACGGAGCCGCAGCTCGTCGTGGCTGCCGCCTTGTATGATGGGCCAGAGGGTCTGCGGGGC
>CAZASU010000061.1:0-3404 GCA_964487785.1 uncultured Gemmatimonadaceae bacterium | reverse complement strand
GCCGCAGCTCGTCGTGGCTGCCGCCTTGTATGATGGGCCAGAGGGTCTGCGGGGCAGTTTGATTTGTCTCTGTGACGTCGCTGGTGTGCTCTTGCTGTCCCGCTGCCCCGCTGCCCCGCTGCCCTGCGGCCCCGCCGCCCCGCTGCCCCGCCAGCTCCCCGTGCCTCGCCCTACACCGATCCAGCCAGCGGAGGGTCCGCTCCATGCCCTCGCATGCGGCTGCGGGAGACGACTGGCCCGGCACGACATGGTCGAAGGCCATCGCGATATCGGCGCCCAGCTGCCACTGGATCTCCATGGCGCGCTCCGGCGTGAGCGTGCGGCTGGTTCCATCGATGTGGCTCTGGAACTCTACTCCGTGCTCGCCGATGCGGCGAAGCCCCTGAAGCGAGAACACCTGAAAGCCACCCGAATCGGTGAGCATCGGCCGGTCCCAGGTCGTGAACCGATGCAGGCCACCCATCTGCTCGATCACCGCTTCCCCGGGCCGGAGGTGCAGGTGGTAGGTGTTGCCCAGGATTATCTGGGCGCCGGTGCGGCGTACATCGTTGGCGCTGAGACCGCGAACGACGGCGTGGGTGCCTACCGGCATGAAGGCCGGCGTTGACACCTCGCCGTGGGGAAGGGTGAGCGTGCCGGCGCGAGCCAGGCCGTCGGTGCTCTGAATCCGGAATTCAAACATCAGGTCTCGGGGGTCATCCCCGGGCGGCAACGGTCGAGAGGATGCGGTCGATCTGGCGCCGGTGAACCAGGTCGTGGGCCCCCATGAGCTGCAGCAGAAAGCCGGCGCTTTCCGGCCCCCGCTCGCTGTGTAGGCCTACCCGCTCGAGCTGGGACGGGGACAGCCTTCCGAGGACATGGAGGTTCACGGTGCGCATGCTGCGCAACTGGTCCAGCGCCAGCTCGGGGGGCACCTCGCGATAGTGGAGCTCCCCGGCCCAACGATCCTGGTCGTACCCCAGCAGCGGTGGCCTATCCTCGGTCAGCATCATTTTGAGGCGGTAACTGAACACGAGGTCGGAGTCGGCCAGGTGCTGCACCACCTCGATGACCGACCACTTCCCGGCGCCTCCGGGCGGCGAAGCGTGGGATCATCCAGGCCCCGAATGCGCTCGGCCAGCCAGGGTAGCAGCTCGTCGAGCACCTCCACGGGATCGCGCCGGCCGAGCACGTCCAGTAGCGCGCGCACATAGGTCTGCGCGGCGGCGGCCGCAGCGCCGGCCGGATTGGAAAAGGTCACAACCCGCTCCGGGTCACATGATTACCATGGCATCACCATAGGAGTAGAACCGATAGCGCTGTGCCACCGCGTACCGGTACGCGGCCAGCGTGAGCTCGCGCCCGGCAAAGGCACTCACCAGCATGAGCAAGGTCGAGCGCGGCAGGTGAAAGTTGGTAACCAGGCGATCCACCACTCGAAAAGTATATCCCGGGGTGATCATCAGGCTGGTCTCAGCTCGTCCAGCGACGATGGTCCCATCTTCGCGCGCGGCGCTCTCGAGTGCCCGCGCCACGGTAGTCCCCACCGCCCACACCCGTCCCCCGTCCTCCCGGACCCGCTCCACCAGGGCGGCGAGGCGAGTGGGGATCTCATACGGCTCCGGATGCATAGCATGCTGGGAGGGATCCTCAACCTCGACCGGCTTGAAAGTGCCGGGGCCAATCTTGAGGTCGAGGCCGGCCACGACCACGCCTGCGGCGGAGAGGTCATCCAGCAACGCGGTGGTGAAGTGAAGGCCCGCCGTTGGAGCAGCCACGCTCCCTTCGACCCGGGCGTAGACCGTCTGGTAGCGCGACTCATCGAGTTCGGTCGGGGTCCGGGCGATGTAGGGCGGCAACGGCAGCCGGCCATACCGCGTCATGGCATCTTCTGCGGTCATACCGAGGAAGCGCACCAGCCGGTTTCCATCGGGCAGGACCTCCACTGTCTCGACCCAGGCCTCGGGACCGAGCTCGATCCGCTTGCCACGCTGAAGGGCCGTCCCCGGCTTGCCCATGGCGACCCAGGTATCCCCGGCGCCGGGATGAATGAGGAGGACTTCGGCCGGGGCCCCCGAGGGCCGCTTACCGAGCAGGCGAGCGTGGCGAACCTTCGTGGTGTTCAGGATCAGGAGGTCGCCTGGAGGGATGAGCGAGGGCAGCTCGGTGAAGAGCGAGTCCACCACCGCCGATGCCCCAATGGGGGTCCGCTCTCCCAGCAGGCTCACCCGGCGCGGCAGCACGCCCACCCTGGGGGCGTGCCGCCGATCCTGCGGCCCCTCCCGGCGGTCGTTCCGTAGCATGACCAGGAGTCTGCTGCCGGTTCGATCGGTCAGCGGCTCCTGGGCGATGAGCTCGGGCGGGAGTTGGTATTCGAAGTCGGCAGTGCGGAGAAGATCAGGCGTCAAAGATCGTGGCCTGTCCTGCCGGGGGGGTGAGGCCAAAGCGACGGTAAGCGAGGGCAGTGGCGCAGCGTCCCCGCTGGGTGCGCTGGAGGAAACCCTGTTGGATGAGGTACGGCTCGTACACATCCTGGAGCGTGCCGGCATCCTCTCCGACGGCAACCGCCACGGTGCCGAGCCCTACCGGACCGCCGCCGAACTTCTCGATGATGGTGGTGAGGATCCGGGCATCCATATCGTCGAGCCCGAACTCGTCTACGTTGAGCCTACCAAGCGCCGCATCCGCCACCGGGCCCGAGATCCGTCCATCCGCCTTGACCTCGGCATAGTCGCGAACCCGGCGCAGCAGCCGGTTGGCTACCCGGGGGGTTCCCCGGCTGCGTCGCGCGATTTCCGCGGCCCCTTCCACCTCAACCGGTACGCCGAGTATTGCCGCCGATCGGATCACGATGCGCTGAAGGTCGTCTGGCGGGTAGAATCCGAGCCGTTCGACAATGCCGAAGCGCGCCCGCATTGGCGGAGTCAGGAGCCCGAACCGTGTAGTCGCACCGATCAGGGTGAACTTCTCCAGGGTCATCGGGATGGTCTGTGCGTTGGGGCCATCGCCGATTCGCACGTCGATGCGGAAGTCTTCCATGGCCGAATAGAGAAACTCCTCCAGGGCCGGCTTCATCCGGTGAATCTCATCGATAAACAGCATGTCCCCCGCCTTGAGCGACGTGAGCAGGCCGACGAGGTCACCCGGCTTCTCGAGAACGGGGCCTGAGGTGGTGCGGACCTGCACCCCCATCTCCCGGGCCATGAGCATCGCGAGCGTCGTCTTCCCCAATCCCGGCGGACCGAAGAAGAGCGTGTGATCCAGCGTATCCTGCCGGGCTCTCGCGGCATCGATCGCGATCTGCAGGGAGGCCTTGACCTGAGTCTGACCGACGAACTCGTCCAGCCGGGAAGGCCGGAGCGCCGCATCGGCGCTGGTCTCCTCGGGCAGGGCTTCGGGGGTGGTTACCTGGAGTCGGGTCATGG
>CAZASU010000060.1:0-12535 GCA_964487785.1 uncultured Gemmatimonadaceae bacterium | reverse complement strand
TCTTACCGGCGTCGCCCAGGTCGGCGGGGAAACCCTGGAGGCTGGGACGTTCGGGTGAGGCGGGCGGGCGCTGTTTTGCTGGAGTCATGCGGTTCTCGCGCTTTAACGTCGATAGGTCTAGGGTCGAGGGTCGAGGGTCGAGGGTCGAGGGTCTAGGGTCTAGGGTCTAGGGTCTAGGGTCCATTGCCCTAGACTCTTGACTCTAGACCTTTCCACGCTGAACCGGAAAGAAAAGGCGAGAGGCCGGTTCAGGTAAGGGCGTGTCGAGGACCTGCCCCCGTTTACCGCTTACCGTTCACCGTTTAGGCTTCTCGTTCCATGACCTCTCCAACCTCGGTCTCCTGTCCCACCTGCGGCACCCCGGCAGCGGGCAACTTTTGCAGCGGGTGCGGTGCAAACCTGGGCCGGCGAGCCTGTGCCCATTGCCAGGCGGAGCTCTCGCCCCAGGCTCGCTTCTGCCATCGCTGCGGTCAGCCGGTGGGAGGCGCCGCCGGCATGCCCCATGCGGGCGCGTCCGATCGTAAGGCCTGGCTCGTTGCCGGCACTGTTTGCGTGCTACTCGTCGCTGGAATTGCGTACAAGGTCTCGAGTGATGCCTCCGAGCCCGCGGCCCCCAACATGCCCAACGCGGGCTCGAGTGCCGGTGTTGTGGCGAACGGCGGCCCGACCGGGCCGGCCCCTGATATCAGCGCCATGACCCCCCGCGAGCGGTTCGACCGCCTGTACAACCGGATCACGCAGGCCTCGGAGCGGAGCGACTCCGCCGAGGTGGAGCGGTTCACCCCCATGGCGCTGGGAGCGTATCAGCAGCTCGATACCAGAGACGCCGACGCCCGGTATCACGCGGCCGTGCTCCAGATGCAGGTGGGAAACTTTCCGGCCGCCCGCGCACTGGCGGATACTATCCTCCAGGAATCGCCGGGCCACCTGTTCGGTTATGTCATCCGTGCCACCGCGGCCCGGTTGCTGAACGATACCGCTCCGCTCGCCCGGGCCCAGCGAGACTTCCTCTCCAGCTACGAGGCCGAAATGCGGGCCAAGCGGGCAGAGTACCTCGAGCATCAGCCCGTACTCGACGAGTTCAAGCGAGAAGCGGAACGGGGGAACGGGGGAACGCGGGAACGTTGATAACGGGGGCTTCCCTCGTTCATTTCGTTCCATCGTTCCCTCGCGTACAGATATGGAGCTCTATGTCCCGAACCATCCACGTCGCCCACAGCCCCGACTCGGACGACGCATTCATGTTCTACGCGCTCGCGGAGGGCAAGCTCGACACCGGCGACCTGCGTTACGTCCATGAGCTGGCGGACATCGAGTCGCTCAATCAGCGGGCCCGGCGAGCCGAGCTGGAGGTCACCGCCGTGTCCATCCACGCCTACGCGTATCTCTGGCGCGACTATGCGCTACTCGGCTCCGGCTCCTCCATGGGGGACGGTTATGGGCCCCGGCTGGTCTCCCAGCTTCCCTGCCCGGCCGATCCGCGCGCCGCGCTCAAGGGTCGCCGGGTGGCGGTGCCCGGCAAATTGACGACGGCGTACCTCGCACTCCAACTGTTTCAGCCGGACTGCATCACCGTCACGGTTCCCTTCGATCAGATCGAGGACGCGGTCCACCGCGGCGAGGTCGAGGTCGGGCTTCTCATCCACGAAGGCCAGCTGACTTACGTCGACTCCGGCCTGCACCTGTGGGCCGATCTGGGCGCCTGGTGGCTCCAGGACAGCGGTCTCCCCCTTCCCCTCGGCGGAAATGCCGTCCGTCGCGATCTAGGCCCGGAGGTGACCGCCCAGATTGCCCGGGACCTTCGTGCCAGCATCGTGTACGCCCTGGAGCATCGGGAGCCCGCCCTGGCCCATGCCAGGCAGTACAATCGCGGAATAGGGGATGAGCGGACCGATGCCTTCGTAGCGATGTACGTCAACCAGTGGACGGTGGACTATGGCCCGCGCGGGCGCCAGGCAGTCCAGGTGCTGCTCGACCGGGGCTATGGGGCAGGGGTAATCCCCGAGAAGGTGACGGTGGAGTTTGTGGGATGAAGGCTATGGCCTATTAGCTATTAGCTGGGCTATTGGTAGCCCTGTTTTCTTGACCCTGTCTGGCCGGGCTCCTACCTTCCCAATACCTTGGAATCGTTCAAACCGCGTCTCTCGAGACGCGGCAGGCCGCAGGCGAGCGCCTGCCCATGCTGGAGGTTGCCCGAGTGGAGGAGTCTTTGCCCCTGACCGATGGGCCGATCACGCTGCTCGTGGTAGACGACGAAGACTCGATCCGCAACGCGCTCCGTAAGTTTCTCACCCAGCAGGGATACGAGGTTGTCACGGCCTCGAGTGGTGAGGAGGCATTGCTGGTACTCCAACGCCAGAAGATCACCGGCATGCTCCTGGACGTAAACATGCCCGGCGTCAGCGGCGTAGAGCTGGTACCCCAGATCATGGAGCTCGAACCCAGCATCGCACTCCTCATGCTGACCGCCGTCAACGACGCGACCAGCGCCGCGCTCTGCATGCAGCGCGGCGCTTTCGACTACCTGATCAAGCCGATCGATCTCGGCCACTTGAGCCGGGCCATCCACCATGCCCTGCAGCGGCGGCATACCCTCCTCGAAGGCCAGCAGATCAACCAGTGGCTGAAGGAGGAGGTTGCCACGCGGGTGGCCGAGCGGCGGGTGGAGCAGGCCAACCAGGAGCGGATCTCGGTGGCGACCCTGGAGGCGCTGGTCAATGCGCTGGAAGCCAAAGACCCCTACCTGAGAGGGCACTCGGCCAGGGTTGCCGATCTCTCGGCCATGGTGGCGGCGGAGCACGGCTGCGGTGACGAGCTGGTAGAGGCGGTGCGCACCGGCGGCCGGCTGCACGACATCGGCAAGATCGGCATCCGGGAGCAGATCCTCAACAAGCAGGGCCCCCTCACGGAAGAGGAGTACGACCACGTCAAGCAACACGTGACGGTAGGCTCGCAGATCCTGGCGCCGCTCGTGCATCTCAAGGATGTGATCGGATTCGTGCGCAGTCACCACGAGCGGTGGGATGGGTTGGGCTATCCCGACCGGCTCAAGGCCGAGGAGATTCCCCTGGGTGCCAGGATTGTCGGTGCGGTAGAGATCTTCGACGCCCTGACCACCGCCCGGCCCTACCAGGAGAAGATGCCCCCCGACGTTGCGGTCGATCGAATGCGGGACCTTATTGGTACAGTGGTAGACCCCGCTGTCCACCGAGCCCTCGAAGCGGTCGTCTCCCATCGGCAGACGCTGGTTTTTCTCGACGACGCACGCGCCTGACCTCGCAGATACACCGAACCAGCCTCCGAACCCGATCGGCCTTGCGGGTGCCCCATGACGGCGTTGAACCTCATTCTCATCGCTGCCGGTGCCATGCTGGCCGTGGGACTGCTGACAATTCTCGCCTGGCTTATTGACACCTGGTATCTGGATCGCGTTGAGCGCAGATTAGCCGCCCGAAAAGGACTGTACCGGGATCTGGTCACCGATCTGGCATCCCGGGAGCAGGCGCTCCTCGGGCCGGCGATCCACCAGATGAGCACCCTCCGCGATCTCGACGCCCTGGAAGCGGTGCTGGAGGAGCAGGCCCGCAGCGCGATTGGACGTCCCACCTGGCTGCTCGAGGCCTACGACCAGCTCGGGCTGGTGGACAAGTACGTCGACCAGCTCCGCTCAGCGCGGAAGTGGCGCGATCGGGCCTTTGCCGCCGAGCTGCTGGGTAGGGTCGGCGGCGCCAAAGCGGTTCCTGCGCTGCTGGAGACCGTCGAGGCAACCCGGACCGAGGATTCGGATGTCCGCGAGGTCTCCCTTCGTGCCCTCGCCCGGATTGCCGACCCGGGCGCCGTCGAGCCGCTCATCCACACGCTGGCCACGGCCGAGGGCTGGCTGGCTCCGCGCATCGCCGACATCCTCACCCGCCACGGCGATCTGGTCGTTGATCCGCTGATCGCCGTCCTCAATGACTCCAGCCGACAGCCCGCTCGGGCCTGGGCGGCTAATGTGCTGGGCGAGGTGCGCGCCCAGCGCGCCTTTCCGTCACTGGTGCGATCGCTGGGCGACCCGGAGGACGAGGTGCGGGGCAAGGCGGCGACGGCCCTCGGCCGGCTCGGCGACCGGCGCGCGGTCGGCTACCTGCTGGAACATCTGCTCACCGATCCGGCGCCATTCGTCAGAGCACGCATCGCCTCCGCGTTGGGCCAGTTCGGCGGCCCCGAGGTCATCGACCGTCTGGTGCGGGCCCTGGGCGACCCGGCCTGGTGGGTTCGCATGCGCAGTGTCGAGGCGCTGGAGCAGATCGGGTCGGTGGCGGAGGGCCCGCTTCTCGTGGCTCTGGACGACCCTGATTCGGAGATCCGGGTCCGGGCGGCGGTGGCTCTTGAGCGGCTGGGGGTGGCCGACAACCTGGTCCGCATGATCGAAAACGGCGACCGGGTCCCCGAGGCGTCCGACACCCTGGTGAAGTTTGCTACCTCCGGTACGCGTGAGGTTTTGGCCGAGCTGGCCCAGCATCCCTCACCCCAGGTGCGCGAAGCGATGGTTACCGCTGCCCAACGCGCACAGCGCAGGGATATGGTCGACGAGCTCCTCCAGATCGCCTCCGGCGATAGCGAGGCGCCGCTCCGGGCGCTGGCATTCAGGACGCTGCGTTCGCTGAGCCTTCAGGAGGCGCTGCCCGCGGCCATCGGCGGTCTCTCCGATCCGGATCAGCGGGTCCGCGCCGCCGCAGTCGGTCTGGTGGGGGACCTCGGCGGTCCTGAGATCATTGGGTTGCTCCGGACCCAAACCACCGACCCGGATCCAACGGTGCGCGCCGCCGCCGCCCGGGCGCTGGGAACTATCGGCGCGGTGGCTGCCCAATCCGATATCCGCCGCCTGCTGAACGATCCGAGCCCGATGGTGCGGGAGGCCGCGGTCCTGGCGGCCGTCGATACGAAACTCACCTCGCTGGTGCCGAGTCTGGTCGATGCGCTGGGCGACAGCGAAGCGAGCATACGGCTCAAGGCGGCCCGCGCACTAGGCGGGCTGGGCGACCGATCGGTGGTGCCGGTGCTGCTCCAGGCTTTCCCCGATCCGTCTGTAGACGTAAGCGAAGCGATCGCGGTTGCGGTCAGCCGGCTGGACCTTGGGGCACTGGCGGGCCTCATCGACCCGCTGGTCGACTCTCCCGACGTGGAAAGCAAGCTGGCCCTGATTCGTACCCTGCGCCGATCGCGTTCATCCGAAGCCGTTCAGGTGCTCCAGCGGCTTCTTTGTGACCACATACCTGCGGTCAGGGCAGCTGCCATCGAAGCGGTCGAACGGGCTGGCCGGTCCGGCCGCGAGGGCGAGCTCGCGGCGGCTGCAGTGAGCGTCGGTCTTCAGGATCCGGCCGACGTCGTTCGTGCGAGCGCGATTGACGCCTGCGACAGGGTCGAGGGACAGCAGTACGGGCAGCACCTGATCGCGCTGCTCGAACAGGATCCTTCCCCTCTAGTGCGGGAGCGGGCCGCGCTCGCTACGGGATTGCTGCGGGTGCCGGAGGGAGAGAAGGCGCTCATTGCGGCGTGCCGGCGGGCCGAACCGGCCAATGTGCGAGCCGCAGCCGCGCTCGCAGCCGGGGTGTTCGACGACCAGAGCATCGTGGCCCGGGTAGTAGAAATGCCGGACCAGACCGCTGTGCGGGGGCTGCTGCGGGAGCGGTTGAAACGCGATCCCCGCTTCCGGCTGCTCCGCCGCCGGCTGTCGCCGGGCAGACACCTGGAGCTTCGCGCCCTGGGTACGCTGGACGACGAGGAGGCCCAGGCATCGCTGGCGCGGGGCACGAGGAGCATGCTCGATGCGGGAGAGCGGGTTCGCCTGATCAGCAGCCTTCGGGCCTTTCAGGGCGAGCAAAGCCGCGGCGCTCTGCTTCGGATGGTGCGCGAGGATCCAACCCCGGAGGTGCGCACCGCCGCCTTGAACGCGGCCGCCGATCTCCTCGATCCCGAGGAGCTGCTCAACGTCGGGGCCCGGTCTCTCGGAGATCCCAGCGTGCTGGTACGGCGGACCGCGGTGGCACTCTTCACCAGGGTGGCCCCGGCCCGAGCGCTGGCCAGGCTGATCCAGCTGCTTCGAGCCGAAGAGGATCCTGCCGTGCTAGCCGCCGCCGCCGGCCTCGCCGTAGAGCACTTTCCGCTGTTTGCGCAGGTCGCGCTGGGACTGCCACCGGAGAGCGAGCGGGCCGTACTGGTCATCCGGATCGCCCGCCATATCGTCCATCCGGACCTGCCGGGCCTGCTGCCGCCTTTCGCGCGCAGTAGCTCGCCCGAGGTGCGGGCGGCTGTCGTCGATCTTTGGCGTCACCGTCCCGATATAGCGGACCCCGCGTCGCTCGAGGCTCTTACGCTTGATCCGGAGATTTCGGTACGGCGCGGGTCAGCAGGAGCCGCGTTGGCCGCCGAGCGGTACGATCTTCTCGAGACCATGATCCAGGACCCCGACGCCGGCGTCCGGCGGGAGGTTGCCCTCGTACTGGGCCGGGCGGCCCCGCTCAGGCAGCCGGGTCTCACTACACTCGATCACCTGGCAGCCGATCCTGACATGACCGTGCGGGCGGCGGCCTACGTTGCCCGCCTGGTCCAGGGAATTGCCCTTCCGTTCCCCCCGGGGCTGGACGCCGAGGTTGCGGCCCAGGCAGTCAAGGAAGGCGCCGATCTCCCCAGCCTCCGGCAGGCCGCCCGCACCGCTGCTTCGGAGGAGCGGCGGCTCGCCGCGGCCCTCGCGCTGGCACTGCTGCAAGATGACGTTGCCCGCGAGGTGGCGCGGACCGATCCGGTGCCCTCCATCCGTCACCGGGTAGGCGGGGCTCTGGAGGTTTCGATAGTGAGCCTGCGGGGCGCTTCGCTGTGATCGACACGCTCACCCGGGGCCTTATCGTTCTCGCGCTGGTGGTGCAGCCGGTATTTCTGTTGTACTTCCTGCTCTACAATACGTACACCCTCTGGCTGATCGGGTTGTCGGCCCGCCAGGTGCGCCGCCGGGTGGCGGGCCACTTCGTGGAGGATCTCGATCTCATCGATGAAGGAGACCTCACCAAGCCCCTCAGCATGATCGTCCCCGCCTACAATGAGGAGGTGACCATCGTAGACAGCGTCACCAGCCTCATCCAATGCGACTATCCGAGGTTCGAAGTGATGGTGGTCAACGACGGCTCGTCCGACGGCACGCTCGACCGGCTCAAGCGTGCATTCCGGCTCCGTCGGACCGAGGTGCCGTATCGGCCGGCCATCAGCACCGGCAGGGTCCGGGCTATGTACGAGGCCACCGTCCCCCTGCCGTCAAGCGTCATGCGCCTGATCGTCATCGACAAGGAAAACGGAGGCAAGGCCGACGCGCTGAACGCCGGCATCAACGCCGCCACGGCGCCCTACTTTGTGTCGCTCGACGCCGACTCGATCCTCGATCAGCGGGCGCTCAAGGAGCTGATGCGGGTGATCCAGGAGGATTCGCGGGTGGTGGCGGTCGGAGGCCAGGTCGCTATCGCCAATGGCTGCACCGTCCGGAACAGCCGGGTGGTGCGGGTGGGGCTGCCGGACCGGTCGTTACCGCGGTTCCAGATGGTGGAATACCTTCGTTCGTTCACCACCGCCCGCACCGGTCTCGACCGGATGCAATCCATCCTGATCCTGAGTGGGGTCTTTGCGGTCTTCGAAAAGGAAACCGTGATACGGGCGGGTGGGTATCTCACCCCGTTTCTGAGGCACCGGATCACCGAGGAGTACGTCGGCAGCCGGGTCGGTACCGTGTGTGAGGACATGGAGATCATCGTCCGGCTGCACCGCTTCGTGCTCGACAAGCTCTCGAACCGTCGCATCGTGTTCCTGCCCCATCCGGTGGCCTGGACCGAGGTCCCCGAATCGTTCGAGTCGTTGCGCAAGCAGCGTGGCCGCTGGTATCGAGGCCTCCGCGAGTCGCTACGGTATCACCGGGCCATGCTGTGGCGCCGCAAGTACGGCCGGATCGGCTGGTTCGCCCTGCCTGCCTTCTGGCTGTTCGAGTACTACGGGCCGCTGGTGGAGGTAGCGGGGTACCTCTGCCTGCTGTTTCTCCTGATCATGGAAAGGGTCCTGGATTACCCTCTGCTCAACTATCCCTATCTGTGGGCCTTCCTGCTGGCATCGCTGGGTTACGGGGTGCTGGTGAATATCCTCGCTGTATTGGTCGGCGCGTGGCGCTTCCGCTATGGCCTCGCCGACCGGCTGCAGCGCCATCTGCTGCCCTTCAGTCGGCGGCGCGAGGTTCTGATCCTGCTGGCCTATGCGGTTCTGGAAAACTTCGGCTACCGTCAGCTCACCCTCTACTGGCGGGTCCGAGGACTGTGGGATGCCTGGCGGGGCAAGACCGGCTGGGAAAAGTTCGCTCGTGTGGGGTTCCGCCCGGGCGCGGCGCCGGCACATGGCTGAGCCGGCATTGCCCCGGATTCTCCTGGTGGACGACGACCCCGATCTGGGCCGGCTGGTGCAGCACGTCCTCCTCTCGCACGGCTACGAGCCGGCGCGTCAGGTTTCAACCGGGCGTGAAGCCCTGGCGTCGCTCGAGGGTGTCGATATCGTGCTGCTCGATCAGCAGCTCCCGGACACCAGCGGCCTCGACGTGCTCGATGCCATCCGTACCCGCCCGGCGCCGCCGGCCGTCGTTCTGGTCACGGGCCACGGCAACGAATCACTGGTGGCCTCCGCGCTGCGCCGGGGCGCCGACGACTACCTGGCCAAGGACTCGGCGCTGACCGAGCTGCTGCCCCAGATTCTGGAGCGGGTACGGCGGGGACGCGAGCTGCGGAAGGCACTGGCCGAGGCAGAACAGGATCTGGTTCGGGCCGAGCGCCTGGCGGCGGTCGGTGAGATGACGGTCACCCTCCACCACGAGATCAACAACCCCCTCATGGCGGCCTTTGCCGACGTGGAGCTGCTGCTGAACGACCCTGGTGCTCCGCCCGAGGCCCTGAAGCAGGGCCTGGAAGACATCCGCCAGGCGCTCCGCCGCATCCGCGACATCGTCCAGCGGATCGGCAAGCTCCGGGAGATACGGAGCAAGAACTACCTCCGGGGAGTCCGCATGGTGGATCTGGAGCGCAAAGACTACGAAGTATCGATGCTGCAGCGCGGTACTGCCGTGTTGCACCTGGCGGATGAGGACCTGGTCCGGATCGTCTCGCTGCTCTTGCGCGGTGCGGGCTTTCAGGTCGAACGCTGTCGGAGCATCCCCGAGCTCCAGGCGTCGGCGGCACGGATCGGGGTGACGGTCGTAATGATCGCCGGCGGCGCCAGCACGCCGGGCGCGCATCCGTTGGGTGGATTCGTCACCGTGGAAGATCGGAAGTACCTGCTGGTCGCGCTGGTGGCTGGGGACGGCACGGCGGCCACGGCGGCCGGAGCGGACCACGTGGTGCCCCTGCCCTTTGACCCGGGAACCTTTACGGCGGAGATAGTGCGCCGGCTGTCTCCCGCTTAGCCTGCTGATACGCCATTCCCCGCAACCGAACGACCCGCTGCCGGATCGGCGGGTGAGACGCGACGAAGTCGGCCAGGAACCCCTCCCTCGACGACATGAGCCCCGGCGATGGATCCACGATGCAGAGGTGCGCGGCCCCACGGGTTATCGACCCAGTGGCGGCGGTGGCGCCTTCGAGCTTCTCGAGTGCCGACGCGAGGGCCATCGGGTTTCGGGTCAGCTGGGCCCCCGTGGCATCCGCCAGATATTCCCGCTTCCGGCTCACGGCCATCGCGAGAATCCGGGAGATGACCGGAGCGACCACGAGGGTGAGCAGCCAAAGCACCAGAATCACCATGGCGAGAGGGTTGCCCTTGCCACTGCTTCTACTGCCCCGCCGCCCACCCGCCCAGGGGGCACCCGCCCCGCTGCCCCGCCCGATCATCCGCCCCATCCCATCGGACATCAAGGCAATAGCTCCAACCATTCCCGCCAGCAGCGTCATCAGCCGCACATCGAGATTCCGCACGTGCGCCATCTCGTGGGCCACCACCGCCTGAAGCTCATCCCGCGAAAGCTTTGCCAGCAGACCTTCGGTGACGGCAATGCTGGCGGACGCGGCATCGCGGCCGGTGGCGAATGCATTCGGATCGGCGTCGGGGACTACCCAGACTCGCGGCCGCGGCAGTCCCGAGGCAATCGCCATCTCCTCCACCACGTTCACCAGCTGTTTCTGTTCCGGAGTGGCCGGCTCGATCAGCTCCCAGGCCCCGGTTGCCCACAACACTCGTTCGGCGCCGTGGCGCCAGGAGTACCAGCAGATTGCCCCTGCAGCGAGGGTGCTGAAGACACCTATGATGGGGAAGCGGTGGTGGTAAGCATCGGGGCCGACATCCGCAGTCATGAGATAGAGCGCGAGGTCGCCGCCGAAGCCCACCCAGGCAAAGAAGAGAACAAAACCGGCGACGAGCCACTGGGACCGCCGCCGGTTCGACTGCTGTTGGGCGAAGAGGTTGGTGTCGTCGCTCACCGGGTGGGTTTGTTCGACGACAGATCCACGAGCGGCACTGCCCGCTCGCCCGCATCTTCGATTTCCCAAAGCTCCGCGGGAGAGGCCTTGGCCAGGCCGGCGACGAGACTGGTGGGGAATTGCATCTGCCTGGTGTTGTATTGGGTTGCCACGTCGTTGTAGAGCTGCCGGGCAAAGCCGATCTTGTTCTCGGTGCTGGTGAGCTCCTCCTGAAGTTGCGCCACGTTGTTGGTCGCCTTCAGATCAGGGTAGGCCTCGGTGAGGGCGAACAAGCGCCCCAGCGCCTGGGTCAGCTCGCCCTCGGCCTTGGCCGTCTGCTGTACGCCGGTGGCTCCGATGGCGCGATTCCGGGCCGAGATCACCGCGTCCAGCGTCGAGCGTTCGAAGTCCATCGCACCCTTGACCGTGTTCACCAGATTGGGAATCAGATCATGGCGGCGTTTGAGCTGCACATCGATCTGCTTCCAGCCATTGACGACCTGGTTCTTGAGTGAGATGAGCCCATTGTACGCACCGACCATCCACAAGACGATCCCCGCGATGACAGCCAGCAGGACAATCGTGACCATGTCGGATCCTTGCATGAGAGAGGTTTACCGCTTCCACGCTCCATGATCCGGCGCTGCATCTTCCGGGACGCCCACCGGTTCGAACCCGACCACCGACATCAGCGCCTGCCGCAACGTTTCCGCGATGATCGCGCTGTCACCGTTGAGCCGCAACGCCGGGTGCTGCTCGTCAATCAAGACTTCCACCCCAGGCGCCACCGCGATGCGCCGGCAGGTGGAGCTCACCGCGGACAGGCCTTCGACCGGGGCTAACCAGGCCAACACCGCCCGTCCCACCCTTCCGCGGCCGGTCCCAGGCGTACGGAGCAGTGGCAGCTGGCTGGGCGGCGGGAGCCCCGGGCCCAGGGCGCTGGCCGCTCTTCGCTCGATGAGATCGCCGGTCAGGGCGGCAAACTCCTTCACCATGGACTCCAGCGTGGCACCTTCCATCTGGCGCAGCTTGATGGCGAGCACCTGGAGCAGGTGACGGTAGGAATACACCGCGGCGGTGCCGCGCCCATCGGGCGGACTCACCAGGCCCCGAGCCACGTAGAAGCGGATAGTGCGCTCGCTCGGTCTCGCCCGTGCCGCTGCGTTGACCGGGACTATGCCCGAGGCGTCCAGAATCCCACCTGCCAATGCGGCCAGGTCCCGGAGCCCCCAGGGCGCGAGGGCCCGGTACTCTCGCAGGGTGGTGAGCGGATCCGAGGGAGAGTCGGCGCTCATCCGTGTCCGTTCCCCTCGCGAAGGTCCGACCGGGCCTCGGCTCGAGCCAGCACCGTCCCCACCAGCTGCACCAGACTGTCGAGTGTGAACGGTTTGGGCAGGATGGGACACCCCTTCAGCTCGACGGGCCAATCGGCGGGGTGCTCTGACGGTGGATCCCCACTCATGAGGATGACCCGGCCCAGCAGTCGGGGCCAGCGCCGGACAATGGCGAGGAAGAAGGTGTCTCCCGCCATCTGTGGGAGTCTGAGATCGAGCAGCACCAGATCGAACCTCGACTCATCCAGCATCAGATACGCCGAGTGCGGATCGGCCACCGCAACAACCTGGTAGTCATAGTTGGTGAGCGCGCGCTCCAGAGTTCGGCGCAGCGATGGCTCATCGTCCACCACGAGAATACGGGCGCTCATGACGCGACCTGGCTCAGGGGTGACAGGTAGCGCTCGGTGACGATCATCAAGGCCTCTTCAGTGGAGAGCGACACCCGGAGTTCGCCGGCTGTAAGCCCGAAGACCGAACGCAGGTGCATCTGTAACGTCTTTGGCTTGCTGTACCCCAGCTTCAGCGCCACGTCCTCGACGGTGTAGCCCGGGTCGAGCAGCAGCCGGTGGGCATAAAGCAGCCGGGTCAGCACCATCACCATCCGGGGCGAGGGAAGACCCACCTTGGTAAACCAACGCTCACAGGTACGGCGGGTCAACTGCGCCCGTTCGGCCAGCGCGGTGACGGTAGGGGCGTCCTCCCCGGCGTGCAGCATGCTCTCCAGCGCCCCCAGCAGCTCTCGGGGCA
>CAZASU010000059.1:0-12788 GCA_964487785.1 uncultured Gemmatimonadaceae bacterium | reverse complement strand
TGGTGAGGCGGGAAGGACGGGAGGGCGGGAAGGTGGGGCCACAGGCAGCCAGCAACAAGACTCCTCATCCCGAGTGCAACGAGGGACCTACTCCATGCGTCCGGGACCACAAGGTCCAAGATGAAACTGAGCAGGTCCCTCGCGTTCGCTCGGGATGAGGAGTTCTCCTACCTTCCCGTCCTTCCCGTCCTTCCCGTGCTTCCTAACCGATCCCCAGCACATCCAACATGAACGCGTACTTGAACGCGATCTCACGCAGGAAATCGAAACGACCAGAGGCCCCGCCGTGCCCCGCGCCCATGTTGGTCCGCAAGAGGAGCCGGTTACCGTTGGTCTTGGCGGCGCGTAACCTCGCGGTCCACTTGGCCGGCTCCCAGTAGGCAACCCGGGGATCATTGAGTCCGGCTGTTACCAGCATGTGGGGGTAATCCTTGGCCTCGATGTTGTCGTACGGTGAGTAGGAGCGGATGTACTCGTACGCCGCCTGTTCGTTCGGATTCCCCCACTCGTCGTACTCGATGACGGTAAGCGGCAGCGAGGCATCGAGCATCGTGTTGACCACGTCGACGAAAGGCACGTCCGCCAGCACCACCCGGAAGAGGTCCGGCCGCAGGTTGGTCACGGCGCCCATGAGCAGTCCGCCGGCGCTCCCGCCGTTGATCACCAGCCGCCCGGAAGAAGTGTAGCCCGCGGCTACCAGGTGCTCGGCGCTGGTGATGAAGTCGGTGAAGGTGCTGCGCTTGTTCAGGAGCTTGCCCCCGTCATACCACGACCGTCCCATCTCCTCCCCCCCGCGGACGTGGGCGATGGCAACCACGAAGCCGCGATCGAGCAAGCTCAGGGTATTCGACGAGAACGACGGGTCGTAGCTCAATCCATACGCTCCGTAGCCGTTGAGCAGGAGCGGGCGCTCCCCATCCAGTTGGAGTGGAGCTCGGTACACCAGCGAGATCGGGACCTGCTGGCCATCGGCGGCGGTGGCAAATACCCGCTCGCTGCGGTAGAGCGCCGGATCGTAGCCTCCTCGCACCTCGGTCTGCTTGCGTACCATCCAGAATCGCTCCCCCATGTCGTACTCGACCACCGAGCTGGGAGTCACCAGCGAGGTATACGCGAAGCGCAGGAGCGGTGTCTCGAATTCCGGGTTTTCGTGGGCGCGAAGGGTGTACACCGGCTCGGGGAAGGCGACGAGATGCTCCTCGCCCGAAGCGAGATCGATCACCCGGATCTGGCGCAACCCGGCCTGCCGCTCATAGACGACTAAATGGGATCGAAACGCGTCGGTTTCATCCAGTTTGATCTCCGGACGGTAGGGCAGGACCGGCGACCAGTTCGCTTTCGAGGGGCTCGCCACCGGCGCCTGAACCAGTCGGAAATTGGGCGCCGAGTCGTTGGTGGTGATGAAGAAGCGCTCATCGTGGTGCTCTACGCTGTACTCGACACCAGACTCCCGCGGTTGCACCACGCGAAACACCCCTTCCGGCTCGTCCGCATTCAGGAAACGAACCTCGGAGGTCGAGTGGCTGGTGATGTCGAGAAGCAGGTAACGCCGGCTTCTGGTGCGATTGATGTCCAGAAAGAATGACTCATCCGGTTCGAAGTATACCAGGACGTCTGTCGTTGGACTGGCGCCAACTGTGTGGCGGTAGAGCCGGCAGGGACGGCGGGCATGATCCAGCAGAGTGTAAAACAGCGTGCGGCTGTCGTTGGCCCAGGTGACTCCGACCGAGGTGTTTCCTATGCTCTCCGCCAGCAAGTGTCCCGTGGTCAGATCCTTGATGTAGAGAGTAAAGTCCTCGGCTCCCGAGGTATCGACCGAATAGGCGAGGAGCCGATGGTCCGGGCTCACTTCGCTCACCCCGATCTTGAAATAGGCGTGGTCGGCGGCGAGCGGATTCTGGTCGAGCAGGACCTCCTCGGGAGCGTCGAGGCTGCCGCGCCTCCGGCAAAAAATGGGATACTGCCCACCCGCTTCGGTCCGCGTGTAGTAGAAGGAGTCGTCCACCCGCTCGGGCACCGACAGATCGGTCTCCTTGATCCGCCCCCGCATCTCCTGGTAGAGCTGCTCCTGGAGTGCCTCCGTATGCTGCATGACCGCGCCGGTGTAACGATTCTCGGCCTCCAGATAGGCGATTACTTCGGGATCGCTCCGATCCCGTAGCCAGAAGTAACCATCAATCCGGGTCTCTCCGTGAAGCGTGTGAACTCGCGGCTCGACCCGGGCGACTGGTGGATTCTCGACAAGGCGGGGGAGTCTGTCGATCTCATACTCGGTCGGTCTACCGGCGGGAGGATATACTGGCGCCAGGGTACGGCTGGGATTGGACGACATTGCGGTCTTTTCTATCCTCGGGGACTGGTGGGCCACCGGACTGGTGTTCGTTGAATGGACCCCCAAGTAGATCCTACGGGTGAATTACGACGCCCCGGAGCGCCAAGTCAAGTACGATGTAAGTATAAGGATGGCAGTAACTTAGATATGCACTTGCGGGCGACGATGGGCCCCAGATTTCGTGCCAGCCTGACGGGAGCCACGGATGTTCGGCTCCCGTCTGGAGATACGTGTCGGTTCGTCTCCGGAATTTCTTCGGCCCCGGTTAGCGGTCTAGCGGCAGTCCCGTATCTCCTTACGCTCCAAGAAGCTCAAGCTCTTGGCGTCGGCGGCTGGCACCACAACCACGTCCACCGGCTGGGTCAAGGAGGCGGTAGTCATGCAGTTTGGGCCGGGTGTCCGCTCCACCACCTCCACGGTCATCTGGCCATCTGACTGGGTGACCCGGTCGATCACGATCTCGTAGCCTCCGGTCGGCCGCTGGCCCGCGGCTACCGCCACGACCACGTCCCGGTTGAAGTCCACAGACGGCCGATCACCCACTCCCAACTCCGACCAGAACTGGGCCCACCCGTTGGCATCCCGGATAACAAGTCGCCGAGACTCACCGATGCCGGTGCGGGTCCATTGGCCAATGCGCCGGAGGTCCAGGGTGCGGTTGTTCCCGTAGGGCGCGTAGCCCTGCTCCGACGGGGCGGGAGCGGCCGAGGCGGTGTCTGATCGTGGCGCAGCTAGAGGGGCCGGCTCCTGGGCCGGGGTAGGGGCCAACGCGACCGGCTCACTTGCCGTACTATCCCCCTCGGCCACGCGGATAGTACGGCCCGCGCCACAGCCAGCAAGCGCTGCAATCGAGATAGCCAATGCGAAGGGTCGGGGGTTCATGGGGGCTCCGTCTGCTGTCGGATGGTCTGGGTTTCTCTCTCAAACAACCTAAGCGGAACGGCCGGGCGCCGCGGACGTCGGCGTCCCCCCGCGAGTGTGATCCATATCACAGAGGGTGATCAGGGTCACAGCCGAGGAGGAGGCGGGCTGATAGGATGTACCCGGCTTTACCAACATCAACCACGCCTTGCCACCAGTTGGGCGTGTGCCACACATACCGGGGATGCTTATGACGAAGCTCAGAGGATTGTACACCGGCCTGCTAGCCGGCGGAACAGTACTTCTTGTGGGTGCTTGCAAGGACAACCGGGACACTGGTGCTGTCAGCACCAGGACGGCGGAAGGCACCTCCAGCGCTCCGGCCGCTGATATGGCTGAGAACCGGGATGTCGCGTTAGTGCGGGTCATCAACGCCATCCCGGCGGGCGGCCCTGTCACCATTCTGGCCGGCGACAGCGCGGCGTTCTCCGGCGTCGGCTACAAGACCGCCACCCCGTTCCGGGAGATTCGGGACGACCGGCTCAACTTCAAGCTCGGTTCAGCGGACAATCCACTGGCTGAGAATCGGGAGAATCTGAGCGGCGGCGGCCATTACACGATTGTGGCCATGCCCGACGCGGGCGGAGCGGACAAGCGGAACCTGCGCGTGCTGGAGGACGATCTGAAGCCGGTGGCACCGGAGAAGGCGAGGGTCCGGGTGATCAACGCGGTGCCGGGAGACCTGGAGATCAGCGTCTTCGTCCGGGGCCGTGAAGATGCACTCTTTAATGGCGTGAATTTCAAGAGCGAGGCCGGCTGGGATGAGATCGATCCGATCGCCGGTACCCTCGAGATCCGGCCGGAAGGCAGGAAAAATGTTCTTGTCAGCCTGCCCAACGTGAAGTTCGAGGGCGGCAAGAGCTACACTTTCGTCCTATCGGGTACGCCGGCCAAGCCGGAGATCATCAAGATCGAGGACGACGTGGCCAAGAGCACCATGTAGCAAAGGAGGAAGAAAACGGAGAAGGCGGAGAGGTCCAGGCGACTCTCCGCCTTTCTATTTGCTGCCTACTCTCGTCACCCTGGTCCCCCTTCAGGTCGCCCTCTCCGCCCTCTCAGTCCTTTCGTCCCTCTTTACGTCCGCGCTTTCGGACCGCATCATACTTCCCGTCTCACACAGCCTCCCCGTGCAGGTGCCCTCAAGGAGATCGCGATGAACATCGTAGAACGCGTGAAGCAGATTCTGCTGTCCCCCAGAGCCGAGTGGGAAGTCATCGATGCCGAGTCTATTACCCCGGCACAGCTCTACACCGGTTACATCGTCCCGCTGGCCGCGATCGCACCCATTGCTCAGCTGATAGGGTACTCGGTCTTTGGAATCAGCGTGCCGTTCATGGGTACCTACCGCGTGCCGCTCGGCTCGGCCATCACCAGCGCGATCGTCACGTATGTCCTCGCCCTGGTGATGCCCTACGTGCTGGCGCTGATCATCGATGCGCTGGCGCCCACGTTCAACGGACAGCGCAGCCAGATTCAGGCACTGAAAGTGGCGGCGTACTCGAGCACTGCCAGCTGGGTTGCGGGAATCTTTGCTCTCATCCCCGGTTTGCGGTTCCTCACTATCCTGGGGATCTATAGCCTGTTCCTGCTCTATATCGGCCTGCCCGTCCTGATGAAGTCCCCGAAGGAGAAGGCCTTGGGATACACCATCGTGGTCATCCTGGCCGCGATCGTCCTGTTCATCCTGATCGGCGTCGTTTCCAGTCGGTTTTTGAGCGTGCCGGGTGTAGGCATGACGATGCCCTGATCGAGGTTTTCGGGGGCGGGCGACGGGGATCACAGCCCCGTCGCCCGCCCGGCATAAGATTACTCTATTGCGCAGTCACGTGGACCGTGAACCGAGGATCGTCCGATGACTCGTCGTTCAGCCTTTAAGCCGTTGCGCCTGCCCGCTTTCGCGCTCCTCCCCTCACTTCTGGTTGCAGGGCTTGGCGTCAGCCTGGTGGCAGGACCCCTGGGCTGCGCGCGCAACCCGGTCACCGGCAAGAGCGAGCTGTCTCTGGTCTCCGAGTCTCAGGAGATCCAGATGGGCCAGGAGGGGGCCAAGGAAGTGGCCCAGACGATCGGATTTTACAATGACGCGAAGGTCCAGTCCTACGTTGCCGATATCGGCAAGCGGATGGCGGCAGAATCCGAGCGGCCCAATTTGCCCTGGGAATTTCATGTTGTGGATGACGCCTCGGTCAACGCGTTCGCGATTCCGGGAGGCTTCATCTACCTGACCCGCGGGCTGATGAGCTCCATCAATACCGAAGCGGAGCTTGCCACCGTGGTCGGCCACGAGATCGCCCACGTCACCAACCGTCATTCCGTCCAACAGATCAGCAAGAGCCAGCTGGCCCAGCTCGGCCTGGGCATCGGCAGCATTCTGTCCTCTGACATCGCCAAGTTCGGGCCGCTGGCGGGGGCAGGGCTCGGCCTGTTGTTTCTCAAGTACGGCCGGGACGCGGAGAATCAGGCCGACGCGGGCGGCTTCCGGTATGCGCTAGGGCAGAACTACGACGTGAGAGAAATGCCGAAGGTGTTCCAGACGCTGGGCCGGATCAGTGAGACTGGGGGCGGCGGGAGGCTGCCGGAGTGGCTCGCCACCCACCCGGATCCCGGTAACCGGATCAAGCATATCGAGAAGATGATTGACACGGTGCCGCTGGATCAAAGAAAGCTCATCGTCGACCGGGAAGATTACCTCCGACACGTCCAAGGGATGACGTTCGGTGAGGACCCCCGCCAGGGTTACTTCGAGGGAAGCGCCTTCTATCACCCGCAGATGCGCTTTCAGCTGAAGTTCCCCGACCAGTGGAAAAAGCAGAACTTGCCCCAGGCGGTGGTGGCTGTCAGTCCCAGCGAGGATGCCATCATCCAGCTGGCGCTGGCGGGCCAGAACGCGCCGGAGCAGGCCGCGAGACAGTTCCTCTCCCAGGAGGGAGTCCAGGCCGGGAACTCCTCCCACGCCAGCATCAACGGCCTCCCGGCTGCCTCGAGCTACTTCCAGGCCCAGACCCAGCAGGGCCAGATCGAGGGCATCGTCTCGTTCATCTCGTACGGTGGACAGACTTTCGGGCTGATGGGCTACACCCCGGCGGGAAAGCTGAGCTCCTATGACCAGGTCTTCCAGAGCACCATTCGCAGCTTCAGTGAGCTTCGCGACGGGTCGAAGATCAACGTTCAACCGGCTCGGGTCGAGCTGGTGAAGGTGCCCCGTCAAATGACGCTGGAGCAGTTCAACGCACAGTACCCGTCATCCGTTCCGATCGAGCAGGTGGCCATCATCAACGAGCTGGAAGGACCTCAGTCCCTGATTCCCGCGGGGCAGACGGTGAAGCGGGTGGTGGGGGGGCGTCGGGCAGAAGGGTCCTGATTCGTTCGAAGACCCCGTGCCACATGGCACGGGTGAGCCGCCCGGTGTTGGTATTCTGCCGGCTGGGGTGAAACGAGGAAATCAGGACGCTGCCGTCCGGCAGACTGGTTTCCTCACCGTGCGCGAACCGCGGACGCTGGCGCACGCCGAGCCGCTCCCACCATCCCGCCGCGCGCAGCCAGTGTTCCCAACCGATTCTTCCCAGCGCCAGCACTACCCGCACCGATTGTAGCAGCGCCAGCTCCGCCTCGAGATACGGCCGGCATCGGTCCAGCTCTTCCCGCGTTGGCCGGTTGTCCGGTGGGGCACAGCGTGCCGCGGCCGTGATGTAGCAGTCGGTGAGAGCCAGGCCATCGTCGCGGGAGCGTGAAACGGGGAGATTGGACCATCCATACCTATGGAGCGCACCGTAGAGCCAGTCGCCGCTCGCATCGCCGGTGAAGGGGCGGCCAGTTCGGTTGCTGCCGTGGGCTCCCGGGGCGAGGCCCACCAACAGCAGGCGGGCATCGGGATCGCCGAACCCCGGCACCGGTCGCCCCCAGTACTCCTCATTCGAGAAGGCTCGTTTCCGTTTGACTGCTATATCCCTGCAGTGAGCCCGAAGCCGGGGGCAGAGCTCGCAGGTGGTGATTCGATCGGTCAGGAGGGAAAGCGACATGACGATCTACGGCAGCGGCGGGCTACGAAACCCGCCGCGTCTTTCGCTTCATGAAGTCCATGAGGATGAACTGCCCGAGCGTCAGGGTATTGGTGAAGTATGCCTTGCCCCGGCAGATCGACGCCACCTGCTTGACGAATTCGACTAGGCTCCGATCCCGCGCCAGCATGAAGGTGTTGATCATGATGCCGCTACGGCGGCAGTTCGATACCTCGCGGTACGTCGCTTGAAGAATCTGCGGGTCGAGTCCCATCGAATTGACGTAGATCCGGCCGTCGGGCATGGTGAGCGCCGACGGTTTGCCGTCGGTGATCATGATGATCTGCCGCATGTCCTTCTTCTGCCCCAGCAGCAGGCGTCGCGCCAGCTTGAGGCCCTCGGCGGTATTGGTGTGATAGGGACCCACCTGGGCGGTGGCCAGGCCACTCAGCGGAATCTCTTCGGCGGAATCATGGAACAGCACGACCCGCAGACTATCGCCCGGATACTGGGTACGGATCAGGTGGGTCAGCGCCAGCGCCACCTTCTTCGCCGGCGTGAACCGGTCCTCGCCGTAGAGAATCATCGAGTGGGAGCAGTCCAGCATCAGCACCGTGGCCGCGGAGGAGCGGTACTCGGACTGGCTCACCATCAGGTCGCCGTACTCGATGTTGAGCGGCAGGCCCAGGCCTTCCCGCGCGATCGCGTTGGTCAGCGTGGCCGGCACATCGAGGTTCAGTACGTCACCGAACTCGTAGTGCTTGCTCACGCCCTCGGCTTCGACTCCGGTGGCAAGGTACGGTGTGTCGTGGGCTCCGAAGTTTGACTTGCCGACGGTGCCCAGCAGGTTCTTGAGCGACTTGTAGCCGAGGAAGTCGATGCCTTTCTCGGTCAGGTTGAACTGCACCTGCTGGGCTGCCGAATGCGCCTGGCCCCCGGGACCGAACATAGACTGATAGCCCTGGGGGACCTGCGGAGCCTGGCTGATGTTCAGGTAGCCCTCCTCTATCAGGCGCTGAACGATCTTGTCGAGCAGCTCACTCAACTCGCTCTCGATCTCGCGGTCGCGCGCCTGGTCGCCGGTGGATTCGCCCCGGAGGACCTTCAGCATGTCGGGAGTGAGCTGGCCCGAATCCATGAGGGCCTGGAGAATGGCTTGGCGCAGTGCGTCCAGCGAGCGCTCGCTCTCCCCCTCCCCCATGTCGTCGTGCCAGAACGACGGCGAATTCCCCGCGAATCCCGATTGCAGCAGAAAATCGCTCAACTGGTCGAGGAGCCCCTGCAGATTGACCACATCCGCGAGCCCGGGATGGTATTTGGAGTAGGTGGTAAAGCGCATTTTGAGTCGAAAGTCTGGGGTCTACGGTCTAGGTCTAGGTCTAGGTGTATTGATAACGTGTACCGGATCATCGCACCATGGTCACCCGACCCTAGACTCTCGACCTTAGACCCTAGACCTTTCCGGTTGTGCTCCCCTCCTCCCCTCGTGCGGTCTTTGCCGCTCTCAGGCACCGTAACTTCCGGCTCTTCCTGACCGGTCAGTTCATTTCTCTCTGCGGCACCTGGATGCAGACCATCGCCCAGGGGTGGCTGGTGCTGCATCTCACCAACTCAGCCTTTGCCGTCGGGCTGGTCACCGCTCTGGGATCACTCCCGATCCTGCTGTTCACGCTCTACGGCGGGGTCATCGCGGATCGGGTGAACAAACGGCGGTTCATTCTGGTGCTCCAGAGCCTGATGTTGCTCGAGGCGCTCACTCTAGGGGTGCTCACGGCCCTGGATCTCATCACGGTGGAGTGGATCATGGGGCTGGCGGTGTTCTTTGGCTTCCTCACCGCCTTCGAGGTGCCGGCGAGGCAGGCGTTTGTGGCCGAGATCGTGGAGCGGGAAGACCTGATGAATGCCATTGCCCTGGGGTCGAGCGCCTTCAACCTCGCCCGGGTCATTGGCCCCGCCCTCGCCGGCCTTCTGATCGCCACGCTGGGCCTCCCGGCATGTTTCTTTGCCAACGCGGTGAGCTACTTGGCCGTGATCGCGAGCCTGGTGAGAATGCAGGTCCCGGATGGCCGAGCTCTCTCTGCTACTCCCCTGTGGACCGCCCTCGGGGAAGGGTTCGGCTACGTCTTTGGCAAACGCTGGCCCCGGGCACTGGTCATCCTCGTCACGACATTCAGCATTTTCGGCTTTTCCTTCATGCCCCTCATGCCGGTATTCGCTCGCGATGCGTTGGGGCTGGACGCGACCGGCTACGGTGTGATGGTCGCGTCCATCGGGATCGGTGCCTTGGCGGCGGCGTTTTTCATGGCGGCGTTCGGTGGGCGGGTGCGTCAATCGCGCCTCGTGCTGGGATCCTCTGTCTTCTTCGGCTCGGTGCTCGTCGCCGCCTCGCTGGCCCCGAATTTCTGGTCAGCCGTGGGCCTTTTCACCCTCTGTGGCGGGGTCATGGCCCTCAACGGCATCGCGGCCAATACGATGCTTCAGACCGAGGCGCCCGATGAACTGCGGGGCCGGGTGATGGGATTCTATTCCTTCATGGTGTTGGGCCTGGCTCCCTTCGGATCGCTGCAGGCGGGATGGGTCGCGGAGCATTTCGGCGTGCGGGTCGCCTTTGGCGCGGGAGGACTGGTCTGCCTGGCCGTGGCGGCCGGTGTGGCCTGGTGGATGGGGCGGGCAGTGCGGGAACGACGGGACCGTCGTAAACAGGGGGAGCGGGTGGCTGCGCTGGAACGGAGGGAGAGACGGTGATCATCACCATATCGCGGCAGTTCGGCGCGGGAGGCTCCGAGGTGGCCCGCCGGGTGGCGGCAGCGCTCGGCTGGCGGGTGGTCGACAACGAACTGGTCGAGGAAGTCGCGGCGCGGGCAGGACTGCCGCCCGCGGACGTGGCCGAACGGGAAGAGCGGGTACCCAGCTTCGCCGAGCGGCTGGCCCGGACCCTGGCCGCGTCCACGCCTGAACTCTTCGCCGCGCCGGTACCCGGCGGGACCGTGCCGAAGCTGCAGGAAACCGACCTGGTGCGGATCACTGAAACGGTCGTGGCGGAAGTGGCCGCCAAGGGCCGGGCAGTGCTCGTGGGCCGGGCCGCTCCGGCGGTCCTGGCCCGCGACAGCAACAGCCTGCACGTGCAGCTCGTGGCTCCCCGGCCCTGGCGCATTCAGGCAGCCGCCGAGCGACTCGGCGTGGATCCGCAGAAGGCCGCCGAGATTCTAGACGAGACCGATCGCGCCCGGGCGAGCTACTTACGCCAATACTACCGGCGCGATTGGTATGACCCCGTCAACTATCACATGGTGCTGAACACGGGAGTACTGGGGCACGAGGGAGCCACGGACATCATTGTCGGGGAGGCCAGGAGGCGGGGATGGGGGGACAGCCTCGCCGCTGTCCGCTAGCCAAAACTAATCCCCCCCTTCCCGTATCCCGGCTCCCTCCGCTCCGGTTTCGCGCGGATGTAACCCAGCTCCTCGCTGCGGCTGATCCGCTTCTGGGCCGCGAGTCCTTCGAGCACCAGCTCGCACGCCGCCACCTGTCGAGGGGCGTCTTTGCTCGTGGCCAGACCGAATTCCGCGACCAGCTCGAGCAGGCCTGGCACCACGCCAAAGCCCTGGAGACACAGATCGGAGCGCTCGTCGCCCGAGACCTTGAGCGCGCCTCCCTGGTCGAACCAGGCGACAATCTTTCCCAGGTCTGCGCCTCCCATGCGTTCCTCCATGACCCGACCCGCCGCCCGCCGGATGAGATCGCGGGCGATGGTGTCTCCGCCCTGGAGCTCGCCTTCATACTCCAGCTCGAGCTTGCCGGTAATCGACGGTACCGCCGCGTAGACATCGCTGACCCGGGGCACAACCCGCTCCTCGCCCAGCGCCACCGCCCGACGCTCGGCGTTGGACACGGCATTCTCGAGCGCGCTGATGGGCAGGCGCTGGCTCACCCCCGATCGCTTGTCCACCCGCTTGTCCTCCCGCGCTTCGAAGGCGACCCGCTCAATGACTTCGAGAACGAAATCGGGGACGTCGACGGCTGGCCCCCCGCGCTGGGTCCACGCCTCCTGGGTTGTGATCTCCATGCCGAGCTGAACGGTGCGGGGATAGTGGGTGATGACCTCGGATCCGATCCGGTCCTTCAGCGGGGTGATGATCTTGCCGCGGGCGGTGTAGTCCTCGGGATTGGCAGTGAAGGCGAGGAGTACGTCCAGCGGAAGTCGTACCGGGTAGCCTTTGATCTGGACGTCGCCCTCCTGCATGATGTTGAAGAGGCCGACTTGCACCTTCCCGCTCAGGTCCGGCAGCTCGTTGATGGCAAAGATCCCCCGGTTGGCCCGAGGCAGCAGGCCGAAATGCATGGTGAGCTCGTCGGAGAGCAGGTGCCCGCCGCGGGCAGCCTTGATCGGATCGACGTCCCCGATGAGGTCGGCGATGGTGACGTCAGGGGTGGCGAGCTTTTCGACGAAGCGCTGCTCCCGGCGCAGCCATGCCAGCGGGGTGGCGTCGCCGCACTCGGCCAGCAGCTCCCGGGCGTACTTCGAGATGGGCGCAAAGGGATCGTCATTCACTTCGCTTCCGGCGACGATGGGGATGCGCTCGTCGAGCAAACCGGTGAGCTCGCGCAGGATACGGCTCTTCGCCTGGCCCCGGAGGCCGAGCAGGATGAAGTGGTGGCGGGCGAGCAGCGCATTGACGATCTGGGGAAGGATGGTGTCCTCGTAACCCAGGATGCCGGGAAACAGCGGCCCGCCGGAGCTGAGCCTGGTGAGGAGGTTGCGCCGGATTTCTTCCCGGACGGTGCGGCCCCGGAGGGGGGGCTCCGCCCAGCGGCTGTTCTTGAGTTCACCGAAGGTGCGTGGTTCGATCATGGCTTGATTCGCTTCGAGTGCGGGATTCAGAATGCAGTACTTAAGCTATTAGACAGCAATGATTTAGCGCACAGTCTGTCGGCGGTGTACCGACTCAGTCATGGGCGGTCAATGCGGAGCCCTGCAAGTTCGCTCACCTTGCACAAACCAAAACGGTGACGTACCTTCGCCCCCATGTCTGCCCGGCGCGAACGGCTCAGACCCGGATGCCACCACCAACTGTCCCTTGATGGAGTGACGATGAAGACGATCCTGTTGATGACCGCGGTTCTCGTGCTTGCAGGCTGTGGTGAGAAGAAGGGTACCACGTCGGGCGCCGATACGTCCGGCATGGCGCCGGCCATGGCTGACAGCTCGAGCATGATGCGCTCCGATTCCACGATGACGCGGGACACGGCCAAGTAAGGGTCACGAGTCTCGCTGTCCGACGGGCCCCGAGCATCGCTCGGGGCTCGTTCGTTTCGGGGCATCACCCATCGAGATCCTCGGGACCGAACGGCAAGGCCACCACCGTGGCCGGCTTCCCGCCCGCCAGCAGCTCCTCACCCACGCCAACCTCCCGGCGGATCAACCCCAGTCCGATCGCGCGATCGTCGAAACTCAGTGTGGAGCGAACGCTCCCTACTTCGCGCTCGCCCTTATTGATGGTCCGGCCATCGAGCGGTTCCGGCCTTCGCCAGCGCAGCCC
>CAZASU010000058.1:0-12892 GCA_964487785.1 uncultured Gemmatimonadaceae bacterium | reverse complement strand
TTCCACCTTCGCGGCATGGAGGTAATATGACCGGCCCACGCATCCCCACTGTGCATCCGCACCGCCGTCGGGCACGGCACCTCCTGCCATTCCTTCTGGCCATCATTGTCAGCCCCCTGGCGTGTACTGACCAGCCGACGGCTCCCCTGTCCACTATAGAGGGATCCGCTGCGGCGGCGAGCTTTGCGGTCGCCAACGTTACCTCCACCACCGCACCCAAGGTGCTGGTCCTGGCTGACGTGAACGGCGCCTCGACCGACGCGTTGGTGAACAGCCTGGCCGCAGCGGGCTTTCAGGTAACCGTCCGGCCGGCGCCCGAGAACACCTGGAATGGGAATGACCCGAGCCTGACTGGTTTCAAGGTGGTGGTCCACCTGAACGGAGCCACCTATGGCCAGGCGCTTTCGATCGGCGCTCAGACTCAACTGAGCGACTTCGTACAGGCCGGTGGTGGCTTTGTGGCTGGGCAGTTCAACGGGTTTGAAGCGGTGAACGGCTCCCAGGTCAAAATGCCGAATCTGGTGCTCATGGGTAATGGTGGTCCGCAGGCAGAGAACTGCGGCCCATGCAGCACCGTCTACCTTCGTGAACCGGGTCAGGAAAATCATCCTGTCCTCGCCGGGCTTCCGTCCCCGTTCCTCTTCGACGCGGATGGCCACTCCGCCGGCCCGCAGGTCACCTTCGCGACTGACCCATCCACCGTGCTCATGCGCGTGCGGAAGGGCGGACCTGCGGTGCTCGTCCGACAGTTCGGTACTGGTAGGGTCGTGAATTTCAGCTTCGCTCCCAACTATGTCCTGGGTGCAGCGGGGCGGACGCTTCTCAACCCCAACGTTCAGCGGCTCTACGCCAATGCTGTTGGCTGGGCTGCCGCGTGGACCCCGCCCCCGGCTGACCGCGACGGAGACGGCGTACCGGATGTAACGGACAACTGCGTCGATGTGAGCAACCCCGACCAGGCCGACCAGGACGGGGATGGAACCGGAGACGCTTGCGAGGTGCTGGAGGCGCAGATCGTCACCTTTTATGCCCTCCCCGACAAGGTATTCGGCGACGCCGCCTTCACTATCAGCGCGTCGGCCAGCTCCGGCCTTCCGGTGAGCTTCACCGTCTTGGGTACGTGTACGCTGGAGGGAACCACGATTGCCATCACGGCGGCGGGAACGTGCACGGTTACCGCTCACCAGGCGGGTAGCACGAGCTACTACCCCGCGGCGGACGTCACCCGCTCGTTCAATATTGCCCAGGCAGGGCAAACCATCACGTTTGCGCCGATAGCCGGCCGCACCTTTGGCGACCCGGCCTTTGAGGTCAGTGCGTCTGCAAGCTCGGGGCTTCCGGTGAGCCTATCGGCCGCCGGGCAGTGCACCATCGAAGGAACGACCATCACTCTGGTTGGCACCGGCTCGTGCACCATTACCGCGCGCCAGGCGGGGAACACCGACTACCCTGCGGTTGAGGCCGCGCAGTCGTTCGCCATTGCCCAGGCAGGGCAGACCATCGCCTTTGCAGCGATAGCAGACCGGACCTTTGGCGACCCGGCGTTCGAGATCAGTGCCAGTGCCAGCTCAGGTCTTCCGCTCAGCCTGGCGGCGGCCGGTGGCTGTTCCATCGAAGGAACCACCGTCACCCTTGTGGCCGCCGGCTCGTGCACCATCACCGCTCGGCAGGGGGGGAACGGCAACTACTCTGCTGCCGTGGAAGTCGCGCGGTCGTTCGCCATTGCCAAGGCTGCGGCGATGCTGGCGGTCGGCACCGAGTTCACCTATGACGGGACGATCAAGCAGGCTAGCGTGACCACCAGCCCGGCAGGGTTGGGTGACGTAACGGTGACGTACTCGTTGGCCGGCTCACCCGTGGCCCAACCGGTCGATGCCGGGGTATACCAGGTCCTGGCCGCACTCGACAATCCGAATTACCAGGCCCAGGCGACCCCGGGCACGCTCACGATTCATCCGGCCGTGCCGGGGATCAACTGGACCTCGCCGGCGCCCATAACCGCCGGGACTCCACTCGGCGCAACCCAGCTCAATGCCACCGCCACGGGTGTCGGCGGCGCGGCTCTCACCGGGAGCTTCGTGTACCTCCCCGCGCAGGGCACTGTGCTAGCTGCCGGTGACCGGCCGATCTCGGTTGAGTTCATCCCCGGCAGTGCCAACTACACCCGTGCTATCAAGACGGTGACCATAACGGTCCTGGTGGCGGAAGTACCGCCGCCGAGCCGTCTCACGTTCAGAGGCTTCTTCCGGCCGGTGCACAACCTGCCGGCAGTCAACAGGGTGAAGGCTGGCCGTGCCATCCCGGTGATCTTCTCCGTCACGGGATCCCCGGGCTCGCTGGTCCTCCCGGGCTCGCCCACATCGGTCGCCGTACCGTGCAGCGCGGGCATGTCTGAGCGGTCGCTCGATGGGACCGTCAGAGCCAGCGCCAGCCGTCTTGTCGTAGCTGGTGACAAGTACATCTATATCTGGAAGACCAGCTCTACGTGGGCTGGCACCTGCCGGAAGCTGGTGGTGACTCTGGTGGATGGCAGCACCCACGAAGCGATGTTCCGCTTCGTGAACAAGGCCCGCCAGTCGGGCGGCCATGACGATTGGGATGACCGGAAGAATGATGACCGGGATAAGGACGACCGGGATAATCATGACCGGCACGAAGGCCAGGAGAAGGCCGGGAACAAGCACGGCAAGTAAGACGCAACGAAGCTGAGTGGAAGAGCTGGGGCGGGGTCAGGGCAGCCGGTACGCCGGTTGCCCTGGCTCCGCCCGCTCTTATTCCTCCCCGAGCACCTTGATCACGACCCGTTTGCGCCGCTGGCCGTCCCACTCTCCGTAGAACACCCGCTGCCAGGGGCCCAGATCGAGCTTCCCCGTGGTGATCGGGACAATGACCTCGTGGCCGATGGTGAGACTTCGGAGGTGAGCGGCAGCATTGTCTTCGCCGGTTTCGTTGTGCCGGTAGCGAGCAGGATCCCAGGGGGCGATGGTCTCCTCCAGCCACTTCAGGATATCCTGCCACAGCCCGGACTCGTGATCGTTGACGAAGACCGAGGCGCTGATGTGCATGGCCGAGACCAGTACGATTCCTTCTCGCACCCGGCTCACTTGCACCTGCTCGGCCACCTCATCGGTGATGTCGATGATTTCCTGGCGGCGCGTGGTCTCGAACCAGAGATAGTGGGTGTGGGTCACCTGAGCAGCTCTTCCAGCCTCACGGCTGTGTCAGTCTTCTCATCTCGATACTTCACGATCACCGGCGCATAAAGCCCGATTCCCGCCGCGGCACCGGGCCCTGACTTCACCGGCCGTGTCCCCGGCACCACCACCGCGCCGGCCGGGATCTCGAGCGGCTGATCGCCTTCTCGGCGGTAGACCCGGTCGCGGACGAGATCGAACACCGTGGTGCCGCCCGACAGGATGGTGCCCGGTGCCAGCACCGCACGCTCCCGGACGACGGTCCCCTCGTAAACGCCGCAGTTGCCCCCGACCAGCACCTCGTCCTCGATGATCACGGGAAGAGCTCCCGCAGGCTCCAGAACGCCCCCGATCTGGGCCGCCGCCGACAGATGCACCCGCCGCCCGATCTGGGCGCAGGAGCCCACCAGCGCGTGGGAATCGACCATGGTGCCCTCTCCCACGTAGGCTCCGACGTTGATGTACATGGGGGGCATGCAAATAACTGCAGTCCCTATGTAGCAGCCGTCGCGGATAGCCGAGCCGCCTGGAACGATGCGGATGCCTTGGTCCGGCCCCATGGCGCGGAGCGGATAGGTGTCCTTGTCATAGAAGGGAAACGGCCCGCCGGTCGCTGCCGGGCCGGTGCGTCCCAGTCGGAAGCCGAGGAGGATGCCGGCCTTGACCCATGCGTTGGCCCGCCAGCGGCCGTCTGAGCCCCGCTCTGCGGCGCGTGCGGTGCCGGCGTTGAGGGCGGCCTTGAGCCGCTGGAACGCCTCGAGTGCGAGCTGCTCTTCACCGGAAGGCACGCTCTCGGCGTAACGCTCGATGGCCGCGCGCAGGTCCCCTTCAGCCATGGCTGGACGTTCCTCTCACTCGTTCCCTCGTTCCCTCGTTCCGTTCAGACATCGGCCACCCCCGCGCCTCGGAGGGCGGTGCGAAGCGCGGCTCCGGTCGATTCACTCACTGGGAGCAGTGGGAGCCGCAGCACGTTCTGAATCCGGCCCATGAGGTGCAGCGCGGCCTTGACCGGGGCGGGATTGGTCTCCAAAAAATTGGCGTCCATGAGCGGCAGGAGCCGGTAGTGCCAGGTGCGTGCGTGCTCCAGATTTCCCGAGAGCAGGAGGTGCACCAGGGCGGTCATGGCAGCCGGCACTTCGTTGGACACCACCGAGATCAATCCGTCACCGCCGGCGGTAATGACCGGGAGGGTGAGCCAGTCGTCTCCCGACAGCACGGTGAAGTCGTCCGGGCGCTCGCGCAGGATGTCCATCACCTGCTTGAGATCGCCGCTGGCCTCCTTGATGCCCATGACGTTGGGGTGCCGGGCAAGCCTGAGTGCGACGCCGGGGAGGAGGTTGACCGCGGTGCGTCCCGGTACATTGTACAGGCAGACCGGCTTGGTCGTGGCGTCGGCGACTGCCAGGAAGTGACGGTAGAGCCCTTCCTGGGTGGGCTTGTTGTAGTACGGGGTGGCGCTGAGGATGTAGTCGACTCCGACGCCGCACATTCGCCGAGCTTCTTCCACCGCGCGCGAGGTGTCATTGCTCGTGGCGCCCGCCATCACCGGAACCCGGCCTGCCGCCACCTCCACGACCGCGGCCACTACTCGCTGCCGCTCCGTGTCGTCCAGTGTCTGGGCCTCGCCGGTCGATCCGCACGCGACCAGGAAGTCGATTCCTTCCGCGATCTGCCAGTCCACCAGTGCCCGGAGCGCCGGGAGATCGATCAACCCTGGCTCGGTGAAGGGAGTCACCAGTGCGGTGCCGCATCCCTGGAGACGTGTCATGCGCTTTCTCCGAAGAGTACCTGCTCGAAGGTGAACACCCCGGTCTTCCCCGGCAGCCACTCGGCGGCCGTCAGGGCGCCGTCGGCAAACGCCTCCCGGTCGCGCGCCACATGGCTCAGCGAAACGGTCTCGTGCGGTCCCTCATAGGTCACCGTGTGGGTACCCGGGGCCGTCCCGGCACGCAGCGAGGTGATGGGAAATGAGCGTGATGCATCCGAGTCGCCCAGCCGATGCTGCAGGAGGAGCGCGGTACCGGAAGGGGCGTCGAGTTTTGCGGTGTGGTGCTCCTCCCGGATCGAGGCAACGAACTCCGGGCGGCCACTGAAATTCCGGGCCAGCTCCCGAGCCGTACGCAGGAACAGGTGCACACCCGCCGAGAAATTGGCCGCATGCAGCAGCGCGCCCCGCCGGGCTTCCACCAGGGCCGTGATTCGAGGCAGGGCGCCGGTCCAGCCGGTAGTCCCCGTGATGGTCGGAATTCCAAGCTCGATCAGGCGTTCCAGGTTGGAGGCGACCGCCTCGGCCCGGGTAAACTCGATGGCGACATCAGCCCCGGCTATGCGCTTCTGCGTCAGGGCCCGTCCGGCAACATTGTCACTGGAGTCGACGACCGTGTGGATGGTGTGGCCCCGCTTCGTGGCCAGCGCCGCGACCGCTTTTCCCATTCTGCCGTTGCCTACGATGGCGATTCTCATGCGAGTCGGGCGTCAGGAGTCAGGAGTCGGGAGTGACTTGAGATCCCTCGCGTATGCTCGGGATGACAGCGCGTTGCTCCTGACTCCCGACTCCAGACTCCCGACCTTCTCAGCATGACCCGAAGAACTCCTGATGCAGGCGACGGACCACATCGGGGCCATCCTCTTCCCGCACCACAAACGTCATATTGATCGCCGACGCGCCCTGGGAAATAATCTCGACGTTTGCCGGCCATACCGCGTTGAAGACCCGGCCCGCCAGACCGGGCGTGTGCCGGAGTCCGACGCCGACGATCGCAACGATCGCCCGGCCCTCTTCGATCCACACTTCGCCCAGCTCGCCGAGATCGCGGGTAATCTGGTCGAGACGCGAGCGGTCCTCGATGGTGATCGAAATGCTTACCTCACCGCTGGCCAGCACGTCCACCACCGTCTCGTGCCGCTCGAACACCTCGAAAAGGGCGCGCAGAAAACCGTAGGTGCCGAGCATCCGCGGCGCCCGGATGTTGACTACCGTGATGCCCTGCTTCCAGGAGATCGAGCGGATCGGTGAGTCCCCCATTCGTTCCAGCTCGGGCTGGGGCCCGATGGTGGTGCCGGACCGCTCGGGATGCCTGGAGTTGAGGATGACGATGGGGATGCCGGCGTGAACCAGGGGTAGGGCGGTGGCCGGGTGCAGGATCCTGGCGCCGAAGGTGGCCAGCTCGGCCGCTTCGTCGTAGCTCGCGGCGGGGAGCGTGCGAGCCGACGGAACGATCCGGGGGTCGGCGGTCATCAACCCATCCACATCGGTCCAGATCTCTACCCGCTCCGCCTCGAGCGCGGCACCGAGCAGCGCGGCGGTGAAGTCCGAGCCGCCCCGGCCTAACGTGGTTGCCTCGCCGGTGGCGGTGGCCCCGATGAAGCCCTGGGTCACCGGAATGCGTCCTGCCTCAGCCAGCGGCTTCAGGTGATCTCGAGCCCGCTTGTTGAGGACCTGGGTATAGGGGGTGGCTCGTCCGAAGCGCCCGTCTGTGACCAGGATCGAGCGGATATCCACCCAATCCGCATCGAGACCGGCTCCAGCCATGGCCGCTGCCACCAGCCGCGAGCTCCAGAGCTCACCCCGTCCAGCCACCGCGTCCAGCTCCGCCGGTGAGAGCCCTCGGTCTCGAGCCGCCATGACCTCGCGCCTGAGCTGCGCGGCATCGGCCGCGATGGGATCGACGGCCGCCGAGCAGCCCGGCAGCTCCCGGGCAATTCTCTCGTGTCGTTCCAGCAGCGCCGCCACCGCGGCATCGAGGGCCGCTCCGTCTCCCGCCCCGTGCTGGTGAGCCAAGGCCAGAAGGCCATCGGTGACCCCGGCCAAGGCCGAAACGACGACCACCGGCTGACAGCCGGCGCGGGAGCGGATGATCTCTATTAAACGCCCGATCGCCTCCGCGTCAGCCACCGAAGTGCCGCCGAACTTCGCGACGATCATGGGCCTCGCTCAGGGCCGGCGCCCCGCTCCACTCTGCCTTCCGCCACCAGCAGCTCCGCGATCTGAACTCCTTGCCCGGCGGCGCCCCGGACCGTGTTGTGACCGAGTACCACGAGGCGCAGGTCCAGGATCGGACAGGGCCGCACCCGGCCCACGGTTACCGCCATGCCGCCGCCGCGATCCAGGTCGAGCCGAGGCTGAGGCCGGTCGGGTCGGTTGTCCACTTCGATCGGAGGATTGGGGGAGGACGGCAAGCCCGCCACGTTCGGCGTTCCGCGAAAGTCGCGGAGAACGGCGAGTGCCTCGTCCGGGCTCACTCTTTGGCCGAAGCCCACCGAGACCGTCATCATGTGCCCATCCACCACGGCGACGCGGTTGGTGTGGGCGCTGACCGCGAACTGCGCCGGCTCGACCGCGCCATTCGAGAACGCGCCGAGAATCTTGCGGCTCTCCCGCTCGATCTTCTCCTCCTCGCCCCCGATGTGAGGAATGACATTGCCGACGATATCGAGCGAGGCGACGCCGGGATAACCGGCGCCGGAGACCGCCTGCATGGTCGACACGAACAGCCGCTCGACCCCGAAAGCGCGGTGCAGCGGGGCCAGCGCGAGCGCCAGCACGGCGGTAGAGCAGTTGGGGTTGGCAAGGATGGCGCCCTTCCAGCCTCGCCCTTTCTGTTGCCGGTCGATCAGCGCCAGGTGGTCCGCGTTGGCCTCTGGAATGAGGAGGGGCACGTCGGCATCCATGCGATGGGTGCGGGTGTTCGTCACCACGTACGATCCCGCCCGCGCGAACTCCTGCTCGATTGGGCCGGCCACCTCGGCATCCAGTGCCGAGAAGACGATCCGCCCGGGCAGTGGCGGCGTGCATTCGCGGATGAGCATGCCGGCCACCACCGGCGGAATTGCCACCGGCTCACGCCAGCGGGCCACATCCTCGTAGCGGCGGCCGGCGCTGGCCGACGAAGCCGCAACCGCCGTCACCTCGAACCAGGGATGATCGGCGAGCAGGCGGATGAACTTCTGCCCCACCGTGCCGGTGGCGCCGAGAATGGCGACGGGAATTCTCCGGCTCATGCCGTCTCCCCCGCGAGCAGGTCAAAGGCCAGGCGCACGTACAGATCGACTCCTCGAAGCAGGTCAGCCTTCCGGATGTGCTCCTTGCTGGTGTGAGCCACCCGGATTGTCCCCGGGCCCAGCTGATACCGTTCCCCCCACGGCTCCAGGAGAGGCAGATCGCTGGCATAGCTCACGACCGTAGTTTCCCAGCCGGCGGGCGCCGCTCCTCCTTTGTAGAAGGGGAGCTCAACCCGGAAATCCACAGTCACGCCCGGGGCCAGTAGCGCCTGGATGGCGTGCTTCAATGGCGCCGTGTGCTCCACCGTGCGGATAAGAATCTGTGCGCTCGCCGCCGGCGGAATGACGTTAGGAGCCACTCCCCCTCCGATGAGTCCCAGATTGAGGGTCGACTGGCCGAGCAGTGGGTCGGTCGGCAGGGGCATCCGGCGGATCCGGTCGATGGTGTCGAGCAGGGCGGCAATTGCGCTCACCCCTTCGTCGGGATAGGCCGAATGAGCGGCGCGCCCGGTTGCCTGGAGGTCTACGCGCAACGAGCCTTTCTGGCCGATCGAGAGACGATTCTCGGTGGGTTCGCCGTTGATGAGAAAGCGACCCCGCGGTCCCAGGTCCGCGGCTGCAAGAGCCCCATCCGAACCGTTCTCCTCTCCCACCACGAAGAGCAACCCAATCCGGCGCTCTCCCCGCTCCGCCAGACGCTCCGCCGCTGCCACCATGGCTGCGGCGAGGCCCTTGGCGTCGCAACTTCCCCGGCCGTGAATCGACTCACTATCCTCGGAGAGCGGGATGTATGGCGGTACGGTGTCGAGATGGGTCGAGAAGACGAGTGCGGGAGGGTCCCGGTAGGCATAGAGATTCTGGCGGCCCGGCGACACCGGCTGGCGCACCACCTGATAACCAGCGCGCCGCAGCGTGGCATCCAGAAAATCGGTTGCCGGCCCCTCGGCTCCAGTAGGAGTCTCGAGAGCCACGAGGGACCGGGTCAGCTCAAGTGCGTCCATTAACGAGACGCCCCGCCAGCGGTATCCGCGGCGGGGCTCCTGGTCGAAGGTGAACTCCTTAGTGCGCTATGCCGACCCGAGCCTGCCGCGACTGCCCCGCTGAGTGCCGCACTTCAGCATCTCTGCCGGGATCTGGAATTGTTAGTAACCTAGGAAGTGGATGAACAGCGGGCAAGAGGCTTGAAGAGAGCGCTAGCTCGCAGAGACGGCCGTCCGGTCGGCCTGACGGGCGGCCCGCTGTCCCTCTTCCACGTCAACTCTCCATAGAAGTGCCGCGCCGACCGCAAAGAATCCGATGACCGACAGGATCGCGTTCCGGCTCGAGCCGGTGGCGGCGATCGTGCCGGCAAAGATGAGCGGGCCGAAGATCCCGGCGAATTTCTCGAAGACGCTGAAGAAGCCGAAGAACTCCCCTGATTTGTGCGGTGGTATCATGCTGGCGAACAGCGACCGGCTGAGCGCCTGTGTCCCCCCCTGGACCATACCCACCAGCCCCGCCAGCACGTAGAAGTGGGTAGCGTTGGTCATGAAGTAGCCTAGCAGGCTGATGCAGGTGTACGCGAGCAAACCGAGAAAGATCGCCCGCTTGGCGCCGATGCGCGTGGCCAGGCTGCCGAACAGGAAGGAGCAGGGGATCCCGACAAACTGGACCAGCAGGATTGCCCCGATGAGCGCGTTCTGTCCAATGCCGATCTCAGTCCCGTAGGCCGTGGCCATCTTGATGATGGTCTGGATGCCGTCGTTGTAGATCATGAAGGCGCCCAGCATCAGAAATGCCTGCCGGTAGCCGCGCAGCTCGTGAAACGTCTCCGCCAGCCGTACGAACGCCATCCTGATCGGGCTTTCTCCCGGGCGCTCGTCGGGCTCCAGCCGAGGCGGCGGCTCCGGCACCTTCCGGAAGAGCGGCAGCGAGAAGACCAGCCACCAGACGGCTACCGAGACGAAGGCGAGCCGCACCGGCAGGGTCGCCTGTGCCTCGGCGAGGCCCGGGCCTGAGGGGAGCCCGAACCAGGCCGGCTTCCCGATCCACGCCAGGTTGAGGGCGAGCAGAAGGCCGCCGCCGATGTAGCCCATGGCGTAGCCGGCGCTCGACAGCCGGTCGATTTCCTCGGGACGGGCGATGTGCGGCAGCAGGGCTTCGTAGAAGACAAAGCTCCCGGCCGCTCCGATCAGCGCCACCAGGAACAGCACCGAGGCCAGGTCTATCTCTCCCCGGTCGATGAAGAACATTCCTCCCACTGCGGCGACCCCGATGAACATGAATACGGCCAGCAGCCGCTTTTTGGTGCCCCGGTAATCCGAGATGGCGCCGAGAATGGGCGAGATCAGGGCGATAACCACCAGGGCCAGCGTATTCACAGTGGCCAGCCGCTGGGTGGCGCTGCCGGCCGGCAGTTCCGCGCCGGCGACCTTGACGAAGTAGATGGGGAAAACCGCCACCATGATGGTGGTTTGTACCGCCGAAGCGGCCCAGTCGTACATCGCCCAGGCGCGGAGTTCCGGACGGCCAAGGCCGAGACGAGACCAGAGAGGGGCTGGCGGCATGCTCGGGAAGCTTAGGCGGAACCGGGCGGCGCCGTAAGTCAGTCGGTGGCGATCCGGGAGCTCCGGTGGATCGACAGGCCCACGGCTGTGGCGAGCGTGAGCACGATCACGCCGAGTGACAGCGCGGTCGGGATGTTGATCCAGGCGCTCAACGTCATCTTGAGGCCCACGAAGACCAGGATGAAGGCCACGCCGGGCCTCAGGTAGACGAACTTGTCCAGCATGCCGGCCAAAACAAAGAACATGGCGCGGAGGCCGAGAATGGCGAAGATGTTGGAGCTGTAGACCAGGAAAGGGTCGCGGGTGATGGCGAAGATGGCCGGGATGCTGTCGATGGCGAACACCAGGTCGGACCACTCCACTACCAGGACCACGAGAAGCAATGGTGTTGCGAGCAGCCTCCCGTCTGCCGTGCGGGTGAAAAACCTGGTTCCGTCATAGGCCTTGTCGATCGGGAGCAGCCGCCGCGCCAGCCGCACCACCAGGTTCCCCTCGAGCTGAATAATCTCCTCGTCCTTCTGAGCGAACATCTTGATGCCGGTGATTACCAGGATGGAGCCGAATAGGTACACGATCCAGTGGAACCGCTCCAGCAGGAGGGCGCCCAGCGCGATCATGATCAGCCGCATCACGATGGCGCCCAGGATACCCCACTTCAAGACCTTCGGTTGGGCCTCGGCTTTGACCCCGAAGTAAGAAAAGATGAGCAGGAAGACGAACAGATTGTCTACGCTGAGCGAGAGCTCGATCAGGTAGCCGGTGTAATACTCGAGGGCATGCTGGGTGCCCTCCTGCCAGAGCACGAACAGCCCGAAGAGGAGCGCGATCGTGACCAGCCCGCCGCTCCAGCTGATCGCCTCCTTGAAGCTGAGAACGTGGGAACGGCGGTTGAGGACCCCCAGGTCGAGAATCAGGAGTGCCAGCACCAGCCCGGTGAAGCCCAGCCAGACGGCCGAACTGTGGCCGCCCACTTAGTAGCCCAACGCCATGGCCTCGAGCCGCGCCACCCGCTCCGCCGTCGGCGGGTGAGTGCTGAACAGCTTCCCGACCACGCCGCCGCGCCCGGCGAGCGGATTGACCTGGGCCAGCGGCGCCACGGCCGGCGGTACGTGCATGGGGATCTTGTGGGCGAGGTCGTCCAGCCGGATAAGGGCGTTGGCAAGCGGCGTGGGCCGCCCCAGGATCAGCGCGCCCACCCGGTCCGCCTCGAACTCCCGCTGGCGGGAGATGGCGAACTGAATGAGCATGGCCCCGAGCGGGGCCAGCAGGATCAGTGCGATCTGGGCGAATGGGTGCCCGCCCTCGTCGTCCTGCCCGCCGCCCCCGAACATCAGCAGGTAGGGGAGGTTGCTGAGTGCGCCGGCGATGCCCGCCGCCACCGTGGCAATGAGCATGTCCCGGTTCTTGATATGGGCCAGCTCGTGCGCGATGACCCCTTCGAGCTCGGCCTGGGGCATGTACTTGAGGATACCGGTCGTCACCGCCACTACCGCGTGCTCCGGATTGCGACCGGTGGCAAAGGCGTTGGGCTGTTCGTGCGGGGCTACCGCAACCGTCGGCATCGGGAGGCCGGCCTTCTGGCGAAGACGATCGACCACGGCATAGAGCTCCGGCGCCTCCTCGGCGGTCACGACATGCGCCCCGTACATCCTGAGCACCAGGCGGTCGGAGAAGAAGTACATGCCAAAATTGAAGAGACTGCCGAACACGAGGGCTATAACGAGTCCGCTCGAGCCGCCGAGGAGCTGGCCGACCAGCAGGAACAGGCCGAGCAACCCGGCCATGAGTACGAAGGTCTTAGCGTTGTTCATGGTGAGCCTTCTGTCAGCACGGGGGCCAAATAAGAGAGCGAGACCCCGTCCGCTCCGCTTTCGCGTGGACGAAGGTCTCGCTCTAAGGCGCAGGAGCGACGTAGGCCGCTTGCTGCTGCCTTCTGAATGGACCGTGCCCGCACTTGGCGAACAGTCTTGACGATCCATCCGTCCGCCTTGCCGGCGGATAAGCTACTCCCCTTCTACTGTCACGAATCTAAGCCGCCGATCACCCTGGAGTCAACCGAGTGAAGGGCAGGGGCGCCCCGGCTTGACAAGCGGGCCCATAGTCCGACGTGTTCGGCCGGAACTGCGCCGATTCGCGGCGCTCTCGGCCGTC
>CAZASU010000057.1:0-13055 GCA_964487785.1 uncultured Gemmatimonadaceae bacterium | reverse complement strand
GCTGGTGCAGATGGTCAAGCGGGCAGTGGTGCGGCACCGCCCGGCCAAAGTCGAGAGGTTGGTCAGTCTTGTCAGGGAGCCTGATTGCTTCTCGTTTCCATCCGGCCATGCCACGGCCTCGATGTCTCTGGCACTGGTCTATGGTGTCGCGTTACCGGCGCTGGCGGTGCCGCTCCTCATTTTGGCCTTGCTGGTGGGCTTCTCCCGCGTTCGGCTGGGAGTGCACTACCCGAGCGACGTGCTCGTGGGCCAACTGATTGCCGCCGGCACCGCCAGCGTCCTCAGCACGGCGTTTTGACCGGATCACAGCTGGTTGGCGTAGCTCACGAACTTGTACCAGCCGTCCCGCTCGACAATAAGACCGAACAGCCGTTCCGCGACGGTATCACGCGTCGCGGTTACCCGACGCAGCTCGCAACTGGGGTGGAGGCGATTCTTGCCCTCTACCCGTAGCGGCGGGCAGGTGTGCCCTACATATCCGAGCGGGTGACCGGCCCGTTCGGTGAACAGGCGGGAGGCGCCCCTCTCGCTTTCGCCCTGGAGCTGAAACCACATCAGGGCTGGCCGAAGCTCATACGGGGGCCGAGAGAGAGGTGAGGACGAATAGTAGAGCCAAGCGAACTCGTCGGGCTTCAGCACCATCCGCCGGAGCGCGGCCGTGTCCTGAGCCTCGAGGGCGAGCACGAATCCCCGCACGAGCTTCTCCCGGCTGGCGAACCCGCCTCGCAACGCCTCCGGCTTCGGCAGGCCTTTCCGGAACCGGCGAAGTGCCTCGTCGATGGGAATGGCGCTGTCAACATGCCCGACGGCCGACGCGAGACCCGTGGTCACCGGACGGTCGCCTGCCTCCGAGCGATCCTTACCTTGGTCGATCCGGCCACAACCCGAGACAGCGAGGATGGTCATGAGCCAGACGGTTGCTTGCTTCAATGGGCGCTCCATTCGGTAAAAACAACTCGGCTGGCGCCCAATGGGGCCGCCAGCGAGCAATTGGGTCAGCGGTACTGCACCTAGTTGGTTGCGTGCACCGTCCAGCCCTCATACCACTTGGGACCGGCCGGGTCTACCGCGCCGCAGTACGCCGGCAGCGTGAGCGTGGCACCGAAGAAATTCGCCACGTTATAGGTCACCGGAATGGGCACGGTGTTGCATCCGCTCGTCGCGGTCCCGGTCGGCGTCCAATCGAAGGTGGCCGGGGCCAGGTTGGTGATGATGCCCGCCGCCGTCGCCTCAGTCCGGTGGTTGTCGGCCGTGAAGAGCGTCGCAAATTGGACGTCGGTAAACGCCGGTGAGGTGGACGGCTCATAGGCCGCCGCGTTCCCCGCCAGCAGCGTGTTCACGATGTTCGCCGAGTCACGGACCGCGAGAGTTACCGAGGTGTCCCGGACACTTACGGCGAAGCTCTTCCAGTTGGCCAGAATGAGGTTGGAAAGGAACCCACGGTGGCCGCGCCGGAGTACGAGTCCGCGGCCGCCGGACGTCTGCGGTTCGGCCGGATTACCCACCACGGTGACGTTCGCGAAGATGGGATTGGTGAATGGCACGCTTCGAGTGCCCAGGTCACATCCGCTGCCAGCGCAGCCGTCCATCTCGAATCCCTGTGGATCGGTCGTGACGGAGCCGGTGCCTGGCGCCGGTTGCAAACGGGTGCTCTGGAATCCGATGAGGAACTGGTTCCGGCCGACGTACCCCTCTGAGGTGTCGAAGTGGTCGTCACCTGACTCGTACGAAACCAGGTAGCGGGTATCGACCGCACCACCCCACCATTCGAAGGCGTCGTCGAGGCCGGCCAGCGATTGCATATACTCGACAGTTGTTCCACTGCCTACCGCATACATGGAAAGGCTGTTGAGCTCGGTGTTGTTGCCCCCGGATACGTCGTACCCGGCGAATTCGATCCGGACGTAGCGAAGCGTACCGCTGTTGTCCGCGTTGTCGGTGCCGCCACCATAGTTCTGTTGAGCGCCGATCGGGCCCTCGGTGTTCACCACTCCGGTGCGGTTGATGATGCCGTTGCCGACAATGACGATGCCTCCCCAGTCGCCGGGGAGCCGGGAACCGGCTGCTTTGGACGAGGTGAACACGATCGGCGCCGCGGCGGTGCCCTGCGCATCGATCTTGGAGCCACGCAGAATGAAGAGAGAGCTCCCCGCTACGGTGGCGTCCCCGACGATCCGGGTGCCGGGCTGGATGGTCAGGGTCGAATTGTTCGCGTACTGCACGAAGCCGCTCAGGGTGTAAGTGGTATCGGCGAACAGCGTACGGCTCGCGGTGTAGGTTCCCGTGAGGGTCGCCACCTTGAGCCCTGCCGTGTTGATAGTGGCGGTCGCGCTCGGGCTGCTCTCACCGACGGCGTTGACGGCTGAGACCCGATATCCGTAGGCCACGCCCGGCTGGACCTGGGTGTCGGTATAGGTCGCCGCGGGCAGCGAACCGCCCACCTGGGTGAACACGCCCGGCGCCGTAGGCTCGGTGCGCTCCAGCTTGTAGCTGGTGGCATCGGCCACCGCGGTCCAAGTCACCAGAACCGACCCGCTCTGCTCTACCGCCGTAAGCCCGGTTGGCGTGGCAGGTGCGCTCGGTCCACCGCCTCCAGGAGTATCGTCGCCGCAGGCCACGAGGCCGACCATCGCGGCCAGCGCGATGGAACGGAGGAACACTGCCGATGCCTTCATGATTACCTCACAGGGGGTGATTGATGGTGCGCATGGGTCCGACTCACGGTATAAACACCGCCGAGGGTGTAATCCGATGTTCACGGTAGTGTCACAGTCGCGTCAAAAGCGCCTAGCGCAGCTCCCACTTGAAGCCCATGGAAAAGAGCCGCCCGGTCTCGTACCGCAGCCGCTCGACCGGACCCTGGACATAACGGACCGGCTCGTCGAGCAGGTTCTTGCCGTCCACCTTGCCACTGAGCGCGCCTGCCAGCGGGAACTGAATGGAGAAGTCCACCAAGTGCCGCTCCTGTTCGTAGGTGTCGGGCAAGGGCGAAATCCCCGCCTCGACCAGCCGACGCCCGGCCACATTGTAGAGCAGGGTTCCGTTCCACCGGCCGTCATCCGCGCCGTAGCCCAGCCCGGCGTTGACGACGTACTCGGACTGTCCCGCCATCGGTCGCTGGGGGTTGGTGAGGCTCGACAGCCCCTGATCGCTCACGTCGATCTCGCTCTGCATCAACGTGAGGTTGCTGAACAGAGTGAGCCGCCGAAGCCCGGCTGCCAGGAAATCCAGCCTCTTCCGGAGCTCCAACTCCACGCCGTAGTTGGTGGCGCCCCGGGCGTTGGCAAACGTGATATCGGGAGAGAATCCATCGGCGTTCTGCACCAGAATACGCTCGATGGGGTTCTTGAAGCGCTTGTAGAAGACTCCGGCGCTGATCGCCTCGCCGCCACGGGGGTACCACTCCCAACGCGCGTCGTAGTTCTGGATCAAGGCTCGCTGGAGATTCGCGTTTCCGAAGAGCCGCTGGCCGCCGAGAATGTCGAAGAAGTTTACCGGCGAGAGCTCCCGGTACTCGGGACGCGAGAGCGTTTGTGACGCGGACAGGCGGATCTGGTGATTGTCAGTGACGAAGTAGGTAAGCCCGAGCGCGGGCAACACGTCGGTGTCCTCCAGCTCAGCCGGAACGACGGTCTCCGAGATACCCTCGACGACCACCGTATTCACATTGATCTTCGACCGTTCCACCCGGGCCCCGCCCAGGATACGGATCCGGTCGGTAACGGGCACGTCCGCCTGGAGATAGGCGGCTACCAGGCGGTCCTCGGCGGTGTAACGGCCGCTGAGACCGGGATTGAGGACCAGCCTCCCCTGGCTGGCGTAGAACCCGCTGAAAATGTCTTCGGCCGGCGCGCGGCGTTCCACTTCGGTGAGGCTCGTGGTGGTCAGATTGTAGATCCGACTGTCCGCATCGCGGTTCACGGTACGGCCCATGACGCCTGCCTTCAGCCAGGTCGGCGCGTCGGTGGCCCCGAGCGAAAGCCGGTAGTTGAGCGCTCCTTCGTAGCCGTTCTCATCGATGGTGCTGAAGGTGCGGTCAGCCGACCGGTTGACGCCCCACCAGAAGGCGGGCACCATGTTGCCCGCGCCATCCTGCTCCGCGACGTAGATCAGGTCCGACCGGTCCGGCTCATTGCGCTTGACATCCGACGCGCTCACCGACCAGTCGAGGAAGTGCCGCTCTCCCAGCAGGTGCTCGCCCTTCAGCTGGTTGGATAGGACGCTCCGCTCGACGAAGCTCAGCCGGGTCAGGTCGAGATCGATCGCGTTCTGCTCATAGAACCCGCTCAGCTGGGTAGCCTCGTTGTCGGCGGTGCGGGTGAGGGAGTTGTTCAGTGAGAGCTTGGTGCCGGCTCCGAGCCGGGTGCTCAGGTTCAGCAGGCCGCCCCAGAGCACCGACTCGCGCCCGGTCGAACCGGTGTAGAGGTTTACCGGCGTGGCTAGCTCTGGCGTGGGTCCGGGAAAGGCGCTGGCTCGGGATTCGTTGCGCCGGGTCTCCTGGTTATAGGAGTAGCTGAAGGAGCCGATATAGCCGAATCGCTGCCCCAACACCGGATCCTCGCCGCCTACCGAAAGACCGAACGAACCGTTGGGACCGGCGTCAGCGGTGCGGCCATTCCAGGCGGGTCGGAAGGAGTTGATGATCGGAATCCGATCGGACTGGCTCAAACCCACCAGATTTCCCGCGGCCCGGGCGGGCTCGGGCAACTCTCGCTTGCTGCCGGCAAAGCCAAGCCATTCGGTGCCGGTGCGCGGGGCTCTGGGAACCGAGTGGCCGGTCACCGCGGTATTGAGTCCAACCGAGGTGGACATCGTGAGCATCCGGCCCGCCGGGAACTCGCGGGTCTTGAGATCGACCTGGGCGCCGCTGAAGTCGCCCGGCTGGTCCGGAGTGAACGTCTTGGAGGTGGTGATGCCCTCGAGCAGGGCGGAAGGAAAGAGGTCGAGGGGGACTACCTTGCGCTCGGGCTCTGGGCTTGGGATGCGGGCGCCGTTGAGCGATGTGGTCGTGTAGCGCTCGCCCAGCCCGCGCACAATGACGTACCTGCCATCCTGGACGGTTACCCCGCTCACCCGTTGGACCGCCTGGCCGGCATCGCTGTCTGGGCTCCTCTGAATCTGTTCGGCGCTTACCGCACTCACGATGCCCGACGCGTTTCGCTGCTCGTCGAGCGCACGGTTGACCGAGCCCTTCTCCGCTTCCGCGCTCACCGAGATCTCCGCCAGCTGGATCGCGGACGCGGTCAGGGCGATGTCCTGGGCGATCGTCTCTCCGTCAGGCACCACCACGCCGGTGACAACCTTGGGCGCAAAGCCCAGCATCCGGACCCGGATCGAGACCGGTCCAGCCGCCAGGGGTTGGAGAGCATACCGTCCGTCCAGCGCGGCGATGGCCGTGATCGCGGTGCCAACCACCTCGAGCTGGGCGCCGGCGACCGGACTCCCTTGCTCGGCATCCACCACCCGGCCCACTATGCGGCCAGGATCCTGGGCGGCGAGGGGTGCCACCGCAAGAAGGGCAGAGAGAACCAGCATGACCTCGAGGCGGATGAATCTGGAAGCGGTGCGCATTGGTCCTGGTGATTGGAGTGCGGATTACGCGCGCGGGAGGTCGCGCCGGTTCACGGTTGATTCTCATAGAGATCGGTCGCGGAGACACCACGAGTGTGCAACGAGCTGGTCACGAAGGGCACAACTGGGTGGGGCAGCAGACTGCGACGACGCGTTTACCCGTTCGTTACAAGAACGCTGGCGTACCGTGACTGCCTTCGGTCTACTTAGCACCCGACCAGGAGAGACGCAGGGTTCACTTCAGCCGGAAGGACTTATGACCGTGCAGGCGGGCAGGATCGTGAGCGGGACCGTGCTGTTGGCGACCATCGCGGTTGGCTCGGCGAGCGGCCAGACGACGTACCCCAACGTCAAGCTCTCAGGACGTCTCCAGGAGCAGTTCTATTACTTCTCCAACGAAGACTACGCCGCCACCGCCGGACCCAAGAGCAACGTCTTCACCCGCCGGGCGCGCATCGAGGCCAGAGGCCAGATCTCGGAAAACGTGAGCGTCTACATCCAGCCCTCCTTCGAGGGAGGACGGAACCTGAGCGGCGTCGCGACCACCTGCACCTCGACGCCGGTTGCCCCCGGGGGCGGCACCCCGACGCTCACCTGCAGAACCACCGGCCGCAGCGGTCTCCGGCTCCGGGACGCCTACATCGACGTCCGCTTCAGCCCGGAAGGCAGAAAGGGCGCCCTCTACCTGCGGGCGGGCCAGGAAAAGCGGCCCTACAGCCGGTACGAGCTGACGTCGTCCACCAACTTGCCGTCGATCGAGCGCGGAGCCGGCCCGGGTCTGCTCGCCCGCGCCTCCAACGACCTCTTTGCCACGGCGGGGTTCATCTCTCATGACGTCGGCGCGAGCCTGCGTTACGAGTACAAGCTCGACGACGCGCGCCTGGTCACGGTCAAGTTCGGGGCCTATAACGGCCAGGGCGAGAGCCTCAACGACGTCAACAACAAGAAGAGCTTCGGCGCCCGCGGCACCGTCGGGATCACGCCGAAGCTCGAAGTGGGCGGCTCCTGGTTCGCGCATGACGGCATCGTCACCGTCGGCGGGGTCCCGGATTCGGCCTTCACCAACTACGCGTTCGGGGTCGACGCCCAGTGGGGGAAGCCGGGTGACGAAGGCCTCTTCGCCCTGGCGGAGTACTTGCACGGCAACGACGCGACCGCGGCCAAGTTCACCATCCAGGGGCTCCAGGGGGTGGCGGCGTACAACATCCGCATGAAGAGCCCGACCTCCTGGCTCTACGCGGTAGAGCCGGCTTTCCGGATCGACCTCGCCGACCCGAACACCGATGCTGACAATGACCGGGCTACCACGATTACGGCGGTGCTCGGCGTCTACCTGTCCAGCCGAGCCCAATTTCGGGTGGCATACGAGCGGGAAAGCTTCCAGGGTGACGTGACGCCGAGCATCAGCGGTGTGCGCAGCGCGCTGACTGTGAATTTCTGACCACAGACCCACTACTTGTCATTCTGAGCGCAGCCCAGGATGACACCATGGAGGATATAGGATGACGACACGAAATCTGCTGGTGCTTGGGGCCGTCCTGGCTTCCGCCACGCCTGCGGCCGCCCAGAGCCTTACCGGCGCCGGCGCCACGTTTCCCAATCCGATCTACACCAAGTGGTTCGACGCATACAACAAGAAGACCGGCATCCAGATCAACTATCAGTCCATCGGCTCCGGTGGCGGCATCCGCCAGTTCACCGAGGGCACCGTGGACTTCGGCGCCACCGACGGGCCGATGAACGAGTCGCAGATCCAGGCGGTGGCCGGCAACGTGCTCCACATCCCCGCGGTGCTGGGCGCGGTAGTGGTCACTTACAACCTCCCCTCCCTCGGGGACACCAAGCTCAAGTTCGACGGCACTCTCCTGGTCGACATCTTCATGGGCCGGGTGACCAAGTGGAATGACCCGAAGATCGCGGCGCTCAACCCGGGCGTGAAGCTCCCCGCTATCGATCTCATTGTGGTGCATCGCTCCGACGGCTCGGGCACGACCTACGTCTTCACCGACTATCTGAACAAATTCTCCCGAGAGTGGAAGGACAAAGTCGGCTACGCCACCTCGGTGAACTGGCCCGTCGGTCTCGGCGGTAAGGGGAACGAGGGCGTGACCCAGCAGGTCAAGCAGGTCGAGGGAGCCCTCGGCTACGTCGAGCTGATCTACGCGCTCTCCAACAACCTTCCCTACGGCCAGATCAAGAATGCCTCGGGCACCTTCATCACCCCGTCGCTGGAGACGGTCACGGCTGCCGCGGCCGGAATCAAGCTGGCGAAGGACACCGACTTCCGGGTATCGATCACCAATGCCCCTGGTGCGGATGCCTATCCGATCTCATCCTTCACCTGGCTCCTGGTGCGGAAGGACAATAGGGATTCGGCCAAGGCCAAGCTCATCAGAGACTTCCTGGCATGGATGATCACGTCCGAGGCTCAGAAAATGGCTGCGGATCTCCACTATTCTCCATTACCGGCTCCTGTCATTGCTCTGATCGAGGCGCAGCTTCCGACCTTGAAGGCCGGGGGTAAGGCCATCGCAGCTCGGTAGAGCATCGGTCAGCACCTTTGAGTCGGCACCATAGCCGTGGAGCATCCCAAGGAGAAGCCATGTTGCACACAGCCCGATATCTCGCTTGCCTGACGCTGCTTGCGCTGGGGTGCGGAGGAGACCGGCCTCCCAGCTCGGGTGCCGATAGTGCGGGCACAGCCAGGAGCGGAGGAACGGTGCTCACCGGAGCTGGGGCTACCTTCCCGGCACCGCTCTACACCAAGTGGTTCGATGCCTATGCCAAGGAGAAGGGCGTCCGCATCAACTACCAGTCGATTGGATCCGGGGGCGGAATCCGTCAGTTCATCGAGGGCACGGTAGACTTTGGTGCCACCGACGGGCCGATGACCGACCAGCAGATCGCCGCGGTAAATGGCAACGTGCTACATATCCCAACCGTGCTGGGCGCGGTGAGCGTGACCTACAACCTGCCCGCCCTCGGCAAGACCGAGCTCAATTTCGACGGCGGCCTGCTGGCGGACATCTTTCTCGGGCGGGTCACCCGCTGGAACGACGGCAGGATCGCTGCCTTGAATCCAGGTGTCGCCTTGCCCGGGGAAGACATCATCGTGGTGCACCGCTCGGACGGCTCCGGCACCACGTTCATCTTCACCGATTTCCTGTCCAAGGTGTCTCCCAACTGGAAACGCCAGGTTGGCCGCGCCACCTCGGTCAACTGGCCGATCGGGCTGGGCGGGAAAGGCAACGAAGGCGTGACCCAGCAGGTCAAGCAGTCGCCCGGCAGCATCGGCTACGTGGAGCTGATCTACGCTCTCTCCAATGGGCTCCCCTCCGCCAAGCTGCGTAACCCGGCCGGGGTGTTGGTTCAGCCCACCTTGAAAAGCGTCGCCGCGGCCGCGGCAGGGGCCGAGTTGCCGCTGGACACCGATTTCCGGGTATCGATCACCAATGCCCCGGGCCCGGATTCGTATCCGATCTCTTCGTTCACCTGGCTGCTGATTCGGAAAGACGATCCGGATGCGGCCAGGGCCAGGACCATTCAGGCGTTCGTCGCCTGGATGCTCGAGCCCTCAGCTCAGCGCATGGCGGCAGACCTACATTACGCGCCGCTCCCGGTTAAGGTCATCGAGATGGTGCAGAAGAGGATCATGCCGTAGTCTCACACCACCCGTGACGCATCCGTTACAAATCCGTGACGGTACCCGATGATGGGCGCTCTAAGATCCTCCCATGACCGCTGCGACTGAAACGGTTCCTCCGGCCGCCGCCACACCGGCCACATCCCTCCAGCGAGCCAACCACGGCGACCGGGTCTTCAAGGCCCTGCTGAGGCTGGCTGCGCTGGCGGTTCCAACCATGCTCGCGTTCCTGGTATTCGAGCTCTGGGACGGCGCCCGACTCGCAATCGCTCGGTTCGGGTTCGACTTCGTCACCACGAGCGTGTGGGACCCGGTGGCGGAGAAATTCGGCGCGCTGCCACTGATCTTCGGCACCCTGGCGTCCTCCTTGTTGGCGCTCCTGATCGCGGTGCCGCTCTCGCTTGGCGTCGCCATCTATCTCACGGAGTTCGCCCCCAAGGCAGTGCGACAGCCGGTCGCCTTTCTCATCGGCCTCCTGGCGGCGATACCGAGCGTAGTGTACGGCCTGTGGGGCATCTTCGTGCTGATTCCCCTGCTCCGCACTACCGTTTTTCCGTTTCTCCGCGATAGCCTGGGCTTTCTTCCATTCTTTCAAGGGCCTATCTACGGCCCGTCCATGCTGGCGGCCGGGATCATCCTCGCCATCATGGTGATGCCCTACATCATGTCGGTGGGACGCGAGGTGCTCCTCGCCGTGCCCAATACCCAACGGGAGGCGGCGCTCGCGCTCGGGGCAACCCGCTGGGAAGCGGTGACCACCGCTGTGCTCCCGTACGCCCGCTCCGGCATCATCGGAGCGGTCATCCTCGGGCTAGGGCGAGCGCTGGGGGAGACGATGGCGGTAACAATGCTCATCGGGAACCGGCATGAGATCGCGGCCTCGCTCTTTGCGCCCGGCTACACCATGGCGGCCGCGATCGCCAACGAGTTCTCCGAAGCGGTCGGCGACCTGCACCTCTCCGCGCTGGCCTACGTGGCCTTCCTGCTCTTCCTGGTCACCGTAGTGGTGAACGCGGGCGCCCGGCTCCTCATCTGGCGCGTGGCCCGCGGGTCGGCTGCCGGGAGCAGCGCCCTATGATTCCAGGATCAGGCTCGGCATGAACCGGCGCATCCTCCGGAGAGCGATCAGCAACCTGATGGTCGGACTGATGATCGGCGCGGTCGTCGTTGCGCTGCTGCCGCTCTTCTTCATTCTGCTCAATCTGATCCTCAAGGGGGCGGGCAGCCTCTCGCTGGATTTCTTCACCCGGATGCCCGCCCCGGCCGGCGAGACCGGGGGCGGGGTGGCCCATGCGCTGGTGGGAACGCTCCTCATCGTCGGAATGGCCTGCCTCATCGGGCTGCCGATAGGGATTGGGGCGGGCATCTACTGCGCCGAATATCCGAACAGCCGGCTCACCTGGCTCACCCGGTTCGTGGCCGACGTCATGAACGGCACGCCATCGATTGTGGTCGGCGTCTTTGCCTGGACCTGGATCGTGGCACAGCAGAAGCACTTCTCGGCGCTGGCGGGTAGCGTCGCGCTGGCCCTGCTCATGATTCCGATGGTGCTCCGCACCACCGAGGAGATGATCAAACTGGTGCCCAACTCACTGCGTGAGGCAGCGCTGGCCCTGGGTTACCCGCGGTGGCGGACCAGCCTGTCGGTTGTGGTGCGGGCCACGCTTCCGGGGATCATGACCGGCGGGCTCCTGGCCGTGGCGCGCATTGCCGGCGAGACGGCGCCACTCCTCTTCACCGCCCTCGGGAGCCAGTACCTGAGCTTCGATCTCGACCAGCCGATGGCCGCGCTGCCGCTCACGGTGTTTACCTACGCCACCGGGCCCTACGAGGAGTGGCATCGCTACGCCTGGGCCGCCGCCCTCGTGCTCATCCTGGTGGTGTTTCTGCTGAGCCTGGGCGCCCGGCTCGCGGTCCGACGGAGATTTTAATGGTTGCGGCCACCCTGAGCCCCGCTAGTGCTCCTGTGCTGAACGGCGCGACGGCCACCGCGCGCATCGCCACTGACAAGCTCACCGCGATGTACGGGAAGTTCACCGCGGTCAAAGGGGTGTCGCTCGCCTTTGCGCCTAACCAGGTCCATGCCCTGATCGGACCGTCGGGCTGCGGCAAGTCCACGTTCCTCCGTACCCTCAACCGGATGCATGAGCTTTCCGACCAGGGCTGGATCACGGGACGAGTCTTGCTCGACGGCGAGGACATCTACGCGCCGAAGGTGAACGCGATGCAGCTCCGGCGGCGGGTGGGAATGGTGTTTCAGCGGCCCACCCCGTTCCCCACGATGTCGGTCTACGACAACGTCGCGGCCGGCCTGCGAGTCAATCGGCGGCTGCCGAAAGCCGAGCTCGACGGCGTGGTCGAGCGCTCGCTGCGTCAGGCGGCGCTCTGGGACGAGGTGAAGGACCGGCTCCACGCCAGCGCGATGGCATTGTCGGGCGGGCAGCAGCAGCGGCTGTGTATCGCCCGGACCATAGCGCCTTCGCCCAACGTGATTCTGCTGGACGAGCCGACTGCCTCGCTCGATCCGCAGGGCACCCAGCGGATCGAGGAGCTGCTTTTCGGTCTGAAGCGCGACTTTACCATCATAATCGTGACCCACAACATGCAGCAGGCCGCCCGGGTGTCGGACACCACCACGTTCTTCTATCTGGGCACCATGGTGGAGACCGGGCGCACCCGTCAGATCTTTACCGCACCGCGGAACGAGCAGACCGAGGCCTACATCACTGGAAGGTTTGGATGAACACCATCGTCAGCCCCAGGCCGTACGTGCAGGCACCGAAGGTCACGCTGGCGCCCCGCCCACCGGCCCAGCCGCTCGGCTCCCGCGGCAGTCCCGCGGTGGACGTGCGCGGCTTCAGCTTCTTCTACGGGCCCCACCAGGCGCTCAAGAACCTGAACTTCGCCATTGAGCGAAGGGCCGTGACGGCGATCATCGGACCGTCAGGCTGCGGCAAGTCCACGTTCCTACGGTCGATCAACCGGCTGAACGATCTGATCCACGGAATCCGGCACCAGGGAGACATTCTGGTCGAGGGCGCGTCAGTGTTTGGGCCCGGCGCCGATCTGGTCGCGCTCAGGCAGCGCGTCGGGATGGTCTTCCAGCGTCCGAACCCCTTCCCCAAGTCGGTCTTCGACAATGTGTCCTACGGGCCGGCGCTGAATGCGCTGGTGACCAAGCGTGATCTGCCCGATCTGGTCGAGCGGTGTCTCCGGCAGGCGGCCCTGTGGGACGAGGTCAAGGATCGGCTGGAAGAGCTCGGCACCGGCCTGTCGGGTGGCCAGCAGCAACGACTCTGTATCGCCCGGGCGCTCGGCAATCAGCCCGAAGTGCTGCTCATGGACGAGCCCTGTTCCTCGCTCGACCCCATCGCCACCCAGAAAGTGGAAGAGCTGATCTTCGATCTGAAGCAGCACTACACTATCGTAATCGTGACCCACAACATGCAGCAGGCCGCCCGGGTGTCGGACTATACCGGCTTCTTCGACCACGGCGAGCTGATCGAGTTCGACGAGACCGAGCGGCTCTTCACCAAGCCCCAGCACGAGCGGACCGAAGCCTATATCACCGGGAGGTTCGGATGAGCCTCGACGTCCATCGCCACTTTCATGATGAGCTCAGTCACGTGAAGGTCCGGCTGCTCACCATGTCGGGAGAAGCGGAGGCGGCGCTCGGTCTGGCGGTCGAAGCCCTGCTGGAGCGCGACAGTGACAAGGCGCAGCGGGTCATCGCCGGAGACCGGGTCATCGACGCCATGGAGGTCGAGATCGAGGAGCAAAGCATCAATCTCCTCGCCTTGCAGCAGCCGATGGCGCGCGATCTCCGGATGCTGACCTCGGC
>CAZASU010000056.1:4830-13104 GCA_964487785.1 uncultured Gemmatimonadaceae bacterium | reverse complement strand
GCTGGATGTGAACCGCCTGGGCGTCGATCTTCACCAGGTTGAACACCGAGGGCCGCCCGCCTCTCACCCGGGAGCTGTGGGTACCCGAGGTACTGACGGCGAGCGCACCCTGGATCTGCCCGGCCCCCTCCTGGTGGTCATGGCCCGAGAGGATGACGTCGGCACCCGTCGCCAGGAGCCGTTTATGGGCCGAGCGCCAACGGGCCAGCCCCATGCGGCGGGAGAGGCCGCCGGGGAGGACGTTGTGGTGGAACACCATGATCCGAGCGACACCCGGAGGCGCGGCATCGAAGGTCTTCTTGACTCGGTTGGTCTCTGATTTCGGGAGATGGCCCTTCACCGCCAGGTCGTTGATCCTCAAGGTGAGCGACCCGAAGGCCACTCCATAGCTGCTCAGAGCGCCTGCTATCACCGCGCCGGGGACCTCGAGCACCGGCCGGAGATCGGTGCCGAAATATTGGGTGTACTTAGCATACTTTCGCCGTTCGCCGAGCAGGCCGAACGGGCTCTTCCACCATTGAATGTCGTGGTTGCCGGGAACGACCAGAGTCGGGGTCTGCGCCCGCATGCGGTGGATGAAGAGGTGCGCCGCCTGAAATTCCCCGTGCCGGGCTCGCTGGGTCAGGTCGCCCGAGACGACCACTGCCGTTGCGCCGAGCGTGGGGAGAAAGCCCTCCAGCGCCTCGATCTGCTTCAGGTCGGCGAAGCGGCCGAAGTGGAGGTCGGAGAGGTGGACAATGGTGACGATTTGGTCTGACGTCACCAGATCACGCGAATTCGATACGTCAGCACTGACTCCCCCCTGCCCGGTACTCGCACCCGGAAGCGGGTGACGGTGGACGACGCCTTCTCCGCCGGCACCGAGCTGGACACCACGCTCCACTCGCCTGCGCGCTCCTCCTGTACGACCACGGTGACCGCGCTATCGGTGGCGTTCTTCAGGGTGACGCGATAGTCGGCCGTGGCGACGGTATGCACCCCGCGCGCCTTGGTGCTGTCCCGGCGGGTCACGTAGCTCGCCTGCACCCGCTTGGCGGTGATATCGAACGCCTTGCCCGCGTTGAGCTTGAGATCCGTGCCGGCCGGCGTGTGACCCAGCGACGCTTCGCCTACGAGCTGCAAGCCCCCTGCGCTATCGGGTTGGTACAGGCGAGCGATGCCGCCCGGCAGCGGCCGGTCGCCGAAATCAGTCTTCCGGGGACGGGTGAGGGTGTAGATCACCTCGACCGGAGGCTCGGTCTCCTCCCCCTGCTGGGGGAGGAAGCCCCAATAGGGGACGTCGCCATGCACGACGTAGCTCTTCTCGTACTTGACCTGGGCCGGCTCGAACAGCGCGACGGACGTGGTCAAACCGGGGAGCAGGGTGCTCCGGCCAGCCAGGGTATAGAGGTGGAACTCACCGACCCGCTGCTCGCCGGCGATCTCACTCACGGCATCCGCCGCGGCCACGCGCATTTCCTGCATCCTCATCGGCCGTGGTGGTGACTTGGGTTGCGCCCGGCTCACGCTGCCGGCCAGCAGCTGGACCTCCGCGTTCTCGGCCCGCAAGGACTCGGATCCGAGCACCGCCATGCCGGTCACCCGCGCGTCCACCTTGCCCAGCACTACCTGATAGCTGGCCTGCCAGGACGCGCCGCCGGTGAAGTATCCCAGCCGAATCCTGTCCTGCGCCTGAGCGCTGCGGACCGAGAGATTGGCCGTCGGCTCAGCCACGACGACATCGGGTGGATAGAGGGGAATGCCCGGCGGAGTGAAGCTGATCCGGCCGTCGGGCAACTGGAGCCGGAGCGGATCGACACCAAGCACGAGCGCGCTGATGGTGTCCCGTACTCCGGAGGGCCCCGGCGCCAACCGGAACACGAGCCGCTTACCGACCGACCGCCGGAGGGCACTGGCCTCATCCACCGCACCGTCATAGGCCAGTCCCACCACGGTGACGGAGGAGTCGAGGGAGAAGAGGGTGGCCGGATCGAGGGCGCCGAGCGTGAGCCGCTGGGTCGAGGCGCCTTTGGGTAGGGAGAGCGGGAGCGTTCGCCGCACCAGCACCCGGCCGTCGTTGTAAATGGTGAGGGATGTCTGGGCTGCGAGCGGGGCAGCGGGGCAGATGGGCAGCGGGGCAGTGAACGCCAAGAGCAATGCCATAACCCGGAAGGATTTTTTGCTGCTTTTCCTGCCCAGCCGCCCCGCTTCTCTTGCCGTCATTTCAGATACTCCATTGCCACTCGAGTGGCGATTCGCCGAACGATGATATAGGTGGCCAGCACCGCGATCCCCGCATAGAGCCGGGCCATCGGGTCGGTCGGAACGCGAAGGGCGACGTACCCTGCCATCAGCGCAGTCGCCGCGAGGGAGATGCGGCCGGCCAGGCGACTTGCACGTCCCTTCCGCTCGGCGAGGCAGTCGGGGCAGAGCTCTCCCCAGGGCAATCCGGAGATCCGCCGCCCGCACCTGGCGCAAGGGACCTCAGGCAGCCCGCTTGGCGACAGCACTGCCGAACTCCACGGTCGAGGCGGTCCCACCGAGGTCCCGGGTTCGAATCCCGTCCCGCACGATCGTAACGGCGATCGCGTCTCGAATCCGCTGGGCGCGATCCAGCTCCCCGATGTGATCGAGCATCATGGCGGCCGCCAGCATTTGCGCCGAGGGATTGGCTATTCCCTTGCCGGCGATGTCTGGCGCGCTGCCGTGGACCGCTTCGAAGATGGCCGCTTTCGTCCCGATGTTGGCTCCGGGAGCAAGGCCGAGCCCGCCAACCAGACCGGAAACCTCGTCGCTCAGGATGTCGCCGAACATGTTGGTGGTGACCATCACGTCGAATTGCTCTGGCCTGAGAACCAGCTGCATGGCGGTGTTGTCCACGATCATGTCGTTGGATTCCACCCGCCCGGCGTACTCCTTGCCTATGGTCTGACCCACCTCGAGGAAGAGCCCGCTGACCATCTTGAGAATGTTGGCTTTGTGCACGATGGTGACTTTGCGCCGGCCATGCTTGAGCGCGTATTCGAAGGCGTAGCGGACGATTCGCTCGCAGCCGTGCCGGGTGACTATGGCCAGGGACTCGGCTACCGCGCGGGGATCGTCACCGATAGCCACGAAGTGCTCCACCCCGATGTAGAGCCCCTCGAGGTTCTCCCGGACCAGCACGATATCCACGTTCTCGAAGCGGCCACCGGGAATGATGGTGCGGGCAGGGCGGACGTTGGCGTAGAGCTCGAACTCTTTCCGAAGCCCCACATTGACCGACCGGAATCCGATTCCCACCGGGGTGGTGAGTGGGCCCTTGAGCGCGAGCGAGTTCTTGCGGATGCTTTCGACGGTGGCGTCGGGCAGCGGGGTTCCGGTTGCCTCCACGGCCGCAACCCCGGCCAGCTCCTCGTCCCAGTTGAACCGGAGGCCGGTGGCTTCCAGGACCTTGACCGTTTCAGCCGTGATCTCGGGCCCGATGCCATCGCCCGGTATCAGTGTCACATCGTACGTCATTGGCCCCCGTCGAGCGGGAGAACGGCGGCCAGAGCGGCGTTCAACGCCTCATCGGGCGACTTGCCGCGGCCGTAGGCGAGCGAGCGCCACACCACCTTGCCGGTGCGCGCGTCGGCGAGCACGAGCGAGAGGTCCGCGCGGATCTGCCCGTCAGCCTCGGGCCCGAACCCGATCGCCGCCGGCACCAGCACGAGCCTACCCCCGGCCACCGCCATGAGGCTACGAAGCGAGGAGCGAAGTGGGTCGGGCACGACGAGGATCTTCGGCCCCCGAAGAACCGCCTGGCCCATCTGGTCCGGGTCCACCAGGTAGCCCGCGGAACGCCGAGTCATCTTCCGAAGCTCGCGCGGCGGCACCCAGTTCACCTCCGGCGACCGGCTGACGATTCCCTCGCTGACCAGCGAATCGGCACGGGCGAGTGCGCCACGCCGGTCGGTATAGGCGGCGTAGACCGAGTCGGCGTGGAGTGCGGGATCAGCGACGACAAGCGTGATCGGTAGAATAGCGACCGTCTGACCGCTGATCCTCGCGGTAGGCAGAACCACGATCGGGGCAGTCGTGGCGGTGGATGGGGTGGTGCTGGTGGTCGTGGCAAACGGATCTCGCTGGGCCCCGGCACAGGCCGGAGATAGGAGGGAGACCAGAAGCGTGAGGCTCGAAATCGAGAAGGTCGGATGTTCAGTCAATGAGAGTACCGATCGTGGGGGCTTCAGGGTGCGGAAAGGTAATCACTCCAACGACAACCCTCCATCCACCACGATCGTCTGGCCGGTGATGTGCCGCGCCGAATCGGAGCAGAGAAACGAGATGACGTGGGCCACGTCGTCCGGCTCGGCCACCCGGCCCAGAACCGAGCTCCTCTGGGCCCGCTCGATGACCTCGGAGGGAAGCATGGCCATGCGCTCGGTGCGGATGAATCCGGGTGCGACGGCGTTGACGTTGACGTTGGCGGGGCCGAGCTCGACCGCCGCGGCCCGGGTCAGACCGAGCAAGGCGGCTTTGCTGGTGGCATAGTTGGCCACACCGAAGCCGGGACGCTCGGCCTGGTGGGCGCTGACGCTGACGATCTTGCCATAGTGTTGGGCGCGAAAGATCGGCGCCACAGCCCGGATGCAGTTGAAGGCCCCGGTCACGTTGGTATCCATGACCTCGGACCAGGCCTGCTGAGAGAGGCGCCAAAGCGCGCCGTCGCTCGCAATGCCGGCGTTGTTCACCAGGAAGTGGACGCCGCCCAGCCGCTGCCGGGCCTCCTGGACGAACTGCTCCACCGCCCCCCGGTCGCGGACGTCGCAGCGCAGGGCAAGGACTTCCACTCCCATGGCCGTGAGGGAGGTCTCAGTCAGGAGCGCCTGCTCAGTCACGTCCCGGCCCGGCAGATTCACGAAGCAGAACGCCACGTGACAGCCCAGCTTTCCGAACTCCATCGAAATGTGCCGGCCGAGGCCGGTGGCCCCTCCGGTGACGATGGCGACCTTGCCGCGCCACCCCTTGCCGATCGGCTGCGGGCGGGGATCTTCGAGCGCGGTCCCGCTCGCCTCCGGCGCCTCGTGTTCCCAGGAGGGCCGGTGGCCGAAACCGAAGGATGGCAATGGCATGGAGTCCGAAGGTACGGGCCCACGTGGGGACCGGCAAGATGGTGGTGGGTAGGGGCGCACGCAGTGCGCCCCTACGGGTTCCTTGTTTACCTTACCACCATGCTCCTGAAACGAATCGGTTGGTTGCTCGTCGCCCTGGCGGGAGCGGTGGCCTGGGGAGTGCTCGCGCTCCACCGGGGCGAGACGATCAACGCCGCCTGGGTGGTGCTCGCCGCCGTCGGCACCTATCTCATCGCCTACCGTTTCTATAGCCGGTTCCTGGCCGATCGGGTGCTGGGCCTCAACGACCGGCGGGCCACGCCGGCGGAGCGGCTCAGCAACGGGCGAGACTTCGTCCCCACCTCACGCTGGGTTCTGTTTGGACACCACTTTGCCGCGATTGCCGGCGCTGGGCCGCTGGTGGGGCCGGTGCTCGCCGCCCAGTTCGGGTACCTGCCAGGGACGATCTGGCTCGTCTTCGGTGTGGTTCTGGGCGGCGCGGTGCAGGATTTCATCATCCTGTTCGGCTCCATGCGGCGGGACGGCAAGTCGCTGGGACAGATGGCCAAGGAGGAGACCGGACCGGTCACCGGCCTGCTGGCCATGGTCGCGGTGCTCGCCATCATGGTCATTCTGCTGGCCGTGCTGGCGCTGGTGGTGGTGAACGCGCTGAAGGACAGTCCGTGGGGAGTGTTCACCATTCTGTGCACCATGCCCATCGCAATCCTGATGGGCTTCTGGATGAAGGTCTGGCGTCCGGGCCGAACCCTGGAGGCGTCGGCGGTTGGCGTGGCGCTGCTCCTGTTGGCGCTGGTGGGCGGGAGGCACGTGGCCGAGTCTGCCACGCTCTCTCCGTATTTCACCTACTCGGGACTCACCATCGCCTACGGCATGATCGGGTACGGGTTCATTGCCAGCGTGCTCCCGGTCTGGATGCTGCTCTGCCCCCGTGACTATCTCTCGACCTTCATGAAGATTGGAACGATCCTTCTGCTGGCCCTGGGGATCGTCCTGGTGCTCCCGCCGCTCAAGCTTCCTGCCGTCACGCCGTTCATCGATGGGACGGGACCGGTATTTGCCGGGAAGCTGTTTCCTTTCGCGTTCATCACGATAGCCTGCGGCGCCATCAGCGGCTTCCACGCGCTGGTGGCGTCAGGCACCACACCGAAGATGCTGATCCGGGAAAGCGACGCGCGGCTCATCGGCTATGGTGGCATGCTGATGGAATCGTTCGTAGCGGTCATGGCGCTCTGCGCGGCCGCGCTGCTCGATCCGGGGATCTATTTCGCCATCAATGCACCCCTGGCCACGCTGGGCGGGAACGTGCACACCGCGGCCGAGGTGATCCGCGGGTGGGGCTTCACCGTGACGCCCGAGCAGATCGGCGCGCTGGCGGCATCCGTAGGGGAGAAGAGCCTGCTCGGCCGGACCGGCGGCGCTCCGTCACTGGCAGTGGGGATGGCCCACATCTTCAGCAGCGCGTTCGGCCAGGGCCTCATGGCACTGTGGTATCACTTCGCCATCATGTTCGAGGCGCTGTTCATCCTGACCACGGTCGATACCGGCACCCGGGTCGGCCGATTCATGCTTCAGGAGCTCGCCGGCCAGGTCTGGCGTCCGCTGGGCCGGACGTCATGGTACCCGAGCACGGTGCTAGCCTCCGCCCTGGTGGTGTCCGGCTGGGGGTACTTCCTGGTTCAGGGGGTGCTGGATCCGCTCGGCGGCATCAACTCCCTGTGGCCGCTGTTCGGAATCAGCAATCAACTGCTGGCCTCGGTGGCGCTCTGCGTCGGCACCACCTTGATCATCAAGAGCGGCAAGGCGAGGTACGCCTGGGTCACCTTGTTGCCGCTCACCTGGCTCCTGGCCGCTACCTTGACCGCCGGTTGGCAGAAGGTGTTCGCGGACGACCCCCGTCTCGGATTCCTGGCTCACGCGGCCCAGACCGCAGCGATGGTGGCGAGCGGGACGATGGACGGCTCGCTCGCTGCCCGCCTCATCTTCAACGACCGCCTTGATGCCGTGGTAACGGTCGCCTTCATGGTGGTCACTGTCCTCGTACTCCTGGCCTCCGCCCGGGAATGGGTCCTGATTCTGACCCGCCGGAAACCGGCGAGGGCGCAGGAATCGTCTTTCGTGGAGACGGCGTATGCGGGATAGCGGCGGGGCAGCGGGGCGGGTGCCCTCCGGGTGGGTGGGCAGCGGGGCAGTCCTGGGCCAACTGGCGTCAGTTATTCGCCGGATTTCCGGCATGCCCGACTACCGGGCCTATGTCATGCACCTCCGGAGGTGCCACCCGGGCAGTCCAGTGCCGAGCGAGCGGGAGTTCTACGACGAGTTCGTTCGCAGCCGTTACGAAGACGGCCCAACTCGCTGCTGCTGATGGGCAGACAGGCGGTCAATTAAACCTTCTGCCCCGCCGCCCCGCTGCCCCGCGACGTTCCGTCCTGTGTGGCTGAACCGGCACACGAACGTCTCTATCTGGCAGCGGGAGACCGTATTGACACCCGCCCGCTGCCGCAGGACATTCAGCCGGCCATTCCGCAACCCGTGAGAATGCTTTCGAAAGCGAGCTCCCATGATGGAATACCTTCGCAAACAAGGAAGCACCGCGCTCCGGCTGGTGTTGCTCGGCGCTGCCACGGTGGCCTCGATTTCATGTGGGAGCGACCCGGCCAGTCTCCCAACCGAGGGCACAATCCTGGTGGCGGCCACAACCGTGGGCACGGATTTCGACCCCGACGGATACACGGTCTCGGTGAACAACACTCAGACCGGTGTCCTCGGGAACCTGGATACCCTCTACGTGAACGATCTCGAGGCCGGGAGCTATCAGGTGCGCCTGGCGGGAATAGCGGCTAACTGCAGCACCGGGGCGAACCCCCTGACCGTCGCGGTAGTCGCAGCCGATACCGTCAACGCCGAGTTCGCGGTCACCTGCGATGTGCCAGAGCCCCCGGACGGCGGCGGACCCCCTCTCTAATCGAGCGTCGGGCTGGTGCCGAAAAAATCGCTTGACAGGATCCTGATCCACCCGTAGGGTAATGTTTCGGGGATCCTCCCGAGTACCCCATAAACCCCGCGACGACGTTGCCGCCATGCGGGTGCATGACGGCCGTCGTCACCTCGACCAGAGTGAGGGTCACCTGCCTGGGGGTAGTCTGCGCGATCGACTCGCGTCCGCTCCACTTCTTCCCGCGGCCAGCCTGACCGCGCGCCG
>CAZASU010000056.1:0-4730 GCA_964487785.1 uncultured Gemmatimonadaceae bacterium | reverse complement strand
CGCGCGCCGCACCGCTGCCACGCCTCAGATCAGCGCCCGATACCCCGCCTCTCACTCCAGTCAGCCGTACAATCGAAAAGGAGGACCAAATGCGATCCGCGTTCACCCGGCCACGTGTGTGGCTTGCCGTCTGCGGAGTGGTCTCGATCCTCGCGGGCTGCAATCGCGCGAAGTCCGACGACGCACAAGAGACTGGCTCCGTTACCACCGGGAACCGAGGTAAGGTTCCGGTCAGCACCAGCTCCGAGGAGGCCAGGCAGCTCCAGGCCCAGGGTCTGAAGTTGGCTGACCAGCTCCGGCCGCACGAAGCCCGCCAGCTGTTCGAAAAGGCCGTAGCCAAGGATCCGAACTTTGCCATTGCTCACTACAACCTCGCGCAGGCGTCGCCGAGCGCCAAGGCCACCACCGAGCATTTGAACCGCGCCGTCGCTCTCTCCGACAAGGCCTCGGAAGGAGAGCGACTGACCATCCTCGCCTTCCAGGCTCTAAACAACGGCGACCCGGCGAAATCACTGGAATATTCCAAACAACTGGTTGCGGCGTACCCGGAAGATGAGCGTGCTCATACAATCCTCGGCAATTCCTACTTTTTCGGCCAACAGGACTACGAGACCGCGCGCGAGGAGCTTCAGAAGGCGACCGAGGTCGAGCCGAACTTCTCACCGGCCTACAACATGCTGGGTTACGCTCACAGCGCACTCGGGGACTACCCGGAAGCGGAGAAGGCATTCAAGAAGTACATCGCGCTGGTTCCCAACGACCCGAACCCGTATGACTCATACGGCGAGTTGCTGATGAAGACCGGGCGGTTCGACGAGTCCATCGCCCAGTACCGGAAAGCGCTGTCCATCGATCCGCACTTCGTCGGCTCGCATTTCGGGATCGCCGCCAACCTGATGTACCAAGGCAAGCACAACCTGGCTATCGCTGAAGCCCAGAAGCTCGACGCGGCCGGCCAGAACGACGCTGACCGCCGGTTCGCCCTGTTCATCAAGGCGCTGGTGTACGCCGACCAGGGGAAGAACGATGCGGCCCTGAAGGAGATCGCGAAACAATACGCCCTGGCCGCGAAGATCGGGGACACCGTGACGATGTCGGGCGACGCGGAAGCCATGGGGGACATTCTGCTCAATGCCGGCAAGCCGGACGAAGCCCGCCAACGCTTCGACCAGGCGTTGAGCCTGGTGGCCAAGTCCAGCCGTTCCCAGGAGGTGAAGGACGACGCGACGCTCGCCCACCACTACAACCTGGGCCGCGTCGCGCTGGCCAAGAAGGATCTGGCGACCGCGAAAACCGAAGCGGCGTCGTACCTGGAGGGAGCCAAGGCCAAGGACAACGAGTTCCGCATTCGTGAGGCGCACAAGCTGGCCGGCAAGATCGCCATCAAGGAAAAGGACTATGATCAGGCGGTCGCGGAGCTCGCTCAAGCGAGACAGCAGGATCCGTCCGTTCTGTACGCGACCGGCTTGGCCTTTCAGGGGAAAGGTGACCAGGCCAAGGCCAGCGAGTGGTTCCGGCAGGCCGCAGAGCTGTACACCCTGCCTACACTGAGCCACGCCTTCGTCAGAGCGAAGGCGCGGAAGGCTGCAACAAGCACCTGATCGGCCAGGGATCCAGGAGCGGGAGTTTCAGCGAGACTTCAGCTCCTGGATCCAGGTGGTCAGCCATTTCCCTGTCCGGGAGATCACGGCCGAGCTGTCGTTGGCCAGGAAATCATACCCGCCTCTCGCCAGCGACGAGTCGGCGTAGGTTCCCGCCGCCCGCGCCCGCGACCTGGCATCCCGGAGCGCGGCCAACGACTCCTTGGTCCCGATCCAGAGGAGTCCGTCGGAGGCGCGAATCGCGTAGCGCTTGGGAACGCCAAAGCTGTCGGGCGCGGCGTATACCCGGGCCAGCAGCGGTATGAGCGTCGGATTGGTGAAGTAGGAGAGCAGGGTCAGGTAGCGAACGTGGAACTCCTCCGTGCCGGCGGCCTGAAAACGGGCTGCCACCGAGTCCGCCGCTCCGGCACCAAGACGGCCAAGCACCCAGGCGTCGCCATGGTTGTAGTTCTTGCTCGGAATGCGAGCCAGGATGTCGGCCAGCACCACCGAGTCACCCTTCACCGCCCGGTGGCGCTCCAGCACAATGGCCTGGAGGGAGGGCTCGAGATCCTCCGCCTTGAGACCGGGATCGTTCGGGAACGGTACCGATCCCCGAGACTCCAGCTGCTTCAGCAACCGGGCTGCGCTGTCGGCATACGCGGGGCTCCTCAGCTCCGCGAGCCGAGTGAGCGACAACAGCGCGGAGTTCCAGTCTCCCTTTCCTTCCACTGTCCGACGCATCCGGTGCCAGAGCGGCCCCGGTGTCTTTGCGCGCAGAATCGCCGTGACGGAATCGGCGGCGCGGGTTCCGGGGCGCAGCCCTTCGTGTAGCTCCGAGTAGGTGGCCCGTCCCGGCACTCCGACCCGCACCTGGACTTGGGCCGAGACCGGTTGCAGTCCAAGCATCCCGAAACACATCAAGCCAGTCATCGCGAGCGGCCGCAGGCCGCGTGGCGATCCGGCGGCTTTTGCAGCCCTGTCTGCGGGATTGCTTCGGGCGCGAGGCGCCCTCGCAATGACTCTTTGCCTCATGAACCTGATTCCTCGTCTGCTGGTGAAACGATGAGCCAGAGGATGACCGCCAGGAGCATGCCGGCGCCGGATGCCCACAGCGCCGCCCGACCGCTGCCGGACTGGTACAGCGCGCCAAATGCGAGCCCCGCTGGCAGCGCTGCCGCCCCGATTAGCGCGTGGTAGGAACCGAACCCGCGCCCAGTGCGCACCGGCGCCAGCCGGGCCACCACCGCCCGCTCTCCCGACTCGGTGAGCCCCGCCACGAGCCCGAGCACCAGAAAGACAGCGATCGCTTCCGCCGGGCCGACCGCCGCCCCGAGAGCGAAGGCGGCGATGGCGAACAGCAGGCCGCCGGAGGCAACCACTCGGCGCGGGCCCAACCGATCTGAGAGCCAACCGCCCGGGTATGAGCTGGCGCTCCTCACGACGTGGAGCCCGGCCCAGACCAAGGGAACGGCCGCCACGGCCACGCCGCGGTCCTGGAGCCGGAGGATGAGGAGCGTTTCAGGAAGCCGGAAAAATGTAAGAGCAGTGAGCGCGAGTACGGGGGGCCAGAAGGTGGAGGGTCGAGGGTCTAGAGTCGAGGGTCTAGGATTTCCGTGAGTGTCCTGACTCTCAATTGTTGAGTCCGCCTCCTTGACCCTTGACCCTTGACCCTTGACTCTCAGCACCACGGCGAGAACTGCGAAGGCCAAAACCCCCGGCACCGCGCTCCACCCGATGACGCTGCGGACGTCGGCCCCGCGACTCAGCAGAAACCAGGCCGCGAGCGACCCGAGCACGGCGCCGAAATGGTCGGCCCCGCGGTGGTATCCGAATGCTCTGCCCCTGAGGGATGGCGGGGTTACCTCAGCAATCAATGCGTCCCGAGGCGGGGTTCTGATTCCCTTGCCCAGCCGGTCGATCACCCGAAATCCCACGACCTGCCAGGCCGCATTGGCGCCCGAGATCAGCGGGCGCACCAACACCGCGGTGGCATAACCCCACAGGATCAGGGGCCGGCGCCACCCCGGCCGATCCGCCAGACGGCCGCTGAACCACTTGACCACCGACGAGGTCAGCTCGGCGGCACCGTCCAGCAGGCCCAGAACCAGGGGGCCACCCCCAAGGGTCCGGGTGACGAAAGCCGGCAGGAGCGGGTAGACCATTTCGCTGGCAAAGTCGTTGAACAGGGAAACCAGCGACAGCCCCTTTACGGCGCGCGGCACCTGGGCAGGGCTCACAGACCCACTGTCGGCGGCAGGTATTCTTGTTGCCATATCGTCTGCCGCTCGCAGTTAAGGCTCCAGAAGGGGCGTGGCTACTTGCCGTACCGCTCGAGCGTGAGGTTGACGATCTTCTCGATCAGCCGGGGGTAATCCAGGCCCGCGGCGGCGGCCGCCATGGCGAACTCGCTGGACCGCTCGAGATAGCAGCTCGCGTTTACCTCGAGCACGTAGATATCGCCCGTGTCGGTGAGCCGGAGGTCCACCCGGCCATAGTCTCGCACCCTGAGGGCGCGAAAGGCGTCCACCGCCACCTTCTGTAAGCGGGCGCGCAGCTCATCGGGCAGGTTGGCCAGGACCGACTTGGTGCCCTTGTACTCCTCGCTGCCCTCGTCCCACTTGGCTTTGCTGTCAAGAACCTTGGGCACTCCTTCGGGGAACCCGGTGAAATCGACCTCGATGGGGGGGAGAGCCTTCGGCTGCCCGTTGCCCAGCACGCCCACGTAGAATTCGCGGCCCTCGATGTACTCTTCCGCCAACGCCGAGTCGTTCAGCTCCTTCCGGATGGCCGTCACCCGCTCCATCAGGGCCACCGCATCGTGCACCAGCGACTTGCCCCCGATCCCAAGGGACGAGTCGGACCGGAGTGGCTTGACGAAAAGCGGCATCCGGAGGTTCCCGCCGGTTTCGAACGACCCCTGTTGCTTCGAAAACACCGCGAAGCGGGGATAAAGGATCCCATCGAAGGCCAGAAGCTTCTTGGTGAGCCCCTTGTCCTGGCTCAGGTAGAGCTCTCCCGGTCCACTACCGGTATACCGGAGTCCGAGAAGGTCGAGCAGGCCGGTTACCGGAATGTCTCCGAAGACATTATCTCCGAACATCTCCATGAGATTGAAGACCAGCTCGGGCCTGCGGCGCGACAGCCCGG
>CAZASU010000055.1:0-13232 GCA_964487785.1 uncultured Gemmatimonadaceae bacterium | reverse complement strand
CCTCTCGGGAGATTGCATGACTTCGACGGCGGAACTGAAAGGCGAGTACGACCTTACCAGGGTCCCGATGATCGTGCAGGGTGCCGTCAAACTGGGGCTGCTCGAGAGCATTCTGGTCTTGTTGTTCTCCCTGGCCTCGCGCTTCCTTGCCGGGGTACCCGAATTGATCGTGGGGGGCATCATCTTGCTCGCGGGCCTGGCTGCCGTCAGCATGCTGCCGGGGCTCTGGACCAGGCCACGCACCATCGAGGGGATCGCGGGAGCGGCGGGAATCGGTCTGGCAGCCACGGGGGTTTTCCTCCTCGTCGACGTTGCCCTGCTGCAGAACATCGGCACCTACAGTCACCGCTGGTATGACCTCGGGGGTGGGAGCAACTGGTGGTACCATCCGGTCTGGTGGATGGTGGGCACGTTCCTCCCGTGGATGGGAGCCTGGACTCTCGCCAATCAGACTGTGAAGGACGGCCGTCCTGCACCGCTCGTCGGCTTCCTCACCGCCGTGGGAGCAGCGGTCATCGTTGCCGCCGCGGCCGTGCTACTCGGGTTCCCGGGAGCACAGTGGACGTTGGCCACCTTCGGGGTCGCGTTCCTGCCGGGGCTCGCCCTGGCGACCGCTCTCTCGGCAATGAGGAAGCGTCACCCCTAAGCGATGCGCTGGGTCCGTCTTCTCTTTCGCATCTTCGGGTGGCTGCTCACGCCGTTTCTGGCGTGGGCAGCTTCCTTTTTCGGGGCGGTGGCAGGAGCCCTGCTCGCCCTGAAGCTGGAAGACCCCGTTCGGGGCCTGGTCGTCACCGCCGTGTGTGGTGGCCTTGCCGGCTTCGCGGGTCTGATTGCCTGGCTGCACTTCCTCCGGCGGTCACCCGAAATCCGGGAGGTGCTGGCAGTGACGGCGGACGGCACGCCAGACACGACGGATATCGCGGCGGCAATCGACGAAGCCACGACGCTCGACGAGGCCCCCCCAGAGCCGTCGCACCCCGATCCGGCGGGACGTACTTGATGCAGGGCAGGGCCTGGTACAGCGGACTCGCCGCGTTTCTCGCCTGCAGCGGATCGACCGGCCAGAAGCCTGCGGCCGCCGATAGTGTCACCAACGCCCCGCCTACCGATTCACTGGTGCTCACCTACGCCTCAGGCATCGAGATCTGGTTCACACTCGCCCGAGCCGCCACCCGGGCCGATGGCCAACGGTGTGTGGAACGGGGTCTCGAGATCCGCCAAGGCGGTAAGCGGGTACAGGTACCTCTGCTGTATACCGGTTCCCCTCCGGTTCTACTCAACGACTCGACTATGCGAGCCATGCTCTGGACCCACTGCACTCCCGTCAACCCATACCGGGTGAATCTCCGCACCGGGCACCCGGTGCGGGAGCGCGCCGGAGCTGCGCCTTGAGCGGTCGTCACTTTTGCCGTCGCCGAGTTGCGGTCATGCTTGCAATCGCCTTCGCGCCGTGCGCCTGGCCCGCCGCCGTGCTTCAGGCGCAGGACGCCGAGGCCAGCGTCGGCCGGTTCTTCGACTCCGACGGCTGGGCGGTCTATCGGCTCGGATTCAGCCGCCCACTCGGCGGCGTCTTCCGGCTGCAGCTGCATGGTGATGTCCTCCGGCGAGTCGGCGGAGTGGGCTCGCTCGGAGGCCTTGGGACCGATCTCACCGCGTTTCGTTCCGGCGGCGAAGGGCCCTATCTGGTGGCTGGTCTCAGTGGCGGCTTAGGATCGGAGAGCTCCAACAGCTTCTCCGATCTTTGGGGCTCGTGGTCGGCGGGCGCAGGTTACGACCTGTTCCCGGTTTCCTTCATGTCCATCGGTGCCGAGGGGCGGTGGCGGGGACTGTCGCTGAGCGGCCAACAGGGGGCGGAGCTGGCCCTCGGGCTGGCCCTTCACGTAGGGCGTGGCGCCACCTCCCCGAAACCGGGTCGCCCACGAAATCCGCCGGCCGGACCACTGCTCCTCCCCGAGACCCTTACGCGATCACCGCAACCTGACCCCGGCGCCCGGCCCGCGCCGGTGACGCTGACCGATTCAATCATTGCAACTGCCGCGGACGCCATGGGGCGTCCCTATACCTACGGGGGCACCGGGGCCCATGGCGGGGGGTTCGATTGTTCCGGTCTGATTCAATATGCTTACAGAAAGCACGGCCTCGCATTGCCGCGCCGCAGCACGGATCAGGCGCGTGAGGGCCGGAAGATCGACCGGGAGGTGACACTACTTGCCGCCGCCGATATCCTGACCTTTTCCAATCGCGGCGGACGGGTGACGCATGTGGGGCTCTATATGGGAGACGGGCGCTTCATTCATAGCGCAACCCGTGGCGTTCAGGTGAGCACGTTGAGTGCGGAGGACCCCTACGGGCGCTGGTGGTACAAGCGATGGGTAGGGGTCAGGCGTATCGTCAAGTAATGCTATTCGTGGCTTTCGTGCCCGGCATGCGGGCTGCTGGGAACATCGTGACCGTCGTGCCCCTCCTGACCTCCCTGGCTCACGGACCCCTCGGACCTCCCACCGTGGTCATCTCCTTCCATGGATGCGCTGGCCGCGCCCCGGACCTCGAGTGAGGCCAGGTCGCGCTGGTAGGTGTGATCGTGGGGATCGACCGCCGGCCATCGCTTCATGTCGTCGGGAACGAAGAGACCAACCATGCTGGCCATCGCGCCTTTCACCCGCAGCTCTCCCGTCGGGTTGTCGTATTCACCCACCACGCGGTAGCGGTGCTTGGATTTCAAGCGAAGGCCATCGCCGCTGACGCCGAATAGCTTGCGGGACACCTTCACCAGCTTGCCCGCGCTATCCCGCTCCGCTTTAACCTGGGTCAACACTTTACCGGTCTCGGCGTCCTCCAGCCGCACGCTGCTGCCGTAGTCGTGCATGTGCCCGCCGACGCCCAGCAGCCGACCGCCTACCGGAAGGGTGAACTCATAGGCCTTGGCTGATTTGCCGGGCGGGACGTCGAAGGTATTGAGGCCGCCTACCGTGAGGTTCACGTCCATGTAGATCGGGAGTGCGTTGACCGGCGGTGGGTTCTGGTTCTTCGGCGTCCACAGCATGATCAACTTCAGGTGCACGCCTTCGAGGTCCTTGCCGGTATCGTTGTGCCAGGCGACGTACATGCCTAGCCTCATACCCGGCGTCATGGGCACGCCGATGGTCTTCGGCACGCTCACCTCTCCGGTTTCCGTGCCGGTGCCCATCAGCCGTTCGGCGGCCGAATAGAGCAACTGGCGGCGGCTGAAGTTCACCATGATCATGTGGTGCATGACATGCGGGGGAACCGCGTTGCCTCGCCCGTCGATCAGCTCCACCCGGAAGCCGCGAAACCAGCCGTTCACCGGCCACTCGAAGCGCTGGAGCCGGGTGTCGTGGGACATGCCCAGGTCCATCATGGCATGATCTTCCATCGGCGGCATGTTCGGCAGGTCGAACGGTCCGCTGGTGATCGTGAGCTCGTGACGAAACGAGTCGACAGTTACCCGCACCGTCGGCGTGGGCGGGGTTCCACCGAGACCGCCGGACAGTGCCGTACCCAGGATCCAACTCCACAGCATCATGCAGCACTCCGGATGAGGTGATTCGCTGGGCCATTGCGCTACCGGAAATGGACCGGCAATTTTGTCGCGCGCTCGACCGGACTCCTGCGCGTGGCCCGCTCATAATCCTGACCCGGAAACCCAATGTCAAGCATCCGAGCCCTCTTGGGGCTCGGCGTGACCGCGCTGCTCTGCTCAACTCGGGCTGGGGCGCAGGAACGCCTCTTTCCAGCGGTGAAGAGCTTCGAGCTGCCGGAAGCGTCTCCTCGAGCGTACGGCCTGGTGGCGCGCGTCCTTTCCATTCGGCGGGGCGAGAGCCGCTTCGGCGCCGAGCAGGAGGGTGAAATCATCCTGGGAGAAAACTTTCCCCTCGTGGCGCTCAAGGGGGGACCTCGTTCCATTGTCCTCGGGTTTGGCTCGCAAGCCTACGGCCGATTCAGCCTGGACGACTCCAAAAGCGCGCTCATCAGCCTCGATTGGGTGGCCGGGCTCAATACGACCGCGCTGCTCGGGCCTTGGTCTTTGACCCTGCAGCTCTATCATGAGAGCAGTCACCTGGGCGACGAGTACGCCAACCACTTCGAGGTAGGGCGCCTCGACTGGACCCGCGAGGTCGTTGCCGGCTGGGCCTCCTACGGCTCCGGCGATTGGCGCATTACCGGGGGGGCGAGCTACGTCCTGGACGATGGGCTGAGCCTGCCAAGGCCCGCCGCCGCACTCGGAATCGATTTCCGCGGTAATCGCCGTCGAGCCCGAACGGTGGAGCCAGTCATCGGCCTCTACACCGAAGCGACCTCCGCCACCCACTGGCGGCTCAGCAACTCGGCCAAGCTGGGGGTAGCGTTCGCCGGTCAGCGAGCGCCGCGGCTGGGGCTGGCCCTCATTGCCCACGACGGTCTCTCGACCCAGCGGCAATTCTTTCGGGAGAACAGCCAGTACATAGGACTGGAGCTGAGGATCGACTTGTAGCGCCGCCTGAGGTGCGCCCCTTCGACTGATTCCGCGGCGCTATTCTGCCGCGGAGCCGGTCTCCCCGCCCAGAACCCTGCCATCATGACACAGGTATCGGGTACCCCCATTGCTGGGTGCCGGGCCAAGACGATGGGTTGACATGAGGGGCGCAGGGTGTATCTTGCCAGCCTTAGCACTCTCGCACGCTGAGTGCCAACACATTGCAACACAAAAGCTTAGAATTGTCCCTAACCAATCCACGTGGTGGAGGTCGCACAGATGGCAACTGCTACTAAGGCTAAACCCAGCCTGAAGCTCCAGCCGCTCGAGGACCGGGTGGTGATCATGCCCTCGGACGAGGCGGAAACGATGCGGGGGGCCCTGTACATCCCCGATACGGCGAAGGAAAAGCCGACCCAAGGCGAGGTGATCGCGGTGGGTCCGGGGCGGGTCGAGAAGGGTGCGCGAGTCCCGATGGACCTCAAGGTCGGCGACAACGTGATCTACGGCAAGTACAGCGGCACCCCGTTTCAGCTCGGCGGCGATGAGGTCATCATCATCAAGGCCTCGGACGTTCTGGCGAAGATCAGCTAAACCGAACCCGGGTGTGGGTGCGGCACATCCGGCTCAGCCCGAAATCCATCAGGAGATCCAGACATGGCAGCTAAAGAGCTTCTCTTCAACACCGACGCCCGATCCAAGCTCAAGCGGGGTGTGGATCAGCTTGCCGAGGCGGTGAAGGTCACCCTCGGCCCCAAGGGCAGAAACGTCGTCATCGACAAGAAGTTCGGGTCGCCGACCGTGACCAAGGACGGGGTCACCGTGGCGAAAGAGATCGAGTTGAGCGATCCGATCGAAAATATGGGCGCCCAGATGGTGAAGGAGGTTGCCACCAAGACCTCCGATCTGGCCGGCGACGGCACCACCACTGCGACAATTCTGGCCCAGGCGATCTTTCGTGAAGGCCTGAAGAACGTGACGGCCGGCGCCAACCCCATGGAGCTGAAGCGTGGCATCGATCGCGCCGTCGAGGCGGTGGTCGAGCAGCTCAGATCCATTTCCGTTCCCAGCGCCGGCAAGAAGGAGATTGCCCAGGTCGGTACCATCTCCGCGAACAACGACAAGGAGATCGGGAACCTGATTGCCGAGGCCATGGAAAAGGTCGGCAAGGACGGGGTCATCACCGTCGAGGAGGCCAAAGGCCTGGAGACGACGCTCGAGACGGTGGAAGGCATGCAGTTCGACCGCGGCTACCTGTCGCCCTACTTCGTCACCGATCCGGAGAAGATGGAGGCGGTGCTCGACGACCCATATATCCTGATCCACGACAAGAAGATCTCGGCGATGAAGGAGCTCCTGCCGCTGCTCGAGAAGACTGCCCAGAGCGGGAAGCCATTGCTGATCATCGCCGAAGATGTCGAGGGCGAGGCGCTCGCGACCCTGGTGGTGAACAAGCTCCGCGGCACGTTGAAGGTCTGCGCCGTGAAGGCGCCCGGCTTCGGTGACCGTCGCAAGGAGATGCTCCGCGACATCGCCGTCCTGGCTGGTGGGCAGGTGATCTCGGAAGAGCTCGGGTTCAAGCTGGAGAACGCCACCCTGAGCGATCTGGGCCGCGCCAAGCGGATCGTGGTCGACAAGGACAACACCACGATCGTGGATGGCCGGGGCAAGCCGGACGACATCAAGGGCCGGATCGCCGAAATCCGCGGCGCCATCGAGAAGAGCACCAGCGACTACGACCGGGAGAAGCTGCAGGAGCGGTTGGCCAAGCTCTCCGGCGGCGTCGCCATCATCAACGTCGGGGCCGCCACCGAGACCGAGCTGAAGGAGAAGAAGGCCCGGGTGGAGGACGCGCTGCATGCCACTCGTGCGGCCGTCGAAGAAGGCATCGTGCCCGGCGGCGGCGTGGCCCTGATCCGGGCGCAGAGCGCGCTGGACAAGATCAAGGGCACTGAGGACGAGAAGATCGGCGTCGAGATCATTCGACGCGCGCTCGAGGAGCCGATCCGGATGATCGCGCAGAATGCCGGAGCCGAGGGGTCGATCGTGGTGGCCCGGGTCAAGGAGTCGAAGGACAAGAACTTCGGCTACAACGCGGCGACCGACACCTACGAGGATCTGGTCAAGGCCGGCGTCATCGACCCGACCAAGGTGACTCGCACGGCCTTGCAGAACGCCGCGTCGATCGCCGGTCTTCTGCTCACCACCGAGTGCGTGGTGGTGGAGAAGAAGGAAGAGAAGTCAGCCTCCGCCTCGCCTCCGGGCGGTGGTGGCATGGGCGGAATGTACTAGATCGGCCAAACTTAGAACGGAGCAGTATCCCGCTCTAAGTTTCCTGCCGATCTTGTATCCTGAGCCGAAGGCGAAGGATCTCTCTGCTGATGAAGGAAGCGCCCCGGGATCTCCCGGGGCGTTTTCTTTCCGCCTGCCTCGCGTATTTCACGGCGTCGGGTGGATCGCGGGACTGCAGAAGGCCGCACTACGCTGATCGTCCAATCACTTACGCCGCACCCCCGCTTGGTACGACAAATGCCGCCCGCGAGCAGTACCCGCAGAGACTACCCGACCCACGCATGGAGCTGCATGCCCAAACCGACCCCTGGACGCGAGCCGGATCCGATGGCTCGCGTGGTCGATCGCTTGCTCGCGCAGCTCCCCGGTCTACAGGGCGCTGCCGAGCCCGCGCCCCCGGTTTTTCGCTCTTCTGCCGGGGAGATCCGCGTTGCCAGTGGACGGTATGTCGAGCCGCCAACGCTGATCGGCCTATGGGGCCGGGTAGCGCTGGGCATCACGCTGGGCGTCATGATGACCGTGTGGCCTTATTTCCGGGAATGTGGATTGCCGCTATTCGGGTATCTCTGCGCCGTCGCGACGGTGGTGATGGCCGGCGGATGGATCGCGGTGACAGCCTGGAAGCTTCGGAATGGGGTCGCCCACATACTGGCATTGGTTCTCCTGTTCTGGGGCCTGGTCCTCACCGCGGATGAGCTGCTTTCCCGGACCGGCTACGCTGCGGCCTCGGCTACATGGCAGTGCGGTGAGCCCGGTTCAGGTCCCTCCTGGATGCGCTGGTTTGCCCCAGCCGAGTAGCGCTCCTCCCCAGCCTGCCGGGTATGGCCGTGGTGCTGGCGCGGGCCCTCTCCGCTCAGCCCTTTGGGCGCAGGAACCCCCGGAACCGAGGATGGTTCCGAAGGCTCGACAGGTCCGGGTCCGTGTGCAGCCATAGATCCATCTGGCCGCCCTGGGCAAAGGCTTCGTCGAGGCGGTCCACCGCTTGCTCCGTTCGCCCCTGGCGCGCCTTGATTTTTGCCTGCCACACAGCCGCCAAACCATCGACATAGGGCCGCTTGACCGTGCCCAGCCAGCCTGCTATCCGATCCGCTTCCTCACTGCGCCCGGCTCGTGCCGCCAGCACGCCGAGGTAACCGGCGTAGCTGACGCTGTCTGAGTGTTCCGCCGCGAGGGCACGGAACAGGCGCTCGGCATCCGCGAGACGGTTGTCGCGATAGCAGAGCTGAGCCAGGAGAAATCGCCGGCCTTCCAAGGCCTGTTCTTCGGCTGGCCGGCTCTCCAGCCAGGCGATCCCGCGAGCGCGGGCGGCCCGAGCCTCGTCCGCATAGCCGTGCGCCTCCAGCTCCTCCTCCGCGGCACGCGTCAGGGTCGCCGGAGTCCATCCATCATATAACGGCATCGAGAATCCCTGGTCCAGGCGTTGGCTCACCTGAGCAGTGCGTCCCAAGGCAGCCAGCGCGCGAACTTCGTAGGCCAGGGTGGGGAGGATGTCCGGGTACTGCCGGCGCCCCGCGCGAGCGGCTTCGAGCTCGTGCCGGTGATCGTTGGCGAGGTGGTACGAGGCGGTAAGCTGGCCCCAGTAGGGATACCAGCCCTGCTCCCCTGCTTTGGCCGGATCCAGGTGCTGGAGCGCCTCTATGGCCTCGTGAGGGTGGTTGAGCGCGCGCGCTTCGTAACCGACCTGGTACCAGGCTTCAGAACCCGCGGTGAGCCCGGCTGCCTGGCGCACCGCCTCGAGGGCGCCAACCCTGTCCCCCCGCAGATGGGCTTGCATCCAGCGCACCCAATAGCGATCGAATGGGGCGAGCCGCTCCGCTGCCTGGCCCACGACCCGCGCGATAGAGTCTGCCTGCGCAAACTCTCCCAGATTCATATACGCGATGGCCGCGTCCAGCTTGGCCATCGCGAAATCGGGATCGAGGAGGGAGGCACGGGTATAATGCACAATCGAGGCTCGATACTCGAGCTGGAGGAAGAGCTCGACACCAGCGGCGTACTCCTGATACGCCTCGAACGTGGTTGGCTTGCTCGCGGAGCTGGTCCAGTCACGAAGTCGCGGGTTCAGGTGGGTTGCAAGCAGCGCAGTGAGGCGCTGGCGGATCCGTTCGATAGCCTCCATCGGGGAGCGTCGCAGGCTCGCAACCGGCTCGAGGGCAAATAGGACGCTGCCCGACCGTGCATCGAGCACTTCAGCTCGAAACCGAAGGCTGTCGTCGTCGGCGTAGTAGCGACCCCGCACCAGTGTGGCCGCCGCCGCCGCTCCCTTCTCGCTCCCGCTCGCCTCGGCCGGAATGATGGTCACCAGCCGGGTCTGCACCAAACCGAGATTGATCCAGTCCGCCGCCATGCGCCCCACCGCGGCGAGCGTGGTGTCTCCGGTCTGGTTTTCAAACGGAAGTACCTGAACTCCTCTAGGGTCCCAGCGAATCGCGTCCCTCCCCAGCAGGCTCACGCCCACGGCGCCCAGGAGCAAGGCGGGGATGACCGTCGCCAGCACCATCCACCGCCGCCCCCGATGGCGGGAGGCCCCGGCCTGGTTTCGATGGTAGTTGTAGGCGGTCCGCGCCCGGGCGTCCTTGCGCGCTCCTGGCTTGTAGACCAATGCGGCCGCCCGATGCAACGCCTCTCGCCGTGGGGCAGGCAAAAGCTCGTAGGCCGCGCGGTGCATGATTTCGTGGGTGAACTCGTTGCCGGTCGTGCCGGCGCAGTCGCGCACGATTCTTCGTGCAATCAGTTCCTCCTGCGCAACCGTCCAGGTACCCGGTGACATGCCCGCGACGGCCGCCACAAGCGCGGGATCGAAGGTGCGTCCAAGGACCGCCGCCGCTTCTACCGCCGCGCGCGTCTCGGGGCTGAGACGGGCGAGACGACGAGCCTCGACCTCCCGGATCGTCGCCGAAAGTGGGATGGGTCTTCCCGTTTCAGCGGGGTCCAGGCGCCAGGCTCCGTCGTCAGTCGGCAGTAGTAACCCTTCATCCACCAGTGTCGCGGTCAGCTCGATGGAGAAAAAGGGGTTCCCACCAGCCTCGGCGTGCAGGCGCTGGGCCAGCCGAAGCCGGGAGACGGGATCCAGCTCGAGCATCGATCCCAGGAGCAGCTCGGTGTCGCGCAGCGAAAGGGGCTGGAGCTTGAGCCTGCGTATGCCCGCTCGCGAGGCGAGCTCCACGTAGGCAGATGTCCGATCCTCTCCCGTTCGCGCAGTTACCAGGAAGAGCAGGTTCGAGGCGACCCGCCCGCTTACTGCCATGAGCGCCTGTTGGGTGGCGGAATCGGCGAGAGGCAGGTCGTCGAAGTAGAGCACGACCGGTCTCTCCGCCGCCACGGCGGTAAGAACCTCAGCCAGGGCGTCTTCCAGGTTCCCCTCGCTCGAAGGTTCGGGGAGGGAGGGAAAGCGGTCCCGGATCGCGGGTACGAGGTCCGCCAGCTGGGCCAGCGCCGCGGCGGATGCGCCCGACGCCCCCGGAGCAGTCACGAGAGCAAGCGCGAGCTCGGCGGTCGCGGCGAGGGGGGTGCCCGGCCCGCGCTCGTGCCCGCGAGCTCGGAGGATGGTTGCACCACCCCGGGGGGCCCCGATATGCCGAAGAAACTCGTCGCACAGCCTGCTTTTGCCGATTCCGCCTTCGCCCTCAACCAGAATGGCTGCAGAGCCGCCGGCGCAGACAGTCCGCCAGAGCGCTTCCAATTCGGCGAGTGCGTGGCCCCGACCGGTCAGATCAGGAGTAAAGAGCGCAGCTGACCCGGGAGTGCGGCGTTCCTGACCACCGGCCGCATCACGCTCGAGGACAGTGCCGAGCTGGAGAAAGGCGGGTGTCGGCGTCGAGTCCATGGCTCGAAGCTGGGAGCGAAACGCGGTATATCGAGCGAGCGCTTCGGCGGTGCGGCCGTCGAGCTGGGTCAGCTCGATGAGGTGCCGCTGGCCCTCCTCCTCCAAGGGAAGCAGTTCCACCCAGCGCTGACCCCAGGCCGCCCCCTCCTGCCAGTTGCTGTTGCCTCGCGCCTCCTTGATCAGCTCCCGGAGAGCCAGCCGCAGGCTGCGGTGCAGGTTTTCCCGTTCCGTCTCGAGCCAGAGCCGGAAGTCCACTCCTCCAAGATTGTCCGCACTCGCCAGGAACTCGCCTCCCCAGGAGGCGACCGCCTTCCGCCACCGCCCCGCGCGGACATCGCTTTCGAACTCCGCGGCATCGAGCGCGATGGTGTCCGAAGCCAGGGAAACCTTATCGTGGTCGGTAAGGAGCCCATGACCGACGAGTCGCTTCAGCTCGAGCAGGACTTGGCGGAGCGACTGTCGCGCCTTCCCGGCATCGCGGTCTCGCCAGAAAAGGTCGGCCAGCTCGCCGCGGTCGATGGGCTTGGGGGCACGGCGTGCCAGGTACGCCAGTAAGGTCAACCCGATGCGTGGGCTGGAGAGTGCGGCGGAGGGCCCGCCCTCGAACCGGGGTTCTCCCAGGGTGCGCAGGACCGGAATGGCGGAGGTCACAATCGCCTGTGGCAGAGGAGCTTGACGGTCCGGTTGACGGCGGGTTGCGGTTGCGGTGCTAAGATCGGCACCAGTTCGTGGAATCCATCGATCAACCCAATGTCATTCGATCCCGACCAGGTCTGGAGTCCCAGCGATGTCGCTGCAATCGCCCGATGAGGATCACGGGACGACGTCCGAGCGCTTCGAATACTTCATGATCCGGGTGACGCGGTCCGACAAAGACCCGGAGCGTGTCGCGGGCCTGGTGGAACGGCTCGGATCAGGAGAGAAGCGCAGCTTCGAAACCGGCGATCAGCTGCTTCAGATGGTCGGTGGGTGGTTCAAGTTCAGCCTCAACTTGCAGCCCGCGGCCGGGCACCGCAATCCCGGAGACCCCGGCCCAACCAATTCATCGCTGGCCGATCGTGCCTAGGAGGAACAATGCGCTCGTTTCTAGCAGTCCTGCTCGCCTTCGTGTTCCTGGCTCCAGAGAGGGGCGCCGCGCAGTCAGGCACCGCGGTCGGACCCGTCGTTGCTGACTCGGCACCGGCTGCCGCGGCACCGGCCGCAAAGAAGAAGAAGGGCCTGTTCGGCAAGGTGAAAGGGCTCGCCAAGAACAAGATCGTCAAGACCGTGGCCAAGGCCGCCCTGTGCACCGCCGTCCCCGGAGGCTCGATGATTGTCGGCGCGCTTGACGCCGCGGAGACAAAGAACGTGGCGGGGGCAGCCAGCACCGTCGCAACCGGCGGCGGCAGCTGCATGCCGGGGATGGCAGGGATGGCCGGGCCGGGCCCTGGAGCAGCGGGTATCGGCGCAGCGGGGATCGGGGCAGCGGGTGTCGGTGCACTGGGCGCGGGTGTAACCGGGGCGGGGCTTCCGGGACAGCCTTCCACCGGCATGCCGGGAATGGCGATGTCGCCCGAGCAATTGAAGCAGATGCAGCAGCAGTACGGCAAGATGGGGATGGATACCGCCCAGCTGCGTGCGATGCAGCAGATGATGGCCGGCATGCCAGGCGCCCCCCCGGCAGAGGCTGCGGCGGCCTCCGGCCCCGAACCCGTCAGCGGCGCGCCTGCGCTCAGCAGGGAGAAGGGGAAGATGCTGCTGCGGCACCTCCCGTGGTTGCCCGGAAGCGAAGCACTGCAGCCGGGCGGTGAGCCGATGTTCGGCATGGTTATGCAAGAGGTCGCGCTTGTGATGAAAGCCACAGTCAAGCGCTACAAGATCGAGGCCCGGGTGGAAGAGCAGGGTGAAAAGGCTCAGAACCGGCTCTTGTCCAAGAAGCGTGCTGGCGCGATCCTCGCGGCCCTGAGCGCCCGGGGCGTACCGGCCGATCGGCTAAGCCTGTCAGACGGGAAGTCCGATAAGGACCCCCGGATCATCGTGTCCGAAGGTAAGTAGCCACTCGAGGAGCGGAGGAGGCGCAATATGTCGGGACCAATCGTCAACCTCGGGGCAGTGGCGGGGGTGATCGTTTCGCTGGGAGCGTCCGCAGTAGGGGCGCAGCAGCAGGTGAAGGTGAGTGTGGCCGCCGTCCCTAACCCGATCACAGCCGGCACCTGCACCCGGATCTGGGCGGACGTGCGGGACGAGCTCAACCGTCAGCTCACGCTGGAGAACGGCGTGCCGCTCCAATGGGGCTCGTACGACTACACCATGTCGAATGGAACCGACTTCGAGTGGAGGGGCACCGGATCGGGAGAGTTCGAGCTCTGTGCCAAGGCCGGTGCTGGGGCGGTAAGCACGGAGGTGACCGCCACCATCAAGGGCATGCCTTACAGCGGAACCACGCTGGTCGCCGTCGCGGCGCAGTCCGGTGCGGCTCCCCCGAATGCTGGCGGCGTTGCTCCGGGCGACATAGCCTCAGCAGCACCGCCATCAGCCGGGCCTCAGCCGCCGCCCGCCGCCGCAACAGTGCCGGCACAGCCCTACGTACCGGCTCCGGCCTACGCACCTCCAACTCAGACCTACGCACCTCCAGCTCAGACCTACGCACCTCCAGCTCAG
>CAZASU010000054.1:0-13394 GCA_964487785.1 uncultured Gemmatimonadaceae bacterium | reverse complement strand
GGTTCGGCCGTTGACGAAGAAGTCGGACCCGGGAAAAACCGTGGTATCGGCGCCATTCGGCTGATCGATCGTGGTGACAGGCCCCACGCCATCGCTCGGCGTAGGGAAAGTAAGGCGGTCACGCTCGTCGCACCCGATCGCCAGCAGCAGCACGGACCACGCGGCCAGTCCTTTCCAGCGGACCCCATACGCGTGAATCCGGAGGGAGCGCTTCATTTTCGGCATCACCAAAAAATAGTCGGCTGAAGGAAAAAATTGCAGGTGCTCAGACCCCCTTGAAGAGGGGCTTTCGCTTCTCCAGGAAGGCCTTTGTCCCCTCTCGCATGTCCTCGGTTGCGGAGAGCAAACCGAAGTAGTTGGCCTCGAGCAAGAGGGCCTGGTCAAGATTTGTTTCCAACCCTGCCTCCACCGCCTCCAGGCAGGCACGAATAGCCAGCGGTCCGTTCTCGAGGATTGTTCGGAGCAGCGTCTCCGCTTCTGCCAGCAGCTTGTCGGCCGGAACCACACGATTGACCAGCCCGATCCGGTAGGCTTCCGCGGCATCGATCATCCCGCCGCTAAGAAGAAGCTCGAGCGCTCGCCCCTTGCCGACCAGCCGGGGCAGCCTGGCCGTGCCTCCGTAGCCAGGACCGATGCCGAGCTTGACTTCAGGTTGGCCGAACCGGGCGTGCTCCGCCGCGATTCTGATGTGGCAGGCCATCGCCAGCTCGCATCCGCCGCCAAGGGCAAACCCGTTTACCGCGGCGATGACGGGTTTGCCGCAGAGCTCCAGGCGGCGGAACACCTGTTGGCCGAGTGTCGAGCGTGCCTTGCCTTCCATGGGCGTCTGTGCCGTCAGCTCTGCGATGTCCGCCCCGGCCACAAACGCCTTCTGTCCCGATCCGGTGAGAATCACGCCCCGGATCGCCGCATCGGTCTCGATCCGGGTCACCGCGTCTCCCAGCTCCGCGATCACGGTCCCGTTGAGGGCGTTCAACTTATCGGGGCGATTGATCGTGACCCGGGCCAGGCCATCGCCGAGTTCGAAGAGCAGGGTTGTGGGCATAGAAGTCGGGAGTCGGGAGTCGGGAGTCAGGAACTTAAGGCCAGGAATCTAGTGTCCCAACTCTTGAGCCTCAAAGCTAATCCAACGATCGCTTCCTGAAATGTGTAACGCTTGCCGCGTGCAGACTCCCAGCGCCCGACTCCCGACTCCCGACTCCAGACTATCTTCTCCGAATGCCCATTCCATCGCCCATCGCCTGGACCGAGAGTCACGCGGTGCGGATCCTGGACCAGACGCTCCTCCCGGGGGAAGAGACGTATCGGGAGCTGGATTCGGTGGAAGCGGTCGCCGAGGCGATCCGGGCGCTCCGAGTGCGCGGGGCCCCGCTGATCGGCATCGCGGCGGCCATGGGGGTGGTGCAGGCAGTGGGGCAGCGGGGCAGGGGGGCAGCGGGGCAGGCGGTGCTCGGGAGGGTTCGTGAAGCCTGCAGGGTACTAGGCTCGACCAGGCCAACCGCCGTGAATCTTCAGTGGGCGCTCGATCGGATGCTCCGGCGCGCCGAGCGGGCCTCTGGGGCCGGCGAAGACCTGCAGGACGCGCTCATTGCGGAAGCAACCGCCATCTGGGACGAGGACCGGGCGATGTGCGACCGCATCGGGGAGCTGGGTGCCTCGCTGATCCCCGCCGGCTCGACGGTGTGTACCGTGTGCAATGCCGGAGTACTTGCTACCGGCGGAATCGGCACGGCCCTGGCACCGGTGTACACCCTGCATCGGACGGGGCAGGCACCCCACGTGGTGGTCCCCGAGACGCGCCCGCTGCTTCAGGGAAGCAGGCTCACGGCCTGGGAGCTGACCCAGGCCGGGGTGGATTGCACCCTCATCGGCGATGGCATGATCGCGAGTCGTCTTCGGTTGGGGGACATCGCCTGCGTGATAGTCGGTGCGGACCGGATCGCGGCGAACGGAGACGTGGCCAACAAGATCGGGACGTATGGGCTGGCGCTCGCGGCCCGGGCGCACGTCATTCCGTTCTACGTCGCCGCTCCCAGCTCGACCTTTGACTCCGCCACCCCGGACGGGTCCCGTATCCCAATCGAACAGCGGGCCGCGAGCGAGGTGGCATCCTGGCAGGGCACCCGGACGGCGCCCGCCGGAATGAAGGTATGGAATCCCGCCTTCGACGTGACCCCGGCGGAGCTGATCACGGCGATCATTACCGATCAGGGCATTTTCAAGCCCAAAGAGATCCGTCAGTCAGCGAGGGTTTGATCCGTTCATGGCTTCCATCCTTGCGCTCGATCAGGGCACCACCGGCTCCACCGCCCTGGTCATCGGCCAGGACGGCTCGGTGCTGGGCCGTGGATACCGGGAATTCACCCAGCACTTTCCCCAACCCGGCTGGGTCGAGCACGACCCCGAGGAAATTTTCCGGGTGTCGGTCGAGGCGATGCGTGACGCGATCACGGCCTCGGGCGAGCGCCCGGTGGGACTGGGTATCACCAATCAGCGGGAGACGGTGGTGCTGTGGGATCGGCGCACTCTCGCTCCTGTGGCCCGCGCGATCGTCTGGCAGGACCGCCGCACCACGGATCGGTGCCGCGAGCTTCGGGAGTCCGGTCTGGAGCCCATGCTGCGTGAGCGCACCGGCCTCGTTGCCGACCCCTACTTTTCGGCGACAAAACTGGAGTGGTTGCTCCGGGACACCGGACTCAGGCGCCGGGCGGCCCAGGGCGAGCTCGCTGCCGGCACGGTGGACAGCTGGCTGGTGGCGAAGCTGACCGGTGGCAGGGCGCACGTCACCGACCATACCAACGCCTCCCGTACTCTGCTGTACGATCTCCGCTCTCGCGACTGGTCCCCCGAGTTGCTGCAGCAGTTCAGCGTGCCGCCGGAAGTGCTACCCACCGTTGTTCGCTCCTCCGGAGTGGTGGAACAGACCGATCCCCTTCACCTCGGATGGTCCCTGCCGATCGCCGGCCTGGCCGGAGACCAACAGGCGGCGCTCTTTGGCCAGGGCTGTGTCTCGCCCGGGCTGGCCAAAAACACCTATGGCACGGGTGCCTTTCTCCTGGTGCTCGCCGGCGATAGAGTTCCCTCACCAGCCCAGGGTCTGCTCGCCACGGCGGCGTGTGGTCCGGCGGGAGAACCCTCCTATGCCGTGGAGGGCAGCGTCTTCGTGGCGGGCGCCGCAGTGCAGTGGCTCCGGGACGGGCTCGGCATCATCGACCAAGCCGCCGACACAGAGGCGCTGGCCCGGGGCGTCCCTGACACCGGCGGGGTCTACTTCGTTCCGGCGTTCGTGGGGATGGGAACACCCTACTGGGAACCGGACGCCCGGGGAACGATCACCGGCCTCACCCGGGGAACGTCCCGGGCCCATCTGGCCCGGGCGGCGCTGGAAGCCATGGCGTACAGCAGCTCGGAGCTGCTGGAGGCCATGAGCTCCACCATCGGCCGGACGGTTCCGGCGCTCCGGGTAGACGGCGGTGCCGCCGCCAACGACTGGCTGATGCAGTTCCAGGCCGATGTGCTTGGCATTCCGGTGGAGCGCCCTGACCTGGTGGAGACGACGGCGCTCGGTGCCGCAGGGTTGGCCGGCCTGGCGCTCGGAGTGTGGCGAACCACCGGGGAGTTCCTTCAGGGCCGGCGGTTCACCCGTTTCGAGCCACAAATGGGAGCCCGAGACCGGGAGGCTCGCCTTGCCGGATGGCGGAGAGCGGTGTCTGCCGCGCTGGCGTGGGCCCGGGCCCGGTAATTTCGCGCTATATTCCCGGTCGAACTCGCCATGGAGCCTCGAATGAGAGCAGGTCACAAATTCCTGGTAGGCGCCGCGCTCATCGTCGGGAGCGTGGCGTTCCTCATCGCCGAAGGCGTCAAGGAGACCGGGGTCTACTTTCTGACGCCTGCCGAACTGGCGAGCAAGACCGCGGCCGACCCCACGTTCGTGGAGAACGTCGGGTTCAAGGTAGGGGCCAGGGTGGTGCCGGGATCGGTCCGGCGCGATCCGAACGCCAGACGCATCGACTTCCAGGTTTCCGACGGGATCAAGTCCTATCCGGTCACCTACCACGGTCTCGTGCCCGACACGTTCACCGACGCGAATGACATCGAAGTCGTCGTCGAAGGCCGTCTGGGTCGTGACGGGGTCATTCGCGCCACCGATGTCCTCGCCAAGTGTGGCTCTCGCTATGAGGCCGTTCCGAAAGCCTGAGCGTTTATGACACTCCTGGGTCAATTTGCGCTCTGGGCCGCCTTCATCCTCGGGCTCTGGTGCGTCGTACTGTCGTTCTCGGGCCGATGGCAGGGCCGTGCCGACCTGAGCGCTACGGTGGTCCGCTCGATCTACGCCATCACCGGGTGCCTGATCGTGGCGTCGTTGGCGTTGTGGAAGGGGCTCATCTCCCACGACTTCAACATGGAGTACGTGGCGGCCTACACTTCCCGGAACCTTCCCGGGGCCTACATCTTCACCGCCTTCTGGGCCGGCCAGAAGGGCTCGCTGCTCTTTTGGGCCGTGGTGCTTTCGCTTTTTGCCAGCGTGGCCCAGCTGCTGACCCCGCGGCGGTATGCGTACCTGATGCCCTACGTCGCCGGCGTGACGGCGGCGGTCATCACCTTCTTCGTCACGGTGATGATCTTTGCCGCCGATCCGTTCGAGCGGCTTGCCTTCACCCCGGCGGATGGAAGGGGACTCAATCCGCAGTTACAGAACGTCGGGATGATCATCCACCCGCCGATGCTCTACCTGGGCTACATCAGCCTCACGATTCCGTTCGCCTTTGCCATGGCCGCGCTCCTCTCCCGGCGGCTCGACACCGGCTGGATCCACGCGATGCGGAAATGGACCCTGGTCTCCTGGCTGTTTCTGGCCATAGGTATCACCCTGGGGATGTGGTGGGCCTACGTGGAGCTTGGCTGGGGCGGCTACTGGGCCTGGGACCCGGTGGAAAATGCGAGCCTGCTCCCCTGGCTTACCATGACCGCGTTCCTCCACTCGGTCATGATCCAGGAGAAGCGGGGAATGCTGAAGCGGTGGAACTTCAGCCTGGTCATCGGGACCTTCCTGCTGAGCATCTTCGGCACCTTCATCACCCGCTCCGGCGTGATCGCCAGCGTGCACAGCTTCACCCAATCGAACGTGGGCTATTTCTTCCTTGCCTTTCTGGTCATAGTGGCAGTCCTGGCCTTCACGCTGCTCTATACCCGGTGGTACTTGCTCGAGGCGGACGTGCAGCTGGAGTCGGTGGTGAGCCGGGAGGCGGCCTTTCTCTTCAATAACCTGCTGCTGGTGGGCATTGCGTTCTCGGTTCTCTGGGGGACGCTGTTCCCCATTCTGTCCGAGCTGGTGCGGGGCACCAAGATCACCGTCGGCGTTCCGTTTTTCAATCGAGTCAACGTTCCGCTGGGCCTGCTGCTGCTGGCTCTCACCGGTGTGGGGCCGTTGATCGCCTGGCGCAAGGCATCAACCAGTAACCTCAAGCGGCAGTTTATCGCGCCGGTGGCCTCCGGGCTGATCACGCTTCTGGCCCTTCTCGCCGTGGGAGTGCGTGATTTCTACGCGACGGTTGCGCTGGCGCTGGCCGGATTCGTGGCCGGGACCATCGTGCAGGAGTTCTATCGCGGAGTTCGGGCTCGAAGGCGGATGCATGGTGAATCGATCCCGCTGGCGTTCGCCCGCCTGATCGGCCGGAATCGGAGGCGCTACGGCGGGTATATCGTGCACGTGGCGGTGTTGATCTACTTCGTGGCGTTTGCCGGCATGGCGTTCAAGCGGGAACAGGAGGCCACGCTCAAGCCGGGCGACTCGGTGGAGATGAGCAGTCCGTTCGGCCACAGCTACCGATTCACCCACATGGGAATCTCTCAGTACGAGACGCTCAACCGGATCGTCTCCGCCGCGACCGTGCAGGTTACCAGGGATGGCCGGTCCCTCGGCCTGATGACCTCCGAGAAGCGCCAACACGTGGATAGCTTCAAGCGCCCGACGTTCGAGCCTTCGACCGAAGTCGGCATTCGCAGCAACCTCCAGGAGGACGTCTACATCGTGTTCGCCGGAGCCGTCAATGGGACCGAGGAAGCGGTGTACCGCTTCAACATCAATCCCCTTGTCTGGTGGGTCTGGTTTGGGGGCCTGGTTCTGGCCCTGGGAGGCATCCTCACGATGTGGCCGGGTGGTGGACCCACGAGATCGGCTCCGCGTCGCGCTCAGGCGGGGTACGAGGTGACGCTGGTCGGGGCGGGGAAGGACTGAGAATGGGTCGGGGCCCTGCAGCTCTCTCGCGGCGGCATTTTCTGCTGGCCGCGACCGGCGGCCTTCAGGCGCCACAGGACTCCCTGGCGGGACGGGGGGCCACCGGGACTCTGCGCGACCCGAGCGTCGTGGGCCGCCCGCGGCAGCCGACTGCTATCCGCGGAGATGAGGCAGAGATCCAGGCACTCGAGCAGCGGCTGGCCTGTAGCTGTGGCTGCACCCTTGACGTGTTCACCTGCCGTACCACCGACTTTACCTGCACCTACTCTCCCGCGCTGCATCGAGAAGTGCTCGCCTTGCGTGACGACGGCAAGACCGCTCAGGAGATCCTGGACGCGTTCGTCGACAAGTACGGCGAGAAGGCGCTCATGGCGCCCAAGCCGGAGGGCGTCATCAACCTCACCGGCTACTTGCTCCCGGGGGCGCTGATTGCCCTCGCCGGCGCCGGACTGGTGTTATTCATTACCCGCCGCAAGGCGGCGGTTGCCGCTGCGACCATTTCGACCGCGCCCGCGTCATCGAGGGAAGTTCACGCCAGTCCGGAGGAACTGGACCGGCTGCGGCGTGCTCTGGCCGACATCGAGGATTGATGGCCGGCGAGGCGCTCGCGGCCGCCCTGGTCGGGCTTGCGGCCCTCTGGTTGGTGCTCCAGCCTCTGATCCGCCCCCGCTCATCCCCCTTCTTGCCTGTCGAGCCGCTCGATCCCGAGGAGACGCCCAGGGGAGTGGCGTTAGCTGCGCTCAAGGAGATCGAGTTCGACCGGGAGACGGGTAAGCTCTCGGACGATGACTACGAATTGCTCAAGGCGAAGTACACCGTTGCGGCGGTGGAAGCATTGCGCGGGGAGCAGGCGGGGCTGGTGTCCAACGACATCGAAGCTCTGATCGCTGCCAAGGTGCACTCGCTTCGCTCCGCTACAGCCACAACACCGTTGGACACCTCTCCCTCTCCTTCGGGCGCGTTGGGCTCAGGTCCGGAGTGTGACACCTGTGGTCCCCGCCCCGAGCCTGATGCCCTATTCTGTTCGACTTGCGGCCGGCCAGTGGCGGCTTAACCCCTCAGCCTCACAACCGGTAGTCCAGTCCAACGGCAAATCGTCGCCGCCAGAGTGCGCGCCGTTCGAAGCTCGGATCGAGCTGCGCTTCCTCGAACGGCGAGGGTATGAGCGCGGCGCCTGCCATGACCGATCCGGCGAACCTGCCCCCAAGCGGCAGGTTGAGCGACACCGCACCCTGGATCCCCACCCTGGTCTGAGAGTCTTCGTCCACCACGCTCCAGACCTCGAACAGGGGCCCGAAGTGCAGCATCAGCTGGTTCACCGAACCCAGAGAGATGGCCCGGTAGACGACTTCCGGCGCCGCGGTGTAGACGGTAAAGACCCCCTTGGCGGCCACCACTGCATCGGCACCCTCCAAGGCCAGGCTTGCCGACGCGTACCGCAGCCGGAGACCGGCTCCGAGCCTGCCAGCTTTTCGCTGGAGCCCGACCCCGAAGGTGGTGGGCCGGTACGGCCGAAACGACCGGCGGTCCTCCGTGTTCTCGATCGAGCCGCCCCAGAAACGGTCGGCCCCGACCTCGGTTGTCACGGCCCACTGGCCCAACGCCGGACGGCACCAGACCCCGGAGGCGAGCATCATTGCGGCGAAGCCTGCAAGCAAGGAGGAGGTTCTCATAGCTCAACGCATTTCCAGTTTGATCCAGCCGTTGGTCACGTTGTTCTCGCCTTTCACGATCCAGTTGGCGCCGGGGTAAAACTGCCCGGCCACCACATCTTCGACAGCATTCCCGATCAGGTCGTCCTGGGTGGTAATGAAGGAGTAGGCGGCCCGCAGAATCTTCTGGAGCGCGTTGGCTCGCTTGACGTACTTTCCGAGTGTGGAGCTGGTCGTGTCCTTGCCGCCGGTCATGTTGGGATACTGGCTCTGGAGCGTACTCAAGAGATTCTTGAACCGGTTGGAATCGAACTTGATTGCGCAACCCGTGTCATCGTCCTCCAGGGCAATGATCCTGAAGTTCTGATTCGGATGTGCGGCCTTGTAGTTGTTCAGCTGGACCTGGCTGAACAGCAGCACCCGCCCACTCCAGGTCAGGCTGTTCTGGTCGAACCCGTAGTACCCTCCTGCCGGCTTCCCAGCGCACTGATAGTCGGTAAGGGAATCACTGGTTCCAGCCTGGCCCAGGATGTGGATCTCATATTCGGGATCTCCCTTAAACCAACCCTCAAAATCCTGCACGAAACGGGCATACGTCATGAACAGACCGGTAGGCGGCAACGGCGGCGGAACCGGGGGCGGTGGGGGCGGCGGGGGCGGCGTGACCGCGAACGAGACCGGACCTTCAGGACCGAAGTCGGTTTCCATCGGCACGATAGCGAGCACCGGGGTTGATGGAGGGGCGTCGGGGCTGAGGACCTGCCTCCGCCCTTTGACATCGTAGGCGATGGGTGCCTCTCGATCTTCCCGTGCGCTGGCCACGAGGATGTCCAGCCCACCGGTCCACGCGGCTCGATGCCCGGGGACCGGGAAGTACATCTCCAGCGGAATTGCCGCGGCGGCGTCGGCCTGGACTGCCGACTCCGACTCGGCACTCAGCCGCGCCACCCGACGGAGTGCCCGGCGGTCTGACCGGGTGAGAAAGCGTTGGAACTGGACCTTGTGCTCCACAAACGGCGAGCGGTCCAGCTCTTCCTTGATGTACGCCCTGAAATCGGAATCTGCCAGCGCCAGCGCCACCCGCCGGGCCAGGCGATCCATTGCGGTACGCTCTGTGGCGCGCTGGGCGGCCGCGGCGGTGAGCGGAGCTGGGGCGGTTTCCTCGTTGACTGCTGTGGGCGCTGGCCGATCGCAGGCGGCGACAGCGGCCGCCAGGGCGATTGCGGTGAGACTGATCCTGTTGGGCATGGCTCCTCCTTGGAATGGTCGCGAGCGCTGACGGCGGCGCGGTTCCGACGGCGAGGCCAAGCTAGGATCGGGTGGAGCTCGATTCAGGATCGGGGTTACGCGAGGCGGGTCTGAAAAGATGAGACGAGGCGGATTACTCCTGAAGCCCCCGGTGGTAGATCACCAGTGTCACGCCGTCCTGCTCGGCGCAGGCCGCCGCCAGCGCGCTGAGCGACAGCCGGGAGCCATTCTTGTGACGGAATGAGGCGCTCGGCACCGAGCTGGCTCCTGCCCGGACGCAGCCCAGCACTCGGGACTGCTCTTCGGGAGTGGCGAAGATGCCGAGCACCCCACCGACGCGCTGCAGCTCGGCGGGTGAGTCGTAACCCAGCATCCGGGCGAAGGGACTGTTCGCGGCCAGGGGAGCGCCATCGCGTCGGAACAGACAGAGACCTACCGGCGCCCCATCCGTCAGCGATCGAAGCAGCGCTTCGGCGTTTCGGAGGGCGTCCTCCACCCGGCGCCGCGCGACCATCGCTTCCTTCAGATCAACGATCTGCTTGCGGAGACTGGTGACCTCGTGAATGAGGTCCTGTTTGGGACGGTGGTTGTCTCGCATCGCGACATTATGACGGCCGGGACGGAGCCGCTTGCACTCGCGAAACAGAATGAAACGCTACGGCATCAGCGCCACTATCCGGAGTGGTCCGCCGCTGCCGCCTTTGATCTTCATCGGTAGCGCGATCACGAAGCTCCCGCGCGGCGGCAGCAGCTCCAGGCTGGCGATGTTCTCGAATGCGGGGATGTTGGAGGCGAAGAGAACCTGGTGCGTCGGGAAGCTGCTCGATTGGCCGTAATCCATGCTGGGGGCGTCGATTCCGACCGCCTTCACCTTCCGGTCAACCAGCCACTGCGCCGCGGCGGAGTCGATGCCGGGAAAGTGCAAGTCGGACGCAGCCTCCGGCCCAGTCCGCGAGGTTCCGAGGTACGCTGCGCGATCCGGCCAGCGTCGGGCCCACCCGGTGCGAAAGAGGACTATCGAGCTAGGAGGAATGGCACCGTGTTCCTTCTCCCAGCCGTTGATCGCGGCCAAGTCCACCCTGTAGTCGGCAGAGCTATCGGCTCCGGACTGTACGTCCACCACGATCGCCTGGCCTATCAGGCGCTCGATCGGAATCTGGTCGGTGGTCCACTTTCCTTCGGCGAAATGAATGGGAGCATCCAGGTGGGTCCCGCCGTGCTCTGCCGCGCTGAAGTTGTTGGCGGCGTAGTAATACCCGGCGGGTGTCCGCTGGGCCGAGACGACCTCGAGCTCGAAGGGCTTTGCCGTGGGCCAGTAGATCGTCTGGGCCGAGAAGTCGTGGGAGAGGTCGATCCAGCTGCCTTCACGTGGAACGTCGAAGTCTCCAGACCTGCTGCATGCGAGCGCGCCGGCCAGGATCAATACCGCAACAGAGCGAGCCATCCGTCACCTCCGAGGTAAAGGGTCAGGCGCGAATCGCGGCCCGGGCCGCCTCGAGGGCTCGCTCAATGCCATCCGGCGGGACATCCAGGTGGGTAACCGCGCGCACCGCCGTGGGGCCGAGCACGCTGAACCGCACCCCGTGGCTCGACAGGGTGCGGGATGCAAAGGCATCCCCGGAGAGGCCGGTGCGGCCCACGTCGAAGATCACGATGTTGGTCTCCACCCGCGCCGGATTCAGGGTCAGCCCCGGGATCTCGGCCAGTCCGTGGGCCAGCCGCCGGGCTTGCTCATGATCCTCCGCCAGCCGATCGACGTGATGCCGGAGGGCAAAGACGCCGGCAGCGGCAATGATGCCGGCCTGGCGCATGGCGCCTCCGAAGCGTTGCTTGAAGCGCCAGGCCTCCTCGATGAAATCGCGAGAACCGGCGAGCACCGCGCCTATCGGTGCGCCGAGCCCTTTGCTGAGGTCGATCCAGACCGAATCGAAAGGCGCCGCAAAGGTCCGCGCCGCGGTTCCGCTGGCAATCACGGCGTTGAACAGCCGGGCCCCATCCATGTGAGTTACCAGCCCGCCGGCGTGGGCCGCGGCACACACCTCCTCGATCTGCTGCAGTGGCCAGCACACTCCTCCAATTGAGGCACTGGTCTGCTCGATCGAAACTGCCCGGGTCCGCGGCATGAAGTGCACGGCCGGCCGGATGGCGTCAGTCACCTGACGGCCGGTGTAGAGACCATCAGGGCCGGCGAGTGGCCGCAGGACCGCGCCGACCAGCGCGGCCGCTCCGCCGGCCTCGTACAACAAGGGGTGGGCCAGCTCCTGGAGCAGGATCTCATCCCCCGCCCGGCAGTGAACCGCGAACGCCACCTGATTGCACATAGTGCCGGAGGGAAGAAAAAGCGCCGACTCCTTGCCCAGGATATCGGCGACCATGTCCTGCAGCAGATTGACGGTGGGGTCCTCGCGTTGCTGCTCATCCCCCACCTCCGCCTCGCACATGAACCGGCGCATGGGAGCGGTGGGCCGGGTGACGGTGTCGCTGAACAGGTCGACCTTTACCACTCCATCATCTCGATCCTCCGCAGGCCGAGCCGCAAGGAAATGATCGTGGCAGCCACGCAAATCAACACCACCGCTGCGCCTGCAATGGCGAGCTGAGGGGTGAAGCCGACCGGTTGTTCAGCGTAGCGCTGGTCGCGGAGGTAGTCCGTCACCGGCCCGGCCTCGATCACGATGATCAGGGCCAGCAGGCTGAGGCTGCTCATCATGTAAACCAGACCCCCGAAGCTGGTCGGTATCTGGGCGGCGTTCTCGGTTCCGAACTGCGGATAGAGCGCCCCGAAGGACAGCGCCAGCGCGCTGGCGGCCAGGGTGTAGAGCACAATGGTACCGACGGCCACGATCATCATGAAGCCGTTCACGTGCAGGAGCCAATTGGTGAATACCGTGATGATCAGGGCCAGGAGGAGAAGCGGCACCGTTCCCAGCCAGTACTTGCTCCAGAGCATGGCTCTCGGATCGAGCGGACTGGAGCGCAGCAGCCACATCTGGCGCCCCTCGAGGGAGATGCCCGGGAACACGAACCGTGCGGCTACCGCGGCCAGGACGAAGCCGGCCAGGCCCAGGTTGAGAAACGAGATGAGGGTCACCAGCCGGAACGGCACCCGCTCACCTGAATGGAGCGGCAGTGACTTGATGTTGAAGAGATACACCATGAGGAGTACGGCCAGGAGAATGAGCTGGCTCCATTGGGTGTTGTCCCGGAAGAACAGGCGCAGGTCCTTGAGGATGAATTCGCGCCTCGAGGCCGGCAGGGAGCGGAGCAGACGGGACAAGGGGCCACGGAGAGGGCGCCGGACTTTGCGTTCCGCCCCTTCCTGCGCTTTGGAGAAGCCCAGAGAATAGAGTCGTCCGTGGAGCAGGGCCCCGAGCGCCACCGCCACCGTGGCCGTTCCCCAGAGCTTAGCCACCGGCCATGGGTCCGCCACGCGGAGCAGCCAATTCATCACCATGGAGGCGGTCCACTCACTGGGCAGGAACGCGCTGGTGGGCGTGCGGAGCACCGCCAGGTAGTCCACCAGGTTCCTGAACCCTTCCGGCTGTGCCAGCTGCTCCGGACGCAGGAAGCGCAGGCTCACCAGCACGATCACCACCGCCCCGGTAGCAATCAGGCCGAGCAGCTCGCGGGTACGCCTGGCGGGAAACACATTCACCAGGACCAGAGTGAGCGCCGTGCCGGCGACGGCAGGCAGGATCAGATACGGAATGAAGGCCGCTAGCGCCACGAAGGGATACAGGCGCCCCCCGCGGTACACGATGCCATAGGCCGTGAAGATCGGCAGTGCCAGCAGCGCTACCATCCAGGAGGAGTGGACGATCGTCTCCGCCAGCTTGGCCAGATAGAACCGAACTCCACCCACCGGGGCGGCGACGAGCAGGTCGAGGTCCTTGGCCAGAAAGAAGGTCGAGAGCGCGGTGATGATGTTCGACAGCAACAGAATGGTGAGAAACGCCAGCAGGATCACGCCGAGCACTTTGCCGGCCATGAGGTTGCCGATCTCGTCCACGCTCCGGAAGTAGCGGAGCACCCGGAAGGCGATCCCGAAGACGGCGACCCAGAAGAGCAGGGCGATGAAACCGAGGAGGAGAAAGCGGGCACGTGAATCGGTGCGCTCCTCCCGTGATCGCGCCAGCGCGCTCCGCCACTTGGGCGTGAGGAGAGTCCACAGCCGCGGCTGTACCGGAGTGGGTCGGGACACGCGATCAGGCGTCGAGGATGGTATCGAGCTGATGCTCTCGCATGCCGCCGGTCAG
>CAZASU010000053.1:4904-13797 GCA_964487785.1 uncultured Gemmatimonadaceae bacterium | reverse complement strand
GGGTGTCCCGCACCCGGGTGTCTTCGGCGTATTTCTATATCGGAGCGCTAATCCAAGCACCTTGGCCCGGTTGGCGGACTTTTTCCCGGTGCCGGCGGCCGACCTCACTCGGGAGTTCGAGGCAGGATTAACGGCTGAAGAGATCTGCGCGAAAACGGTGCGCGCCCTCCGGGAGGTAGGCGCGGACAAAGTCTATCTGAGCAATCTTGGCTTCGAGCAGGTGGATGCGCGGTACCGAAGGATTGTCGAGCAGATCTAATCGACTTTGAGGTGTACCAGCACATCGAGGGCGGGCCCGATGCGGCCGGCCGGCGCCGTCACCTGTATGCCTTGCACCAGATCCTTGATCGACTCAACCATTTCCGCCGCTATGGCCACCCCCTCCGCCCGGGCTGCCGCGGTCCCCTGCTCCTGAGCCAGCCGCATCCGCTCGAGCACGGTGTGGGGCACCTGCACCCCGGGCACCTCGTTGGCCAGAAACTCGGCGTTCCGGAGCGAGGCCAACGGCCAGATCCCCGCGATGATCGGAATCGGTGCCCGGACCCGGCTCAGGAAGCGCTGCAGCTGCTCGGCATCGAACACCGGCTGAGTCACCGCGAAGTCCGCTCCCGCCTCGACCTTCCAGGCGAATCTCTCCAGCTCATGCTCCAGGTCGGCTCCCTGGTTGAGGGCAACACCGACCACAAATCTGGTGGGCTCGCCTATAGGGTTGCCGCCGGGATCGAGTCCCTGGTTGAGCCGCCGAACCAGGTTGGTGAGGCCGATGCTGTCGATATCGAACACCGCCGTTGAGTCGGGATATGGACCCATGGCAGGGGGGTCGCCGGTCACGATCAGCACGTTGCGCAACCCGCCGGCCGCGGCGCCCAGCAGATCGCTCAGCATGCCCAGCATGTTGCGGTCGCGACAGGTGTAGTGAAAGACGGTCTCAAGGCCGACCTCTCGCTGGACGATCAGGGCCGCGGGTAGTACTCCCATCCGGCTCTGCGCCCGGGCGCTGTCGAGGATATTGACCGCATCCACCCCAGCTTCCTGGAGCGTCCGGCACTGCTCGATCATCTCGGCTGGATTCCATCCCTTAGGCGGGAGGATCTCCACCGTGGTCACCAGCTCGCCGGACGCAAGCTTCCGGCCCAACCCGGAGCGCTGCCCCAGAGGAACGACTTCCAGCCCGGCGGGCCCGGCGGGCCCGCCGGGTGAAGGGCCCACCGAGACGAGTCGGGGCTGGAGGCTGGCCACGTAGTCGTGGATTTTTTTGATGTGGTCGGGGGTAGTGCCGCAGCACCCGCCGACGAAGCGGGCCCCGGCCTGGATCATCCGCCTGGCATAGGAGCCCATGTATTCCGGGCTCGCGAGGTAGATCCGGCGGTCAGCGACTGCGCGAGGCAACCCGGCATTCGGCTGGGCTGATAGCGGACGATCGGTGCGCTCCACCATCCGTTCGAGCGCATCCAGCATGGCCCCCGGTCCCACTGAACAGTTGAGGCCGACAACGTCGGCTCCCAGCTCAGTGAGCTTCGAGGCGATGGTCTCAACGGTCGTGCCGTAGCTGCTATTGCCGTCGTGACCCACCGTCATTTGTGCCATGACCGGGAGGTCGCTCAGCGCCTTGACGGCGCACAGCGCGGCCTCGACCTCGTGGAGGTCGCTAAAGGTCTCGAGGATGAATCCGTCCACCTCGCCTTCCAGCAGCCCGCGCACCTGGCGGCTGAAGAGGCCGATCGCTTCCTCCCGGGCGGTGGGTCCCCAAGGCTCCAGCCGGATGCCCAGTGGGCCGATGGCTCCGACCACGAGTGCCCGGCCCTTCGCCGCCCGCCGGGCAATCGTGACGGCCGTGCGGTTGATGGCTTCGGTCTCATCGTCGAGGCCGTGGCTCGACAGCTTGACCGGGTTGGCCCCAAAGGTGTTGGTCTCCAGGATCTCCGCCCCCGCCTGGACGTACGCTGCGTGGACTTCCTGCACCAGCCCGGGCTGGGTGAGGTTGAGCCCATCGTAGCACACGTTGACGAACATCCCGCGGCTGTACAGCATGGTGCCCATGGCCCCATCCAGGACATGGACCCGCTTGTCCCCGATCAGGTCGCCCAGGCTCGGCATCTACCGCTCGTAGTTCAGGTTGGGAGAAAGCCAGCGCTCCACCGCCGCGACTTCCATCCCCTTCCGGCGGGCATAGTCCTCGACCTGGTCTCGCTCGATCTTGCCGACCCCGAAGTACTGCGACTGGGGGTGGGAGAAGTAGTAGCCGCTCACCGATGCGGCGGGCAGCATGGCAAAGCTCTCGGTCAGCGTGATGCCGGCGCTCTCCTCGACCCGGAGCAAGTCGAAGAGCATACGCTTCTCGGTGTGGTCGGGGCAGGCGGGATAGCCGGGGGCAGGCCGGATCCCCTGGTAGCGTTCCTTGATGAGGCCCTCGTTGTCCAGCGCCTCGTTCGGGGCGTAGCCCCAGAATTCCCGGCGGACCCGCTGGTGCAACAACTCCGCGAACGCCTCGGCCAGCCGATCGGCCAGCGCTTTGGTGAGAATCGCGTTGTAGTCGTCGTGCGCGGCCTCGAAGCCCGTCACCAGCGCCTCAATGCCCACGCCGGCCGTGACCGCAAAGGCTCCGACGTAGTCAGCGACCCCGCTCTCCCGAGGGGCGACGAAGTCGGCCAGGGCGAGATTGGGCCTGCCTGGCGGCTTGACCATCTGCTGCCGAATGGTGTGGATAGTCGCTTTCCGCTCGCCGCGGCTCGAGTCGGCATAGACCTCGATGTCATCGCCGACGCCATTGGCGGGGAAGAATCCAAACACCCCGCTGGCGCGGAGCAGGCGCTCGCGCACAATGCGATCGAGCAGCTCCCGCGCGTCTTTGAACAGGCTGCTTGCGGCGGGGCCGACGACCGGATCGTTGAGAATGGCGGGGTAGTGTCCGGCCAGCTCCCAGGTCTGAAAGAACGGGGTCCAGTCGATCAGCGGAACCAGCTCCTCGAGCGGATACTCTTCCAGCGCACGAACACCGAGAAAGCATGGCCTCGGCGGTGTCTCCGCCTGCCAGTCGATCGCAAGCCGGTTCTTGCGGGCGTCGGCGACCGACTGGTGGCGCTCCTCCGCTTTCCGGCTCCCGCGCTGGGTGCGAACGTCCTGATACTCCGCGTGGATGCCCGCCACGTAGTCGGGGCGGAGCGTGTCGCTACGCAGATTGCCCGCCACCCCAACTGCGCGGGAGGCATCGATCACGTGGACGGTCGGGCCCTTGTAGTTGGGCTCGATCTTCACCGCCGTGTGCACCCGGGACGTGGTGGCCCCGCCGATCAGGAGCGGAATGGTGAACCCCTCACGCTGCATCTCACCGGCCACGAAGCTCATCTCCTCGAGGGATGGCGTGATGAGCCCGCTGAGGCCGATGATGTCTACCCCTTTATTGCGGGCCGTTTCCAGGATCCTGGCGCAGGGCACCATGACGCCGAGATCGATGACCTCGTAGTTGTTACACTGGAGCACAACACCGACGATGTTCTTGCCGATGTCATGCACGTCACCTTTGACGGTGGCCAGGAGCACCCGCCCATTCGACTTGGCTTCGCTCTCATCGCCCCGCGCGAGCTTTTCGGCCTCGATATACGGAATCAGGTGAGCGACGGCACGCTTCATCACCCGCGCGCTCTTCACCACCTGGGGCAGGAACATCTTCCCGGAGCCGAACAGGTCTCCCACGATGTTCATGCCGTCCATCAACGGGCCCTCGATCACGTGGATTGGCCGCTCTGCCTGGTGCCGGGCCTCCTCCGTGTCCTCCACGATGTAGTCGGCAATCCCCTCCACGAGCGCATGCGCCAGCCGCTCCGCCACCGGAGCGTTGCGCCAGGCCAGGTCGGTGGCCTGGGCCGCCACCCGACCCCTGACCGAATCGGCTACTTCCAGAAGGCGGTCGGTGGCGTCGGGCCGCCGATTGAGCACGACGTCCTCCACCCGCTCGAGCAGATCCGGCGGTATATCGGAGTAGATGAGGAGCTGGCCCGCATTCACGATTCCCATGTCCATGCCCGCCTCGATGGCATGGTAGAGAAAGACCGAGTGAATCGCCTCCCGCAGCGGATCGTTGCCGCGGAAGGAAAACGAGACGTTGCTCACGCCGCCGCTGACCAGCACGTGCGGCAGACTCTCCTTGATCCGCCTGGTCGCCTGGATGTAATCCACGGCGTAGTTGTTGTGCTCCTCGATCCCGGTTGCAATGGCGAAGATGTTGGGGTCGAAAATGATGTCCTCGGGCGGGAAGCCCACTGGTCCGGTGAGGATCCGATAGGCACGACGGCAGATCTCGACCTTCCGCTCCGCGGTGTCGGCCTGCCCCTGCTCGTCGAACGCCATCACGATCACGGCGGCCCCGTAGCGCCGCACCAGCGTGGCCTGCCGGATGAAGGTGTCCTCTCCCTCCTTCAGGCTGATCGAGTTGACCACGCTTTTACCCTGCACGCACTTGAGGCCCGCCTCGATAACCGACCACTTGGACGAGTCGATGACCACGGGCACCCGGCTGATGTCCGGCTCCGCCGCGATGAGCTGGAGAAACGTCGTCATCGCCTCCTGTGAGTCCAGCATCCCCTCGTCCATGTTCACGTCCAGCATCTGGGCGCCGCTCTCGACCTGCCGCCGCGCGATCTCCAGCCCCGGCTCGTACTCCCCTGCCAGGATGAGCTTGGCAAACTTCCGCGACCCGGTGACGTTGGTCCGCTCCCCCACGTTCACGAAGATGCTCTCCGGCCCGATGCTGAGCGGCTCCAGTCCGCTTAGGCGGAGGCGGGGCGGCGGGGCGGCGGGGCGGCGGGGCGGGAGGCCGGCTACAGCCTCCGCAATGGCTTTGATGTGGGCTGGAGTCGTGCCGCAGCAGCCGCCGACCAGGTTGACCAGCCCGCTCTCGGCGAATTCACGGAGGATCCCGGCCATGTACTCCGGACTTTCGTCGTACTGCCCGAACTCATTGGGGAGGCCGGCGTTGGGATGGGTGCTGACGAACGTGGGGGAGACCCGGGAAAGCTCCTGCACGTACTGCCGCAGCGCCTTGGCGCCGAGGGCGCAGTTCAGTCCCACGCTGAGCGGGCGGCCATGCGCCACCGAGTTCCAGAAGGCCTCAGTGGTTTGACCCGAGAGGGTGCGGCCACTGGCGTCGGTGATCGTTCCCGAGATCATGATCGGAACCCGGAACCCGGCGGCCGCGAAGTGCGTGTCGATGGCGAAGAGCGCGGCCTTGGCATTGAGCGTATCGAAGATGGTCTCGACCAGCAGGAGGTCGGCTCCACCGTCCAGCAATCCCCGAATCGCGTCCCCGTAGGCCGCCACCAGCTCGTCGAAGCGCACGTTTCGAAAACCGGGATCGTTCACATCGGGTGATAGCGAAGCCGTCCGGTTGGTCGGCCCCAGCACCCCGGCCACATAGCGGGGGACGTCCGGAGCGCGCCGCTCGAACTCATCCGCCACAACCCGTGCGATACTGGCGGAAGCGTGGTTCAACTCGTAGCCCAGATCCTCCATGCCGTAATCGGCCATCGAGATGGCGGTCGAGTTGAACGAATTCGTCTCCAGGATGTCCGCGCCGGCCTCCAGGTAGGCGGAGTGAATCGCTCGGATGATGGCAGGCTGGGTCAGGGAGAGGAGGTCGTTGTTCCCTTTGAGATCGCGGGACCAGTCGGCGAAGCGGTCTCCCCGGTAGTCCTCTTCTCCCAGGCCGTAGCTCTGGATCATGGTTCCCATCGCCCCGTCCAGCACCAGGATCCGCCGCGTAAGCAGCGGCTCGAGCTCGGCGAGCCTGGATTCCCGGGTGCGACTGCTCACGCCGGCTGTACGAGGGGCGACTGTGGTCACGGGACCTCCCGAAAATCAAAAACCCTGAGGCCAAAACGCCTCAAGGGGAGCGTTTTAGCGAGTTATTTAACGTGGCCGCAATCAGCGCAAATCGCCACGGGATCAATTGTTACGGCATCTTCAACGTAATCTGAGATCGTCCTGTCAGCAAGTCGGGAGTCGGGAGTCGGAAGTCGGAAGTCGGAAGTCGGCAGTGGCCCAGGAGTCGGGAGCCGTAGCTAGGACGCGCGTACTCTGGTAACTAGCCGCGTCGATTTGTGAGGGTATTCGCCGGGCACTGCGGCCACGTTGGAGGCATGGGAGACTATCGCCAACTCTGCGTTTGGAAGCGCGCACACACGCTTGCACTGGAGATCTATCGCTCGACGGAATGCTTTCCAGCCCGCGAAAGGATGTTTGGGCCGCGATGGAGGTGGAGTCCGATGAGATCAGTCGGATGCTGAACGGTTTGATCCGGTCGTTTCATCCGGGCCCTGTTGATCGAACGAATCGACGCCCGGCCCCCGGACAGGCTCTGACTCCCGACTCCCGACTCCCAAGCTCCTGACTCCTGACCCTGACTCATAGACCCAAACCAAGCCGGACCTCCTCCAGATTGACGCCCATGATAGTTATGACTTTGGAGCGGCTGGTTTGTCCGGAGACGAGACGGATTGCGGTACGTGGAACCGAAAGAGCGTCGGCAAGAAAACGAACCAGTTCGTCGTTAGCCGCCCCATCCACGGGGGGTGCAGCGAGTCGTATACGCACCATGTTACCGTGAGTTCCGGCAACCTCGGACCGTGAGGCACGAGGCACCACTTTGACCCGGAGACGGACACCCTGGACGGTTTGCTCAAGTGGGCCCAACCTGACTCCCGACTCCTGACTCCTCAAATCATCCCCCTCACAAATCCCCGTACCACGTACAAGGCCAGCCACGCCACCATCGGGCTGAAATCGATCATCCCCATTGGCGGGAGAATTTTTCGGATCGGATCGATGAGCCAGCTTGTGAGTGCGTACACCGGACGCATCCACCGGCGGTAGGGTCCCATGCCCAGCCAGGACCCGATCACCCGGATCAGGATTGCGGCCATCAGCACGGTGAAGATTGCATCCACCAGGACCCGGACCCAGATCCGGGCGCCGCCATGCGCAATCATCATGAGGCCGGCGGCGGTGCCGATCAGCCAGCTGGTCAGGCTCAGCAGCACCAGGCCGGCCCCGATGACAATGCCCAGGAGCCAGAGCGGTGCGTTCTGCGGACTGCCCCCGAACCGGATGATCCGGCGCTCGAGAGGCAGGAGCACGGGATCGCTGAGCTTGCGGATGAAGCGGGCCCAGGCCCCGAACGGGTTGATGCGGCGGCTGCGCGCGGCCCAGTGGGTCAGCGCCACCACGGAGGCGTACGCCAGCGCCAGGAGGACGATGATTCGAACGGCAACATCGAGTACTGCGAAGAAGGCCATGAGGACGTAGGGGCCGGAACTCAGGGCTCCGGCGACTCTCCTATTTCCATCGGACGTTGGGCGCCGGATCTGGCGGCGCACATCAGGGTGAAGCGTCCGCCGTTCACCGACGCCTCCACCAGGATCTGGCTGTCACCCCGACAGGAGACGATCTCCCTCTGGTCCGTGCGGCGGTAGGCCACGGTCACGACCGGCTCGCGCTGAACGTTCAGCATTCGGCGGACCGTGGTGGGGGTGAGGCTTTCGATTCCCATTTGGCGGAGGGTGGTGGCGGGGCGTCCCTGGTGTGATGCCCGGTAGGCAACGGCCCGGTCGACCAGATCGAAGATCTCGAGGCCGAGCGCGCGGGCATCCTGCTGATCGGGCGGAAGGCGACCGCCGTCATCCGTCACGCGAGGCCTGGCGTCCGATCCTGGGCCACATCCCACTGCCGCGTACGCCAGCCCAGCGGTGAGGAGCCATGCAGCCCGGCCGATCATTCCATTGCGAATTCGCGGTTGAACACGACCTCGAAGCTGAAGGTCTTGGTCTTGCTCTTGGTCTCCATGTGATCGGCGATGCGCTTGAGCCGCGCCGGGATGCCGAGGATTTTCTCCTGCGCCTTCCGTCCCAGCTCACCCAGACCGTCCAGGCTCTCGATCTTCCAGTAGCGGATCTGCTCCTGCACTATCCGCAGGTAGTCGCGCGGACCGTAGATCCCCGAGCGGCGAATGACGTCGGCCAGCTCCTTGAATCCCGGCATGGTGACGCCAGGCATGTCGATGGCCGGCAGGATGAAGGATGCCGAATGAAGGGCCTGGTCGGGGTCGCGCTTCAGGATCTCCTCGAACACCGTACGGTAGAAGGTGTAGTGGCGCGCTTCCTCCTTGGCCACCTGGCTGAGGATCGCGCCCAGCCGAGGCTCGTACTCCGCCACGATCTTTCCCGTCTCGCTGTGGGAGAACTGGGTCGCACGCTCCTGCACCGTGGTGTAGGCAAATACCCGGTACGGGTCCCGGTCCCATTGGGGATGGAAGCCGGCCCGGAGATACTCGAACTGCATCTCCTCCAGCTTCCGCTGTTGTAGCAGATGGGTGTCCCGGGCGTAATCGTGAAGCACCTGCCCGTGCCGGTCCTCTTCGGCGGTCCACAGGTTGTTCCAGCCTCTCCAGAAGCTCTGGTCTCCGAGGTAGACCGCCAGAAGCCGGTGAAAGTGCGGGAGGCCCTCTTCGGTGAGGAGATTCAACGCGAGCGCGGCACGGGCATGATCCGGGATTCCCGCGGCCTGGCGCCGGAGGGTGGCCAGGTGGGTATCTGGGCATTCGTCCGGGCCCGGTGCCATGAGGTCTGACGGGAACCAGAGCTCGCGCTTACGCTCGTGCGCCTCCATCAACTCCTGGACCTTTCCTTCCAGGTCCTGGAGTACCTCGATTTTCGAGACCATCTCACGTGTGGGTTCGGTGGCGATGCCCATGGGTACCCTAGAAATAACTGAGAAACCTGCCAATGTAGAACAGGACCAGCCTCCAAAGATAGTGTCGCTGGTCCTGTCAGTGCCACCCGGGCGGATTCCGAGCTAGGGGCCGACCGGCCCCAACCGCTTCTCCATAAGGGACCAGGTGCGC
>CAZASU010000053.1:0-4804 GCA_964487785.1 uncultured Gemmatimonadaceae bacterium | reverse complement strand
CCCCCGATCCAGTCTCCGATTTCGTTGCTCAGAATGAGGTAGCGCTCATCCAGAGCGCTGGACCAGCCGCTGGGGTCCTCCTCCTGCTCCAGGATCTCGGAGAACCAGGCGGCGAAGTCCTCGTCCTGCTCCATGTCTCGAATCGTCAGCTCGCTCATCTGCCACCTTCCCCGATGGGAGACTCCCATCCCTTCGCCAGCAACACTAATGCCACGGCCGCGGTTCCTGTCCCTTCCATTTGCCTTGGACCTCTGCGAAGCTAATCTTGAGGTGGGGACGCGCGGTGCATGCCGTACTCAAGCGAGGCTGGTCCATGACAACTGCAACCACTCAACCGGCTCGTCCGGTAATCGTGCAATGTCCTTTCTGCTCCGCAGCCAACCGGGTGGATCTGACGCGGCTCGCATCCGGACCCAAGTGCGCCAAGTGTGGCAAACCACTCCGGCTCGACCGGCCCCAGAAGGTGACGGACAAGGACTTCGAACGAACGATAGCAGGGTCGAGCGTTCCGGTGCTGGTCGACTTCTATGCGGACTGGTGCGGCCCCTGTAAGGCCATGGCACCGACCCTGGACGAGCTGGCCCAGAAACGTGCCGGGGAGGCGCTGGTGGTTAAGCTCGACACGGAGGCCAACCCTCTGACCGCCTCGCGCTTCGGGATCAGGGGAATCCCCACCGTCATCGCCTTCCAGGGTGGGAAGGAAAAGGCCCGCCACGTCGGTCTCGCGGATCTGAAGATCCTGGAGGGGCTCGTCAGCCCGTGAGCTGAGCCCACGTCCTTCAGTCACCTTAGCCCGACTGCCACCCCCAGGGCCAGGGCCAGTGCGGCTAACGCCATGAGCCCCGCGTACAAGGGAACCACGAACTTGAGCCAGTCTTCGTAGCGCACACCCGCCGCCGCCAGCATCGCCATCAGCGCTCCATTCGTCGGGGTGACTATCTCGCACAAGCCGGCGCCATATTGGTAGGCCAAAACCGTGACTTGACGGGAAAGCCCGATCAGATCGGAAAGGGGCACCAGCAGCGGCAAGGTGAGCACCGCCTGACTGCTGGTGCTCGGGACCGGCACATGGATCACGCCCTGCACCACCATCATGCCCAGCGCGGCCAGGGTGGTGGGAAGCTCGGCTATCGGGGTGAACAGCCCGTGGACAATGGTGTCCACGATTTGACCCTCGTTGAGCACCACATAGATCGAACGGGCAAACCCCACCAGCAGCGCGGCCAGCGCCATCGATCGGAATCCATCCACGAAGGCGTCGGTGGTGCCGCCCAGCCCCAGGCGTCCCACCAAACCGGCCAGCACACCAACCGCAAAGAAGAGGGCGGCAAGCTCATTGAACTCCCAGCCAAGACGCTGTGCGCCATAGATGTAGATGGCGAATGCGGCGAGGATGGCGAGCAGTACCGTGAGATCGCGCCCGTCCAGCGAAGCTCGCTCCTCGGGTCCCGAGGTGTCAGGGGCAACGCGGGTGCGCCTGGCATGGTACATGGTGCCCAGGATCCAGAGGCCGAGTGCCGGAAGCAGGAAGGCCAGGCGGAATCCGAGACCCGAGGCCGGCGGGAGCTCGGCGACCTTCTGGGCGATGACAACCTGGAATGGGTTGACCGGACTGAACGCGGCTCCAACCGCGGCCGCACCCAGGCTCATCGCCACCGCGGTGACCGGGGTGAAGCCAAGCTGGCGAACCAGCAGGAGCAACACGGGAACAAAGGCGATGAGTTCCTCCTGCATCTGCATCATGATCCCGCCCAGACTGAACGCGATGCTGGCGACGGGAATCACGAGAATGCCCCGGTGTTTCATCCGGCGTACCAGGCCATGCACCAGCCGGACAAACGTGCCGGTACGCTCGACTACGGTGAAGGCCCCGCCGATCAAAAAGATCAGCCCGATGACGGAGGCTGCATCGACTATCCCCTTGGGGATGGCGACGAGGGCCTGGAACGGACCAACTGGTTGCTGCTCCACTCGCCGGTAGGTACCCGGCACGACCACGCTGCGGCCGGTTACCTGGTCTTCCCGTCGCTCGTACTGGCCCGCGGGTAGCAACCAGGTAAGGGCCGCCGCGAGCAATACGCAGCCGACCAGAAGGGTGAGGGGGTGGGGGAAGCGTCCCCGTTCACCGTTCACGGTTCACCGTTGGGAGCGGACGAGGCGGACGAGGCGGACGAGGCGGACGAGGCGGAAGGTGACGAGGCAGGAGCGGTGCGAAGCCCTACCGCTCTTTCCGCCTTTTCCGCCCTTTCTAGAGATTCCGGCACTGCCGGCTGACAGGAGGGATCCGGCCGCAGGCGATCGACTCGTTCATGCCGTTCGCGATCGGGCCGCAGGCCGCGGTCTGCGCCTCCCGGGTGGCATCGGCCTCGGAAGCGGCCGAGGCCGTGGCGCTGTTCCGAGCGTCGTTGAAGGCGACGGTGACGGTGCACTCCACTCGTTGGGAGGAGAGGGTAGACCAGAGCAGGAAGCCGGCAAAGGTCAACAGCACGAGCATCGTCAGGAGCCGTCCTCGATTGGTCACGCGGTCCTCCGGATGGGTCCTTGGGGCACGGAACCCGGCGCTGGGTCCCACTGTTCTGGTGGAAGCGTCCGGGGTGAGCGGACGACACCCGTCCAGGGAAGAGACGAATGGAATGTGAATCGGTACTTGTGCTGCTCTGGGAATATCTTGATGAAGAGCTGGGTTCGGAAGAGGCCGAGGCGGTAGGCTCGCATGTGAGCCGGTGTCCCAGGTGCCGCCCCGCCTACTGCTGCGATCGCGCCTTTCTGGAGCTGCTGGCCCGGCAGCGCGCCCGCTCTTCGGCACCGGCTCTCCTTGTGGCTTCGATCCGCACCAGCCTACGGACCTATTAATGCCACTCCCGCTGTACCTCGCAATCCTCGGGCTGCTTGGCCTGCAGACGCCGGCCACCAGGCACCCTGGGGCCTCTCGCGCCAGCGTGGTCTTGTTGACCCAGGCCGCGCGCGACTCCATGAATATCGTGTTTCGCCACTTCAACCAGCATTGGGACGAGCTCGCCGATCTGACCACGCTCGAGCGCATGCTCGGGACCATCCGGCCGACCCAGCTGCCTCTCGGCTCCGGACCTCGAGACCTTCAGGACGTCGGCCTTTCCAGTCACCCTGGTGGTGTGGGATGTCGATTCGGTGGATGCGGCGGTGAAGCACGCCGGCAGACTCACCCACCCTGCGGCTGTTGTGACCCGATAGCCGGCTCCACCTCTGCTGCGATCCATTGCAGGTATTCGCCGTCGCCGTCCTGGATCCGGATCGCGACCCGAAAGCCGGGTCTGCGTGGTCTTAAGGTTGCAGTACCACGGCGGGACTCTCTTGGGCCCACGGGTTATATTGCGCTGGACGACTAGCGCCCCGAACCAGAGCCCGATTCGGCGGGTAGCCCCCCGGTTTCCGCGCCCCGCTTTCCGTCGTCAATTGGCGTGACCATCGTCAGCCAGCCGCTTTTGAAGCGAATCGTCAGCCGAAAACCGAGAGGATCAGCCCCTGCGTCTGTCACATCAGGCAGGGTTCTGGCGTAGCTCACTGCTGTCTCGGCCCGTTTAATCAGGTCTTCGGGGGTTGAGCCGTCATCGGCATGGCCGTACTCGCGGGCAATGGCCACCTCTTGTGCCTGCTCGCGACCGTAGCGGGCGAACCGGTCGGGTGGGATCAATCCCTTCTGGTTGGTAAGGCGGGATTCCAGGTCATAGGACCGGCAGGACACCAGCGCCATCACCAGCACCACAACGCCAAAGGATTGCGTCATTACACATCCCCGAGCCGAGGTCAGTACTCGAGCCGACATCCCCACGCCAGAAGGTAAACCTTCGGCTGTGAGAGTAGGAGTGTCCAGACGCGCGGTCCAGCAATGGCGCGGGCCGAGTGCGATGCTGTCCCGGTTGCTGCTGGTTGTCCTGTTCGTCGCGCACCCGTTGCAGGTTGCCGCCCAACAGGAACCGTTTGGCCCAATTCGCGAGCCGACGGTACTTCGCTGGTGGCACGGGGCCATCGTGGTCGGCGGCCTCTCCACTCTCATGCTTCTCGACGGACCCAGCCAGCGCTACTTTCAGGACCGGCGGTCTGCTGGGCGCGATGATTGGGCGAGGGCGATGCGTCGTTTTGGCCAACTGGAGGTCTTCGGCACGGTAACGCTGGGCCTGGTTGCGACCGGCCTGGTCAGTGGGGACGCAAACCTGACCCGTGCTGGTGGCCGGCTGGCAGCCACACTCGCGCTTGCGGGCGCTACATCGACCTTAGCCAAGCTGGCCTTAGGGCGACCACGTCCGAGCGAGAGCCTCGATGTCGATGGCTACGCGCCCTTCTCTGGTCAGGACGCGATGCCCTCAGGACACACCACCATGGCATTCGCCTTGGCCACGGCACTCTCCGACGATATTCATCGTCCCTGGGCCACGATAGGCCTCTACACTCTGGCCAGCGGCGTCGGCTGGTCCCGCATCAACGACAACCGCCATTGGCTCACCGATGTGGCCGCTGGGGCGGCGCTGGGCATCACCTCCGCCAAGCTGATGAGCGGCCGGTGGCGCATCTTCGGCTTGCGTCCTCCCAGCGTTCTGCTCGGGCCCAGCCACGCCGGCGTTGCCTGGCGGGTTGAATTCTGATCTAGCTGTGACATGAAGCCCGTCCCGAAGCCGGCGGTTCTTCGCCGGCATCTCGCGCCCAGACAGAAGCTCTGGCTCAATTGGGACGGTGTGTTCCTGATGGGGCCCAATTATCTCCGCTTCCTCGCTGCCGTGGACAAGACCGGGACCATTCGGGAGGGCGGGCGAGCCGTCGGCTGGAGCTA
>CAZASU010000052.1:12693-14125 GCA_964487785.1 uncultured Gemmatimonadaceae bacterium | reverse complement strand
AGCCACTTCGAGGGTGTCGAGGATCACGCAGGTGCCCACCGGGTAGACGCCGATCAAGTTGATGAGCGCCTTCACGACCACGCGGTCGTAGCCTCGCTTGGGATTGTCCCACATCTCCTTGAGCACCTGGTCCGGCTCGATCGCTGTGGTGCTGTACACTCGCCTGGTGGTGGCGGCATCGAATCCATCGGCCACCGAGACGATCCGGGAAAACATCCCCAGCGTGCGTGGCCGGATCGACTTGGGGTAGCCGGTGAGGTCCATCTTCATGTGATGCTCGTGAGCCACCAGGATCGACCGGTACGGGATCTCCTCGTAGGCGCGCAGGCCGAACAGGGTCAGGGCGCCCATCCATGGATGCTGCTGGATGAACTTCCACTCCCGCTCGTCGAGGCTGCCGGTCTTGTTCAGGATTTCGGCCGGGACCCGGGCCTTGCCCACGTCGTGCAACACGGCGGTCATTCCAAGATCGTAGAGCTGGACCTTGGAGAAGCCCAGCTTCTTGCCCAGCGCGACGGAGAAGATGCAGACGTTGACCGAGTGAGTGAAGGTGTATTCGTCGTAATCCCGCACCGTGGTCATGCCCACCATGGACATTTCGTTGTTGAGCACCTGGTCGACCACCAGCTGGACCGCACGCTTCACCCGCTTGAGCCGGGGGCCCCGGCCCAGGCGAATTCCGCTCACCATGTCTCGGGTCACAGCCACACCCTCGGCATAAACCCGCTTAGCCTGGTGCCGGGACTGCTCCGAGGCTCCGCCCTCAGCCTGGGCGCGCTCCACCTCCAGGTGAGTCACCTTGGCAGCATCCAGCCGCTCCTGGAGGGTCTCGAGACGCTCGTCGGCCTGCCCCTGCTGGCTGACGCTGAGCAGGAGGCCGAGGAAGATCTGCCACTCCCGCCGTTCCATCCCGACCCGAATGTGCAAGACGCCGATTTCGAAGGCCCGCAGCATGGCCAGGATGTGGCTGAACGACGCGTAGTTGTCGAGCTCGACCCGCAACCGGGTGGCGTTGACGAAGAGGAAGTCGCCCGCCACCCGGATCTCCAGCTCGACCTCAGTCTGGAGCAGCGCGCGGGCGGAGGCATCCAGATCGTCGAGTGCCTTCTGCACCGTGGCGTTCTCGACCGGATACATCTTGAGGCTACGGAGAGCGGTGTACAGCGACAGCAACAGCGACCGGCCACCCTGGCGCAGCTGGCCCTCGGGAGCGGAACGTCCTGCGGCGCCTTCAGCGGGCTGGCTCACGCTACCGCTCCCCGCAGGGCGCGGTTCACGGCATTGCGAACCACGAGCTCCTTGTCGTCGGCGGCCCGCTGCAGAAGGTCACGAGCCTCGGCGGTCTTGATCCGGCCCAGGGCCATGGCCGCACAGGCGCGGGTTTCCGGCGGCTCTTTCATCTTGAGCAGGCCGCGCTGGAGCAGAATCGCAC
>CAZASU010000052.1:0-12593 GCA_964487785.1 uncultured Gemmatimonadaceae bacterium | reverse complement strand
AGCGTCTGCACCGCCGCCAGCCGCACGGCCGGGTCGGCGTGTGCGATCACATCGGCGAATCCCGGCACCGCGTGGTGCAGCTGCAGTCTCCCACAAAGCGCCACAATGCCCATGAGGGCCGGTGAGTCGGGCTGGCGAAGCAGGCGCTGGACCTCCGCGATGTTGCTGCTGGCCAGCTTGTCGACCACGTCCTCCAGCATTTTCCGCAGCGGGGCAGAGGACAGATTCGGAAGCCAGCTGACCAACGGCTCCAGGGCCGTAGTCCGCAGCTCGCGCAGCAAGCCGGCGGCATTTTCGTCTAGGCCTAGGCCGCTGGCCTCGTCGAGGGACTGGAGGACCTGACCGACGATCGCCGGCTCGCTCAGCCTTCCCACGAATCCGTCGAGTCGCTGGATCTGCTCCAGACGGAGGTTGGTGGCTCGCTCCTTCAGCAGCTTGGATTCACGGAGCACGGAGGCCGCGCTTCGGAAATCGCGGCTGGTGAGCAGGTTCGGGAAAAGCTGATCGAGCACCCCGAGAATCTCGTCGCGCACGCCGCCCTCTGGCTGGGTCTCCATCAGGTCGAACAGCACGTTGAGGGCGCTTCCCCGAACGTCGCGCTTGTATTCCTCCGTCAGCTCCCCCGCGAGATACCTGATCTCCTCTTCGTCCAGGAAGTAGAGCGTGGAATCGACCTCGTCGAGGTCGACGACACCCTTGGGACGCTCGGGAGCCTCCTCGGCCACCTGGGCCCTGCGATCCTCCGGACTGGCCGATCCCCCAGCCGTTCCCGAAGGGCCCGGCAGCTCTCCGCCACCTTCGGCGAAGAAGTCGATAAAGCGGTATTTGATGTGCTCGAATTCCATGGCCCAGAGCAGGGTGAGCAGATCGTCGCCGGCATCGGCCGGAAGAAAGCGCGCCTTATTGATCGTAGCGAGCAATATGGGTAGCTCGTCCGCTTCAGCACCTTTATGGATGGTCAGCTCGCGCATGCCGTCCTTGAACAGGCTCCACGCCACGCTGTCGCTTCGATTGATCTGGTGATAGACCGACTGCTCCTCCCAGAGCAGATCGGATTCCGAGACGTGGAGGGTGAGCTCGTCCGTGGCCGCCCAGATGGGGCCGAAGGCGTTCCGCACGTTCTGGATTGAACGCTGGTAGATCGGATTGTTCGGCAGATACATCTGGAAGGCACGGAGCGCCTTGACCATGGCTTGAATCAGCTCCGAGACCTGGGAGGCCGGAAGGAGTTGGGTCGAGGTCTCCTTGGTCGTCAACCCTGGCCCCCAAGGAGATCGGCCACGTGGGCGACGTCCTTGTCGCCTCTTCCGCTGAGGCATACGAGGACCGTCTGATTGCGGGCCCACTGCCCCGCCGCCCGCTGGACCCATGCAAGCGCGTGGGCGGTCTCGAGTGCTGGAATGATGCCTTCCAGGCGGCAGAGCATCTGGAAAGCGCCGAGCGCCTCGGCGTCGGTCGCCGTGTCATAGGTGACCCGGCCGGTGTCTCGCAGGTGGCTGTGCTCCGGCCCCACGCCGGGGTAGTCCAGCCCCGCGGAGATCGAGTGGGCCGGAGAGACCTGGCCGTCGGCGTCCTGGAGCAGGTAGCTCAGGCTGCCGTGGAGCACGCCCGGCGTTCCGGCGGTCAGCGTCGCGCTGTGATGACCAGTAGCGATCCCCTTTCCGGCTGCCTCGACTCCGACCAGCCGGACCCCCGCATCATTCAGAAATCCGCTGAATATTCCGATGGCATTCGACCCGCCACCGACGCATGCCACGACGGTATGAGGCAGGCTGCCGTAGTGCTCCAGCATCTGGGCCCGCGCTTCGCATCCGATCACCGCCTGGAAGTCGCGAACCATGCGGGGAAAGGGATCCGGACCCACGACCGAGCCGATGATGTAATGAGTGGTCGGTACATTCGTCACCCAGTCCCGCAGCGCTTCATTGGTGGCGTCTTTGAGGGTTCGGGTTCCGGACTCCACCGGAACCACCGTGGCTCCCAGAAGCTCCATGCGATACACGTTCAACCGCTGGCGCCGGACGTCCTCCGCGCCCATATACACGACACACTCGAACCCGAAACGAGCGCAGACCGTGGCCGTGGCGACGCCGTGCTGACCGGCACCGGTCTCGGCGATGATCCTGCGCTTTCCCATCCGGAGCGCCAGAAGCGCCTGACCAATGGTGTTGTTGATCTTGTGGGAGCCGGTGTGGTTCAAGTCTTCCCGCTTGAGCACCACCCGCGCTCCGACGGCATCGCCGAAGCGGGGGGCCTCGGAAATGGGCGAGGGCCGTCCCACGAACTCCGTCAGCAGGTGCTCGAGCTCGGCCCAGAAGCCAGGATCCTGCCGCGCCGCGTCGTACAGAGCCGTCAGGTCGTCGAGCGCCGCGACCAGGGTCTCGGGCACGTACCGCCCTCCGTACGGACCAAACCGGCCGGTCAAGCCCTGCTCAGGTGACTGGACTGTAGGCAAACACCGCCTCCGCGAATCGCGCGATTGTATTGGGGTCCTTGATACCCGGCCGGAGTTCAACGCCTGAGCTCACGTCGACTATGTCGGGACGAACCTGGGCCAGCGCCTGTCCAACATTGTCGGGAGTCAGCCCCCCGGCGAGAGCCATCGGACCCACCAGCCGGCGGCGCGCCTGACAGGCGAGCTTCAGGTCCAGCGAGACGCCCGCACCTCCCAGCGCGTGCGGCACTCGAGGCTCCACCAGCACGATATCGGAGTCGAGAACCGCCTCGCACAGCCTGTCCAGGTCGTGCGCGACGGCGATGCGCACTACGCGCCAAACCTCGAGACCGTGAGCTCTGAGCCGGGCGGCATCGCTCCGGGAGTACGGACCGTGCAGCTGGGCCCCGCTCAACCCCGCCTTCTCACCTATCCGGAGGATCTCATCGGGCGACTGAGCGGCAAAAACCCCTAGGACGGGAACTCCGGCAGCGGCTCTTACGACCTCGCTTGCCCCGACGATCGAGACAGCCCTTGGGCCTCCAGCAAAAACAACGCCGAGATACCCCGCCCCTGCCTCAGCCGCGAGCGTAGCGTCGCCAGGTTGCATGATACCGCAGAACTTGATCTTAGCGATCACGCCTGGCCACTCCCGTCAGGTCCCGGAGAAGCCCGCCAGGCACGGCTGCCGCGGAAAGCGCTGTTCCGATCAGAACCGCGTCAGCCCCGGCTGCCGCTGCCCGCTGCACATCCGCGGTTCCCGCCATCCCACTCTCCGCCACCGCGATGGATTCAGCGGGAACGCCGGCCACAATTTTCCACGCGGTTTCCATATCGATTTCGAAGGTATCGAGATCGCGGCTGTTCACGCCTATGATCGACGCTCCCGCTTCCAGCGCGGCGTTGAGCTCCTCAGGAGTATGGACCTCGACCAGGGCGTCCAACCGTAAGTCAGCCGCAAAACGCAGGAGGGGCTCGAGCCGGGAGCCCAGGGCCCTGACGATCAGAAGAACGGCGGCAGCCCCGGCAGCTCGAGCCTCCAGGATCTGCACCTCGTCCAAAATGAAATCCTTGCGCAACACCGGAACCGAAGAGCACCGAGCGGCCGCGCGGAGATCCTCAATGGAGCCGCCGAAGTAGGGCCCATCGGTCAACACCGAGATAGCTGCCGCCCCGTGCTCGGCATACAAGGCGGCGCGCTCTCCCGGGTCCAAATCCTCCCGGATCGCTCCTCGGGACGGCGACCGGCGCTTCACCTCGGCGATGACCGCCACGCTGCCCTTCCGCAGGGCAGCCCTGAATGAGGGCGGAACCCGGGCCCGGGCGACGTCCCGCTCCAAAGTCGAGCGCCTGGCGTGCAAGCTGTCCAGACCTCCGCGGGTGGACCGCAGGATTTGCTCGAAACTGACGGGCATCTTGTCCTTCGGCCGGTATTCGGGTACTCTTATTCGGGCTCTATTCGGTCACGTCCGCCGCCATGCGAGGAGATCCTGATGCCCCTGACCAAGCGCCAGAGTGAGATACTCAGCTACCTGCAGGGCCACATCCAGGGGCAGGGCTACGCACCCAGCTTCGAGGAAATCGCCGAGCACTTCGGCTTTCAGTCTCTGGCTACGGTGCACGAGCACCTCACCAACCTCGAGCGCAAGGGGTATATCCGCCGCTCCTACAACGAGAGCCGCTCAATCGAGGTCCTCCCTCCGCGCGGCACATCCGCGGCCAGCGAAATCCCGCTGCTAGGCAAGGTAGCGGCAGGCACCCCGATCGAATCGCTCATGCATCAGGAAACCATTGCGGTTCCCGATCAGATGCTGCCCCGGCGCGGCCCCAATTACGCCCTCAAAGTTCAGGGCACCTCGATGATCGACGAGCACATCGTGGACGGAGATATCGTCGTGGTCCACGGCAAACAGAGCGCCGAAAACGGCGAGATGGTCATCGCCCTGGTCAATGGCGGCGAGGCAACCGTCAAGAAGTTCTACCGAGAAGCTGGGGGCTGGATCCGGCTCCAGCCCGCCAACGCCACCATGCAGCCCATGCGGTTTCTGGAACGTGATGTGCTGATTCAGGGCGTGGTGGTCGGCGTCATCCGAAAATACTAAAGCGTGATTCACGCTTTTTGCTTGGCTGGCGCCGCCTTCCGCATCCTGTCCAGTACCCGGGCGGCGGCCCCACTCGTGAGCGACTCCTCACTCCGTCCCACCGCCTCCTCCAGCGACCAGCCGTTGGCGGACACATAGAGTGCCGCGGCCGCATTCAGGAGCACGGCACAACGTACCACCTTGTCCGCGTCCCCGGAGAAGAGCCGCTCCATGCGGGCGGCATTCTCTCCCGGCTCCCCACCCGCCAGACGCTCCAGATCGCCGCAGTGCAGACCGTAGCGGGCCGGGTCGAGCTCCCACCGATCCACTTCCCCGCCCTTCACCTCCCATACCAGGGTCGATCCCGACGGACTGATCTCGTCCATGCCGACGGTGGCGTGAAGGACGAGCGCGTGTCGGGCGCCGAGGCTCGCCAGCGTCTCGGCCACGAGCTCCGCCCGGGTTGCGTCCGCCACTCCGACGACCTGGCGGGTCGCTCCCGCGGGGTTCGCCAGCGGTCCGAGAAGGTTCATGATCGTGGGAACGCCAAGCTCTTTGCGCACCGGGGCCACGTGGCGCATGGCCGGGTGGTAGGTGGGTGCAAATAAGAACGTGAGGCCGACGGATCGCAGCAGCTCCCCCGCTGCAGGCGGCGGGAGGTTGATATCGATGCCCAGCGCCTCCAGGACATCAGCCGAACCGGATCGGGAGGTGTAACTCCGGTTGCCGTGCTTGGCTACAGGCACTCCTGCACCGGCCACCACAAACGCGGCGGCGGTGGATATGTTGAGCGTGCCAACCTGCCCACCACCGGTACCGCAGGTATCGACCAGCAGATGGGGGTCACCCGTCTCGACTGTGACCATGGAGCAACGGAGCGCCAACACCGCCCCGGCCATCTCGTCGGCTGTCTCTCCCTTTGCCCGTAGCCCCATCAGCAGCGCAGCCGTCTGAACGGCGCTCGCTTCTCCCCGCATGACCACACCGAACGCCGCCGCGGTAGCCTCCCGGTCGAGCGATGCGCCCAAGGCGAGCTGCTGGATGGCGAAACGCAGTGGGGTGTCGAGGGTCACTGGTACCAATCAGGCAAACGGGTGTGGCACAGGGGAAAAAATTGTACCCGGCAAGAGCCGCTTTTGTCAATCGTGACAAGCATTTGCGTGGCTTGCCCGAGGTATCCGAAACCACTAGATTTCGGGCCGATGAGCCGGACCTTCCTCGCCACACTCCACTATGACGGCACCGGCTTTGTCGGGTGGCAACGCCAGCCCGCCGGGCGCTCGGTTCAGCTCGAGTTCGAGCGCGTCCTCGCACGTCTGTTTGAGCGCCCGACCGCGGCACACGCGGCTGGGCGCACCGACGCCGGCGTCCATTCGATCGGCCAAGGCGTCAGCTTCGGCGCACCAGCCAACTGGACCGATTCCGCGCTGCGACGCGCGCTCAACGCCCTGCTTCCCACTGATTGCTGGGTAGAGTCGGTGCACCCGATGCAGCCCGGCTTCCACGCCCGCAAGTCCGCCCTTTCGCGGCGCTATCGCTACCGCATTGGTCTCGATGAGGCCTCGGCCTCGCCTTTTCGCCGCCGGCTCGAGTGGGCGCTCGGCAAGCCACTCGATCTCGACCTGCTTAATGAGGCCGCCCAGGTGGTGAGGGGCGAGCACGATTTCCGCGCCTTTGCGGCCAAGACCGACAAGCCGCACTATCGCTGCCGGGTACTCCACGCGGACTGGAGCCGGCGGATCGACGACCGGGGCGTGACCCTCGAAATCGAGGCGGACCGGTTCCTCCAGCGTATGGTGCGGATGCTGGTCGGCACCATGGTGGACATCGGGCTCGGGCGACGGCCGCTCGAAGACATGACGGCCTTGCTCCGTCGGGAGGACAATGCTGACACCAGCCCTCCGGCACCGCCCCAAGGACTCTACTTCGCGGCCGTGGTGTATCCGCCCGAGCTCTTCGCCGACCCCGCAGGAGAGCCGCATGCCGCGCTGCACCTGGCCTAGCCGGTCCGCTCTCGCCATCGCCTGGGCACTGGCAGGGTGCCGGGCCGAAGAGATTCCCCGCCTGCGCGTGGCCACTGCCGGGGCTCAGACCTCGACCCGCGTGGCTGCAGCGCAGAATGCCACCACCTCATCACGTCGCACGGCGATCGTGGCGGCGGCAGACCGGGTCGCACCAGCGGTGGTCTCGATCAACGTCTCCTCGCGGCAACAGACCGAGCGCCGCTCTCCCTTCGATTTCTTCTTCGTACCGGAAGGCGCCCGCGTGGTGCAGGGCCATGGAACCGGTTTCATCATCCGGCCGGGCGGGATCATCGTCACCAATCAGCATGTCGTATCCAACGCCGACCGTGTTGTCGTGACGCTGCCGGACGGCAGCGACCTCCCGGCCTCCGTGGTGGGAGAGGATCCGCTGACCGACATCGCCGTCCTGAAAGTCGGCCGCGAAAACCTGCCCACGGTGGCGCTGGGCCGCAGCACCGACCTTATGATCGGGGAATGGGTCGTGGCGCTGGGAAACCCGTATGCCTACCTGCTGGGCAACTCCGAGCCGTCGGTCTCGGTTGGGGTGGTGAGCGCCACTGGACGCAACATCCTGCCCGGCGGCGACCAGACCGGTCTCTACCTCGATATGATCCAGACCGACGCAGCCATTAACCCCGGCAATTCGGGCGGGCCGCTCACCAATGCGCTGGGCGAGGTGGTCGGCGTCAATTCTTCAATCTTCAGCAGCAGCGGCGGCTCGGTTGGCCTGGGCTTCGCCATCCCCATCGAGCGTGCCGTGCGGGTGGCCGACGAGATCATCAAGCGCGGGTCGGTGCGGCGCGCCTGGGTTGGTCTCGAGGTTCAGGGCGCCGGGGCGATGCGCGAATGGAAGAGTCAGGGTGGTGTCGTGGTCTCCAGCGTCACACCCGATGGGCCCGCCGCTCGCGCCGGCTTGCGCCAGGGCGACGTGCTCATCGAGGCCAACGGGCGCCGGCTCCGAAACTATCTGGACTGGGAAGCGGTGAAGCTCGACCTGCATGTGAGCGACGCCGTTCAGGTGGCGGTGCGGAGCGGCGGCGGGAGCACCACCCGGCGGATCGTCACCGGTGACCTTCCGACGGTGACGGCCGAGAAGATCACCGTGCTGCAGGACCTCCAGCTGATCAACGTGACTCCGGCCATTCAGGCGGAGCGTTCCATCCGGAGCGACCAGGGCGCCCTGATCTTCCGCCTCTCTCCCCAGGTCAGCCGCGCCACCGGGCTTCAGCCGGGCGACGTGATACTTGCCATTGACCGGTCCCCGGTGCGCAACGCCTCGGAGGTGTCGAGCCTCCTCAATATTCGTCCGGGACAGGTCATCCGGATCTACGTCGAGCGCGAGGGCCAGGTCACTTTTACCGATCTGCTGTTCCGATGACCGACGACCGCTGGCGCTCGCCGCTGGGATCCCGCTACGCTTCGCCGGCCATGCAGACGCTCTGGGGCGAGCGGCACCGGATCGGCCTCTGGCGCCGGCTGTGGCTCGCGCTAGCCGAGTCCGAGCGGGAGCTCGGGCTCGACATCCCGGAGCAGGCCATCGCGCAGATGCGGGCCCACCTGGACGATGCCGACCTGGATCTCGCGGCTCGCTATGAGCGACGCTTCCGCCACGACGTGATGGCGCACATTCACGCCTTCGGCGACCAGGCCCCAGCCGCCCGGCCTTACCTGCACCTCGGGGCCACCAGTGCGTTCGTCACCGACAACGCAGATCTCGTGGTCATGCGCGACGGCCTGCGCCTTCTGCTCGGCCGACTCATAGCCGTGCTCGGCGCGCTGGAGCGGTTTGCCACCCGGCACGCGGGCCTTCCCTGTCTGGCATACACGCACTTTCAGCCGGCGCAGCTCACCACAGTAGGGAAGCGCGCCACGCTCTGGATGCAGGACTTCGCCATCGACGTCGAGGAAGTATGTCGCCGCATCGAGACCATGCGGCTGCGAGGCTGCAAGGGCACTACCGGGACGCAGGCCTCATTCCTCGAGCTCTTCGGCAATAGCCACGAGAAGGTCCGAGAGCTCGATCGGCGGGTCACCGCCAAGCTCGGGTTCTCGGCCTCGTTTCCGGTCACCGGCCAGACCTATACCCGCAAGGCGGACAGCACCGTGCTCGATACGCTGAGCGGCATTGCCCAGTCGGCGGCAAAGTTGGCGGGCGACCTCCGGCTGTTGCAGCACGAGGGCGAGCTGCTCGAGCCATTCGAGCAGGAGCAGATCGGGTCCAGCGCTATGGCTTACAAGCGTAACCCGATGCGCGCCGAACGGATCAGCGGGCTGGCCCGGTTCGTGATCTCGCTTCAGGCCAACACGGCAAACACCGCCGCCAGCCAATGGCTCGAGCGCAGCCTGGATGACAGCGCCAACCGGCGATTGACCCTTCCCGAAGGATTCCTCGGCACCGATGCCATTCTGGTGCTGGCCACCAACATCGCGGCAGGCCTCGAGGTGCGGGAAGACACGATCCGCCGGCACGTGCACGAGCAGATGCCGTTCATGGCCACCGAGCGGTGGCTGATGCTCGGTACCGCGGCCGGCGGCGACCGGCAGGCGCTACACGAGGTGGTCCGCCAGCACAGTCTCGCGGTGGCGGAGGCGGTGAGCCGAGGCGAGCCCAACGCCCTGCTCGAACGGCTCGGCTCGGATCCCGCATTCCGCCGTGTCCCTGCCGCCGCGCTCCAGGCGGAGCTCGAGCCGGCCAATTACACCGGGCGGGCTGCCGAGCAGGTGGGCGAGTTCGTCGAGGAATACCTCCAGCCGCTCCTCAAGCGGGCGCGGCCGCTCGCCGCCGAAGCCGAGCCGGCCGAGGTGAAGGTATGAACGCGGTGGCTGAGAGCCGGCTTCCGCTTCCGTTGCTTCGCCGGGGCAAAGTGCGCGAGGTGTACGAGGTGGATGCCAGGCATCTGCTGGTGGTTGCCAGCGATCGGGTCAGCGCCTTCGACGTGGTCATGCGCGAGCCCATCCCCCGGAAGGGCGCGGTACTCACGCAGATGAGCGCCTTCTGGTTCGAGCTGTTGGCCAAGGTGTTCCCCTCACACTACGTCACCGCGCGCTCACAAGAGATCCTGGAACGGGTACCGCAGCTCGATGGACTGGAACAGCAGATTGCCGGCCGGGCGATGCTGGTTCGCCGGGCGGTTCCGGTGCCGTTCGAGTGTGTCGTCCGCGGGTACCTCTCCGGATCGGCCTGGGCCGAATATCGGAACCGCGGCACCCTTGCAGGGGAGCGGCTGGCGCCCGGCCTGGTCGAAAGCGCGCGCCTCGATCCGCCGCTCTTCTCACCGGCCACGAAGGCCGAATCCGGGCACGACATGAACGTCACTGTCGACACGGTGGCCCAGGAGCTTGGTCCGGTCCTGGCCGCCCGGCTGCGGCAAGCCAGCTTTGCGCTCTACCAGGCGGGCCGCGATCATGCCGCGTCGCGAGGAATCATCATTGCGGACACCAAGTTCGAGTTCGGGACCGACGCCGAGGGCACCTTGCGCCTCATCGACGAGGTGCTGACTCCGGACTCCTCCCGCTTCTGGCCCGCCGACCGATACGCGCCAGGCGGCGCGCAGCCCAGCTTCGACAAGCAACCGCTGCGAGACTATCTCGCCTCGCTCAAAGCCGCGGGGAGCTGGGACGGGGAGGCCCCGCCTCCACCGCTTCCGGCCGAGGTGGTCGCGGCAACGAGCCGGCGGTATCTGGAGGCCTATCGACTGCTGACCGGACGCAATCTGGAGCCTGACCTGTGATCCGCACTGCCCCCGAGGGACTATGGTTCATCGTCGGCGCATGGGTAATTGCCCTGGGCCTCATACTTGCCGCGCTCCGCTTCGACTCACGGCTCCTGTGGGTCGCGTGCGTGCTCTGGGTCGTCCTGTCGGTCTGGGTTATCGCCTTCTTTCGTGACCCGGAACGCGCCGGACAGCGAGGCGACCGGCTGATCCTGGCTCCCGCAGACGGCAAGGTGGTGAGCGTTGTCGAGACCGAAGAGCCTGCGTTCCTGGCCGGCCGCTCGTGCCGGCTGTCCATCTTTATGAACGTTTTCGATGTCCACGTGAACCGGTACCCGATCGAGGGGACCGTTGCGTACCGGCACTACCATCCCGGTAAGTTCGGCCACGCCGGGTCCGAAAAGTCGAGCCTCGACAACGAGCAGTCTTCTGTCGGTCTCACCACCTCCCGGGGCAAGGTGCTGATCCGCCAGATCGCCGGCCTCATCGCCCGGAGGATCGTGACCGATCACAAGGTCGGGACCCAGGTGCAACAGGGAGATCGTCTGGGCATGATCCGCTTTGGGTCGCGGGTGGATCTGTTCTTGCCCTGCGACCGAGTCCGACTCCTGGTGAAACCCGGGGACACAACCAAGGCAGGCATGACCGTGGTAGCCGAATGGATCTGAGACAGCGGCGTGAAGGACTCCGGCGCCCATCGATGCGCCAGGTCGTGGTCGTCATGCCCAGTGCCTTCACCCTGGGCAACCTCTTCTTCGGGTTCTGGGCGATCGTGTCGGCCTTCAACGGCAACTTCCGTTGGGCCGGATGGTTCATCGTCTTCGCCGGCATCCTGGACATGCTGGACGGAAGGGTGGCGCGGCTGTCGGGCACCGGCACCCGATTCGGCGCCGAGCTCGACTCGCTGGTGGACGTCATCTCGTTCGGTGTGGCTCCGGCCCTGCTGATGTATTTTCTCGACTTTTCCAATGCCGGCCGGTTTGCCTGGATCCTCTGCTACATCTACGTGGTGGCGGTGGCGCTCCGGCTGGCGCGCTTCAACGTGCTGTCTGCCGGGAAGCCGGCCAGCGGCTGGTTCACCGGGCTTCCGTCACCGGCCGCCGGGATGACCCTCGCCGTCTACTATCCGTTCAGCCAGACCAACTGGTACAGCGGGTCGGTCGCATACCTGGACCTGCAGCACGAGGGCCTGGTGGTCCTCATGCTGCTCCTGGCCGTGCTGATGGTGAGCAACGTCAAGTACCCGAAGTTCCCGCCGATAGGGATCCGGAGCCGGAAAGGCATCTTCGGGCTCATCGTGCATGTCGTGATCCTGCTCGGCGGCCTGATCGTGCCCGCGTATTTTCTGTTTCCCCTAGGTTTGTTCTACGTCGCGCTCGGCATCGCCCGGGCCACCGTGCTCGGGCTCATGGAGCGCCCCGAGCCGGTGCCTATCGTGGACGAGCGGCTGGCCGATGCCAACGACCCGACGTTGCCGCCTCCACTCTCTCACGAACGCCGCGGCCGGTGGGGCGACCGCCGCCAGGAAGAGGATCAATGACGTTCCGAGTGCATGTACGGGTTATGCCGCGGGCCGGCCTCCTCGACCCTCAGGGTCAGGCGGTGGAGCATGCCCTCAGCGCGCTGGGCTTCGAGGAAGCCAGAGCAGTCCGGATGGGCCGCGCCATCGAGATCGACGTCACGGCTGGCTCCCGAGACGAGGCCGAGGCCCGGGCCCGGCAGATGTGCGACAAGCTCCTGGCCAACCCCGTCACCGAGGATTACCTCCTGGACGTGGAGAGCGACTGATGCCGCGGGTAGCAGTGGTTCGATTTCCCGGCAGTAACTGCGACTTCGACACGCTGCGCGCCGCCGAGAGCGTCGGAGCGGACGCCTATTTCGTCTGGCACCGGGACGCCGATCTGCGCGGGGCCGACGTCGTGGTGCTGCCGGGCGGGTTCAGCTATGGCGACTACCTTCGCTCCGGTGCCATCGCCCGGTTCAGCCCGGTAATGCAGGCGGTGCAGCGCCACGCCGCGGCCGGAGGGCCGGTGCTCGGCATCTGCAACGGCTTTCAGATCCTGTGCGAGGCTCACCTCCTGCCCGGGGCCCTCATGCGCAATGCGGGCCTGACTTTCGTATCCAAGCCGGTCGACGTGATCGTAGAGCAGATCGACACCGCGTTCACCTGTGATTACGAGCCGGAAGAGCGGTTACGACTTCCAGTCGCGCACGGTGAGGGCCGGTTCGTCGCCGCACCAGACACCCTCCGCATGCTCGAGGCTGAGAGCAGAGTGGTACTGCGTTATGTGGCGGCAACCGAGCGCTCGCCTTTCCAGCCCAACCCGAACGGATCCGCCAA
>CAZASU010000051.1:0-15182 GCA_964487785.1 uncultured Gemmatimonadaceae bacterium | reverse complement strand
AGCCCGCCGGCGAGCTTGGCGGGCGCCCGAGCCCGCGGCCGGTGCTGGTGCTCACGACTCGGCCCGCCGCCCCCCCTGGGAGACGGATCGCCTGGTCCGCCGCCGCCGCTCTCATCCTCCTGGTAGGCGGAAACCTGCTCTGGCGCGCCGCGGAGCAGGCGCAGCAGCGAGCGGAGGAGACGGCCCCGAGACCGCGGTACGCCACCGCGCGCGGCCAGCGCGCATCGCTGCGGTTGCCCGACGGAACCACGGTGCTGCTGAACACCGAGAGCGTGCTCGAGGTGTCCGTCGCGTACGGCGGGCGGATGCGCGAGGTCTACCTCCGCGGCGAGGCCTACTTCGAGGTGGCGCACGATTCCAGCCGGCCGTTCCGGGTCCACGGCGGCACGGCCACGACCGAGGTGTTGGGCACCAAGTTCGGCGTGCGTGCCCGGCCGGAGGAGAGCGCCGTGCAGGTCCTCGTGGCGGAGGGACGCGTCGCGCTGAGCGGGCAGCGGGCCGACAGCGGCCGGCGAGTCGTCCTCACCCATGGCGATCTCGGTCGCCGGGCCACTGACGGGGCGACGAGCGTCGTGCACGACGTCAAGGTCGACGACGGCCTCGCGTGGAAGGATGGAGGGTTGGTCTTCGAGCGGGAGCCGCTTCCCCAGGTGCTGGCCGAGCTGGGGCGCTGGTATGATCGCGACTTCGTGATTGGTGACTCCTCGCTGACCACGTTGCGACTGACGACCCGCCTGCGCGGGGAGTCGTTGGACGAGGCCCTGCAGGTCTTGGAAGCGTCACTGGACGTCACCTGCCGCGTCGCCGGGCGCACGATCACGATCGAGCGGCGCTAGTCCTACGCACTCGTTTCTCTCTGGTGGAGGTTGGCATGAACCGCTGTACCGCTTGGTTGATCACCCTCCTCATCGCGGCGGCGATCTGCCCGCGCAATGCTCCCGGCCAGGACCCTGACAATTCCGCACCGGGCGGCAGGGTGTCCGTATTGAGCGGCGATCTTGCCGCGGCAATGCCCCGGCTCCAGCGGACCATCTCGCTCCAGCTCGAGGGGACCTCGTTCGAGGAGGCGATGCGGACGGTCGCCCAAAAGGCCGATTTGCCGCTCACCTACAACGACGCGGTGCTGCCGCACGACCGGCGAGTCTGGTTGACCGCGAGCGAGATCCGGACCGATGCTGCGCTGGAGCGAATCCTACGCGACTCCGGTCTTGAGCTCCTCGCGCTGTCCACCGGGCAGCTCGTGGTGGTGAAGCAGCGCGCGCCCGCCGTGCCGAAGCCGGCCGCACCCGTGGAGGACCGCACCGTAACCGGGCTGGTCACGCGGGCGGTGGACGGCAAGCCGCTCGCGGAGGCCACTGTGGGCATCCTTGGACAGCGGGCCACCACCGCAACGAACTCGGACGGCCGGTTCTCGCTGACGGTGCCCGACACCGAGATACGGCTGGTCATTCGGGCGATCGGCTACACCCGCCGGGAGGTGGTCCTGTCGCCCGGAACCACCGAGGTGGAGGTGGCGCTGGAGGAGGATCCGTTCAAGCTCGACGAGCTCGTCGTCTCGGGCCAGCAGACTACGGTGGAGAATCGCAACGCCCCCACGAGCACCAGCATCGTCAGCGGTGATGAGCTCACCCACACACCGGCCCCATCGATCGACGCCGCTCTCCAGGGCAAGGTGGCCGGCGCGCATATCCAGTCCAACTCGGGCGCGCCCGGCGGGGGCCTGCAGGTGCAGATCCGTGGCCCGGCAACGATCAACGGGGCATCCGACCCGCTGTTCGTCGTGGACGGCGTCATCTACAGCAACGCCAGCGTCCCAAGCGGGCTGTCCCTGCTGAACCAGGTGAACCCCGCCGAGGACAACGCGGTCAATCGCATCGCTGACCTGAACCCGTCCGACATCGCGTCCATCGAGGTGCTCAAGGGAGCCGCGGCCTCCTCAGTCTACGGCTCCAAGGCCGCCAACGGCGTCGTCATCATCACGACCACCCGGGGCCAGGCCGGCAAGCCACGGGTATCCCTCTTGCAGCGGTTCGGGTTCTTCTCGCTCTCCCGGTATCCCGACCCGCGTCGGTTCGACTCCACGACGGCGGTGGCCCAGTTCGGGGCCGCCGCGGCCCCCTACTTTGCGGGCGGCGCGCGGCCCTTCTTCGATCACTTCCAGACGGTGACCGGCCGCGAGCAGCTCTCCTACGAGACCCAGGGGAGCGTAGCGGGTGGAACCACGACGACGAAGTACTTCGCCTCGGGGAACGTCAAGCAGGACAACGGGATCATCGACAACACCAGCGCCGGCCGACAGACGTTGCGGGTGAACCTCGATCAGACCCTCTCCAAGCGCTTCGACGCCAATCTATCCGCCGGCTTCAACCGGACGGTGAACCAGCGCGGGTTCGCCAACAACAGCTTCAACGCACTGAGCACTATCTACGATCTCATCTACATCCCCAGCTTCGTGCCGATCACGCCGCTCCCGGACGGAACCCTTCCCTCGGTTCCGAACGTCCCGATGGGCCTCGGCACTAATCCCCTGGCCATCACGCGGGACGCCGAGAATCGCTCGGAGGTCCAGCGCTTCACCGGAGGGGCGACGATCAAGTTTCACGCCCTCCGGTCTGACCGGCAGGATCTGCGGTTTGTGGCGGCCGGCGGCGCGGATCTGTTCGCGCAGCAGGACCAGGTCTACGCCCCGCCGAGTTTGGCCTACGAGGCGAGCCTCCCCAATCCGGGAGAGGCGGTGGTGGGGAACGCCCACAGCCGGTTCTACAACTGGAACCTGAACGCCATCCACACATACTTCGCTCCCAGCGGGATCCAGAATACGCTCTCAGCGGGCGTGCAGTATGAAGACCGGCAACTGGAGCGATCGCAGATTCACGGGCAGGGCCTGCCGGACGGGATCAAGAACTTCGACGTGGCCAACGTCCTGCAGAACCCACTGCAGGTGTTCCAGCGCGAGCGCACCCTCGCGTTCTACGGCCAGGAAGAAGTGCTCATGATGCGCGAGCGGCTGCTGCTATCGGCCGGCCTGCGCGGGGAGCGCTCGAGCGTCTTCGGCAAGACCGGCAGCTACTACCTCTTTCCGAAGTTCGCGGGCTCCTTCCGCTTCCCGGATGTGTTCGGGCAGGGTGGCGACGTGAAGCTGCGGGCCGCCTACGGCCAGACGGGCAACCAGCCGCTTTTCGGACAGAAGTTCTCCACGCTCCGCACCGGCGTCGGGATCGGCGGATCGGTCGGCCAGCAGTTCTCGGATACGCTCGGCGCTGCGACGATCAAGCCGGAGCGGTTGAAGGAAATCGAAGCGGGCGTCGACATCGGCTTCTTCGGGGGGCGCGGGACGGTGCAGGCGACGGTGTATTCCCGGCGCACCACCGACCTGCTCCTGAGCCGGGCCCCCGCGCCGTCGACAGGCATCACGACGGAGTACCAGAACGGAGGCGAGATTGGCAGCCGCGGACTCGAGCTCGCCGTTGGCGTCACTCCCATTCAGTCGCGCTCGCTGACCTGGCTGGTGCGCTCCACGTTCCAGACCATCCGGACCAAGGTGAACAGCTTGCCGGTCCCGCCGTTCGGCCCGGGCGCGTATGGCGGCGGCTTCGGGAACATTCTGGGCAATTTCCAGATCCAGGAAGGGCAGTCGGCTACCCAGATCGTCGGGAACTACCTGGACGCGGACGGCAACGTCCAGGTCGGCAAGATCGGCGACGGGACCCCCGATTTCCGTCTCTCGCTCACCAACGACGTCACGTACAACAACCTGTCCTTCAGCATGCTGTGGGATTGGCAGCAGGGCGGCAGCGTGTCGAACGCCACCCTCTACCTGATCGACCTGAACGGCCTCACGGGCGACTTGGACACGCCCGCCGGCCAGAGTCGCCTCGCGCTCCAGGCCCAGGGCGTGGCCACGCCCTACGTGCAGGATGCGACCTTCCTCAAGCTGCGGGAGCTGGCGGTCGGTTGGCAGATGCCGCAGAGCCTCGCACAGCGGATGTTCGGGGCGAGCGACGCCCGGGTGAGTCTGAGCGGCCGGAACCTGCTGATGTTCACCAACTACTTCGGGTTCGATCCCGAGGTCAGCGACCTGGGGCAGCAGGCGATCGCCCGGAACATCGATGTGCTGCCGTACCCGCCCTCACGCAGCTTCTTCCTGACTCTCTCGGTGGGGTTCTGACCATGCGCGGCCTCTTTCGTTCCTCCCGGCTGGTCGGCGGCGTGGCGGCGCTGGGCGCGTTGGCGCTCCTCGGCGGGTGCTCGGCCGAGTCCCTGAACATCATCAACCCGAACGCGCCAACCGTCGATGACTTCACCAGCAACCCGACACGCCGGACGGCGGCGGCGGTTGCGACGGGCATCTTCGCGGGCACGCGGGGCGATCCCAACGGCTTCCGGGGCGATATCACGGCATTCATCTGGAAGACCGGGGTGATCGGCCGTGAGGGATACAACCTCCAGGGCGTCGATCCCCGCCAGATCTCGGACCTGCTGTACGCGCCGATGGACGCGAACGGGCTGGTCGGCGCGGGGCTCTGGCTCGGGTATTACCAGAACATCCGTACCATCAACGGGTACCTCACCGCGCTTCCTGGCGTGGAAGACTTCCAGCCCGGTGAGCTCGAGGCGTCGGAAGGATTCGCCCAGGTGCAGAAGGCGCTGAGCCTGATGTACGTCATCGCCGCCCGGCCCAACACCGGCGCACCGGTGGCCATGGGAGTGACCTCAGAGCCCGCGCCGTTTGTGTCCACCGACAGCGTGTACGGGTACATCCTCGGGCTCCTCGCCGGCGCGCGGACCAAGCTGCAGGCGGCGTCGGCGGCGGGCGCGGGGTTCCCGTTCCCGACCCCGCCGGGCTACGCGAGCTTCAGCACCCCGGCAACGCACGAGCAGTTCGTTGGCGCGCTGGAGGCAAAGGCGAACATCCTGCGGGCGACGGACGCGAACTGCGGACAGCCGTGCTTCCAGGCGGCGCTGGACGCGCTCGCTCGGTCGTTTCTGCTGGCGGATCCCTCACAGTTCCGCCTGGGTGCGTACTTCGACTATTCCAGCGCGGCGAACGACCGTCCGAACGGCCTCTCGGAGCCCCTCGCCGGTCCGATCTTCTTCGTGCATCCGTCGTTCGAGGCCGATGCCCAGCTCCAGGACGGGTCGGCCGTGCCCGATCTGCGCCTGCTGCAGAAGACCGCGCCCGCCCCGAGTCCCGCCACGGTCATCTTCCGGGGAGACACGCTCACCTCGTCGTTGAAGTGGACGGTGTACTTCACCAACGGGGGTCCGGACCTGGGCGCCCCGATTCCCATCATCCGCAACGAGGAGTTGATACTGCTCCGCGCCGAGGCCGAGTTGGGCCTGGGCGACAAACCGGGAGCGATCGCCGACCTGGACCTGGTGCGCACCAACAGCGGGGGCCTGCCGCCGCTGGCGCTTCGTCCCGTTGCGGACGGCGGGCCGTTGACGTCGGCTAGCTCGGACGCCGAGGTATTGTCCGAGCTGCTGTACAATCGGCGCTACTCGCTGGCCTGGGAGCAGGGTACTCGGTGGATCGACGCCCGGCGGTACGGACTGTTGGGCACGCTGCCCCTGACAGGAACCCAGGCGGTCCCAGTCTTCCCGGTGCCCGATGCGGAATGCCTCGCGCGGGGACTGTCCAGCGGCTGCAGCCCCCTGGGCAGCTAGCCGCCGATGCGCCGTGACTCTGCGTTTCCAACCACGTTCTGCCCGAGGAGTGGCCATGCCTGAACCGAAGGAAGCTGCGGAGTTGCCCGATCCCCAGCTCAGCCGGGAAGAGCGCGAGCTCGGGATGGGTCGTGACATCACCCGAAGAGACTTCGTCAACGCGGTAGCGATCGGCGCGGGGACTGCGCTCCTCGGCTGCCCGGCGCCCGGCGGGCGGAGCGGCGGCGGGGGCAAGACGGCGGGAGCCGGCGATCCCTGGCATCCATTCACCGGCTACGGCGGCGTCGGCGACTATGCCCAGTCCAACGGGAATACCTGGGAGGTCATGAACGCCGCCCACTCGATGCGCGACGGGAACTTCTCCAAGCTGTTGGCGGCGGCCACGAAGACCGGCGAGGTGTACGACCTCGTGGTGGTCGGCGGTGGGTTCGCCGGGGTGACCGCGGCGTACTTCTTCCAGAAGGAGACCGGCGGCCGCCGTACCTGCCTCGTGCTCGACAACCATCCTGTCGTCGGCGGCGAGGCCAAGCGCAACGAGTTCATCGTCAACGGACAGCGGCTGGTCGGTCCGCAGGGGTCCAACGATACCGACATCCCATCGCCGTCAGTGGGATGGCGCGGCGAGCTGTGGCGCGACCTCGGCTTGCCGACGGAGTTCCAATACGGCTCGATGGCGGCGGGGCGGAAGAGCATGCAGTTCGCGCCCGACAACTATCTAGGCCAGCTCTGGGCGGACGAGTATGAGAGCCACGGCTTCTTCTTCGACACCCCGAAGCCCCAGTGGGTGCGCAACCCCTGGGGCCACGACCTGGCCGGGACTCCGTGGCCCGAGGAGGTGCGGCGCGACCTGCTGCGGTGGCGGCGCGAGCCGGCCGAGCCATTCAAGGGCACCGAGGACGAGCTGAAGCGCTGGCTCGACACGATGACCTACGAGCAGTACCTGACCAACGTGCGGAAGCTCCATCCCGAGGTCGCCCGTTACGCGGATCCCATCGTGGCTGCCGCGATCGGGCTTGGCGCCGACGTGCTCTCCGCCTACGCCGCCTTCTTCGACGAGTTTCCCGGCTTCCAGGGGCTCGGTTCCTCGGGGTTCATCGGCTTGAGGAGCAACAAGCTCTCCGAGCTCAAGGGATGGGCCTCGTTTCCCGGCGGCAACGATGCCATTCTCCGAAGCCTCGTGAAGGCGCTGGTGCCCGAGGGGATCGAGGGCACCGCCGCCTTCGCCGACGTGAACAACGGACGCATCCGGTTCGATGCCTTGGACCGGCCCGGAAGCCCGTGCCGTATCCGCGGCGCGGCGACCGCCGTAGGCGTCGACGGCAACCACGAAAAATCCGCCCCCGGCCGGCTCACGACCGTCACCTATGTGAAGGATGGCAAGCTGTACTCGGTCCAGGCGCGGGCAGTCGTGGTCGCCTCCGGCAGTTGGGCGGCGAAGCATATCGTCCAGAATATGCCCGAGGACTACCAGGCGGCGATGGCCGGCTTTCCCCGCGCCCCCGTGCTGGTCGCCAACGTCGCGCTCAACAACTGGCGGTTCTTGTACGACCTCGGCTACAGCGCCTGCTCGTGGCGCGGGGGCTTCGGGTTCTACTGCAACATCCGGCCGAACATGTACGTCGGCGACTATCGGCCGCCGCTCGATCCAGACCAGCCGAACATCCTCACCTTCTACGTGCCCTTCAATGAAAACGGGATCCCGCTGGACCAGCAGGGCCCCAAGGGCCGGCAGCGGATGCTCTCCACGAGCTACCGGGACTACGAGCGCACGATTCTCGGCCACATGGTGAAGCTGTTCGGGAGCAGCGGCTTCGATCCCAAGCGGGACGTCGCCGGCGTCATCCTGAACCGGTGGGGACATGCGTACCCCTGTCCCGGGCCGGGCTTCTACTACGGCCGAGACGGGAAGCCGGCGCCGAGCCAGGTGCTGCGACAGCCGTTGGGGCGGATCGCCTTCGCCCATTCCGAGCTGGCCGGTAACCAGAACTGGCCGGCCGCCGCCACCGAGGGACGCCGCGCTGCGCAGCAGGCGGTCGCGATGCTGTAACGCATCCGACGGCTCCGACGTTCACGGCGATTCACCAGTCCGCGGGTCACGCCCGCGTCCCCGAGGCCTTCATGTCCGAACACGATCCCGCCGGCGAGCGGCCGGCGTCCGACCTCACGTCCGAAGAGCGCGCGCTCGGGATGGATCGCGACATCACCCGGCGTGACTTCCTGAATTCGGTCGCGCTCGGGGCGGGGGTGTCGCTGCTCGGCCTGGCGGCCCCCGCATGCCGGACGCGACCGCCAAGCGCTGCGAGCGCCCCGCCCGCCTGGGATTCATGGACGGGGTATCCCGGCATCGGCGACTACGCCCGGTCGAACGGCAATACATGGGAGGTCATCCAGAGCGCGCACGCCATGCGCGACGGGAAGCACCGGGAAGTGGCCGGTGCCGCGGCGACCGGCGAGGTGTACGACCTCGTGGTGGTCGGCGGTGGGTTCGCCGGGGTGACCGCGGCGTACTTCTTCCAGAAGGAGACCGGCGGCCGCCGCACCTGTCTGGTGCTCGACAACCACCCCGTCGTCGGCGGCGAGGCCAAGCGCAACGAGTTCATCGTCAACGGGCAGCTCCTCATCGGCCCCCAGGGCTCGAACGATACCGGCGTTCCGTCAGAGGGGTGGTCCGGCGAGCTCTGGAGCGATCTGGGCCTGCCCACCGAGTTCACCTACGGCTCGCTCTCGAAGAATCGTCGCGGCATGGAGTTTCCGCCCGACAATTACATCTATCAGCTCTGGTCGGACGATTTCGAGAATCACGGCTTCTTCTTCGATTCTCCCAAGCCGCAGTGGGTCCGCAACCCCTGGGGCCACGACCTGGCCGGGACTCCGTGGCCCGAGGAGGTGCGGCGCGACCTGCTGCGGTGGCGGCGCGAGCCGGCCGAGCCATTCAAGGGCACCGAGGACGAGCTGAAGCGCTGGCTCGACACGATGACCTACGAGCAGTACCTGACCGGTGTGCGGAAGCTCCATCCTGAGGTGGCGCGCTACGCCGACCCCCTGCTGGCCTCCGCGGTGGGGCTCGGCAGCGACGTGCTCTCTGCCAACGCGGCGTACTACGACCACCTGCCCGGGTTCAAAGGGCTCACGCCCACGATGGGACATGCCGTCCTCGACATGAAGAGCAACAAGCTCTCCGACATGCGCGGCATCGAGAGCTTCCCCGGCGGCAACGACGCGATCATCCGCTGCCTCGTGAAGGCGCTCGTGCCGGACGCCTATGAGGGGAGCTCGGCCTTCGCGGACGTCCACAACCGCCGGATCCGCTTCGCCGCGCTCGACCGACCGAACCAGCCGTGTCGTATCCGGGGCGGCGCCACCGTCGTGAGCGTGGACGGCGCCTGGGAGGGGCCGAAGTCGCGCGAGCCGGTGACGGTGACCTACCTTCGCGATGGGCGCCTCCACTCAGTGCGGGGAAAGACGGTCATCGTCGCCTCGGGCGCCTGGGCGGCCAAACACATCGTCCGGAATCTGCCGGACGAGTACGGCGAGGCCCTTCAAGGGTTCCCCAAGTCGCCGATGCTGGTGGTCAACGTGGCGCTCAACAACTGGCGTTTCCTCTACGACCTCGGCTTCACCGCTTGCTCGTGGCGCGGGGGATTCGGATTCACCTGTAACATCCGCTCGAACATGTACGTCGGCGACTACCGGCCGCCGCTGGACCCGGACCTGCCGAACCTGCTCACATTCTACGTCCCGTTCCAGGAGCCAGGGCTCCCGCTGGCGGCGCAGGGTCCCAAGGGCCGGCAGAAGTTGCTCTCCACGAGCTATCGCGACTACGAGCGCACGATCCTCGATCAGATGGTGAAGTTCTTCGGCAGCGGCGGGTTCGATCCGAAGCGCGATGTGGCGGGCATCGTCCTCAACCGGTGGGGGCACGCCTACGTCAATCCGGGTCCGGGGTTCTACTACGGCCGCGACGGGAAACCGGCGCCGAGCCAGGTGCTGCGGCAGCCGGCCGGCCGCCTGGCCTTCGCCCATTCGGAGATGGCCGGCAACCAGAACTGGCATGAAGCCACGACCGAAGGGCGGCGGGCCGCGCAACAGGTGAGCGCGATGCTGTGAAGGGGCAGGCAGTGGGGTGTTGGCTCACAAACCGTCTCAATATTCAGCTCGGGGGCACGATGCAGTTACGTCATAACGTTTCAGGGCGTCTGGGTGCGCTCGCAGTCGCGGTCCTGATGCTCGGTCCGGAGACACGATCCCTTGCCGCGCAGTCGCAGGCGGTGAGCGCGGCTCCATCCGATGTGAGCTCGGTCCCCGCCGTGATCCACGCGATCTACGACGCGATCTCGGGGCCGGCCGGAAAGAGGCGCGACTATGACCGATTCCGCTCGCTCTTCGGCCCCGAGGCGCGCCTGCTTCGCGTCGTCCACAAGCCGGACGGTTCCCGCTCGCTTTCGGTCTGGACCATCGACGAGTGGGTCGCGAAGGAAGGTCCCCAGCTCGATAAGGCCGACTTCTACGAGCGCGAGGTGGCCAATCAGACCGACCAGTTCGGGGACATCGCGCACGTGCTGAGCACGTACGAGTCGCGGAAGTCGCCGTCCGATCCGAAGACCCTCGAGCGCGGCGTCAACAGCATGCAGTTCCGCTTCGACGGCAAGCGCTGGTGGTGCGTGTCGGTGCTGTGGACCGACGAGCGGCCGGATCTCCCGCTCCCGGCTCGCTATCTCGAGAGCGCACCCGCGGCCGAATAGCCCGAATCCACATGCTTCGACTCACGAGATGCTCGATAGACCAGGTAGCCGGCGACCAGCAAATCAAGACTGAGACACGGGATTGGATACGACAGAGGAGAACATTTTGCCTCTCATCCGTTAACCCTCACCGGGGTGGACCACCGAGCTCGCCGGAGTTCGCAAGCTGCTGCTTTACCATGGCCACCATTTCTTTCAGGGTAAACGGCTTAGAGATGGTCCGTACCGCACCTAGAAGCTCCGAATAGGTCAACGGATTGAAATTCTTGGACTGTCCACCATCGGTCATGGCAATCACGCGTGTCGACGGGCTCTGGGCCCGAAGTTCTTTCATCACCTCGAGGCCACTCTTCTTGGGCATGTAGATGTCGGCTATGACAAGATCCGCTCCGGCGTCGCGCCAGAGGCGAGTGGCTTCCTCGCCATCCCTGGCCTCAAAGACCTCGTACCCAGCCTTACTGAGCCCAAGCTGGAGCGTTCGACAGATACCCGGGTCGTCATCGACAACCAGAATCCGCTGCTTTGTCCTCTGCTTTGTCATTGGCTGCATCCTCAGTTGGTCAGTTGATGTGGAGGCAACCCGCTAGGCCGCGCCCTCGACTCTGGTCTGCAGGGCCGGTGAGGCTTCACCGGGTACGTCAAGCACCTCGCGTACCCGCCCGTGCCCGAAAGCGTGCGAGCGGGGAGGGCCGCTGGATGCCACGCTTCACTACTAGGGGACGCCAACACCGGCGGCGTCCCCCGCGCCAGTGCCGTCGGCGGCTCGTAACGGTGCGCCTCATCCGGGAGTGCAGCTTTCTGGCGCCAGACGGCTACCCCGCCTGCGACGCGCCAATCAGAAGCCCAGTGACGTGTTCGCCCGGATGGAGCCCTATGCACTGCGGGAGATAGGGGAAGTGTTCTGGATCCTCCCACTTGATAACCAGAGTCGGCTCAACACGCCGGGACCGGTGGTGATCACCCGGGGAATCCTCAATTCGTCACTCGTGCACCCGCGCGAGGTGTTCCACGCCGCCATCGAGGCACATGCCGCGGGGATGATCCTAGTCCATAACCACAACCACCCGAGCGGTGACCCGTCACCGTCCGGGGAGGATAAGGCCGCAACTAAGCAGCCGGTCAAGGTCGGCGAGCTTCATGATATCCCGGTGTACGATCACGTGATCGTGGGATGGGGAGGGAGATAGCCGAGACATCGGGCACCGGAGTTCTCCTTATCGTTGACGAGCTCGGAAAGCTGCTCGAACATGCGGCGCATTCGGCTGGCGCGGACGACCTCTTCCTTCTCCAACAGCTGGCGGAACTTCCGGCGGGACCTGGGGAGCCGCCTGTGCTCGTGGTTGGGCTGCTCCACCAAGCCTTTTCTGAGTACGGACATCTCCTGGGAAGGGACATGAAGGGACAGCTCTTTTCTGCCCCGTCTAATCGTGTGCATGCCGCCGACTGGGAGTTGACGGGGGCAGTTTGGGGGTCAGTTTGTCCCGGCAGATTCCGGCATCTCTGTTCAGGGAACGCGGCACGGACGCCCGGTTCTCCCTCGAAACTCGGCATTTTAGCGGTTTAGGCCTCCTCTCCCTGTTGACTCTGGATCAGGAGAGTCCTGGTTCGAGCCCAGGAGGGGCAATGGCCGGTGCGAGAGCACCGGCCGTTTTCTTTGGGGCTCGGCCTACGGCTGCGAGCCCAAGAGGCGCAATGGCCCACGGTGAACAACCGTGGGCTTGTCTATGCAGTAGATGGAGGTAGGGTCGACAGTGATCCTACGGGCGGAACAAGGCTTCATAACGTGGGTCGCCACGAAGTGGCGCGGTGATGGGATCGAGCCGCCAGCCCGGACCCAGCGGCAAAGACTGATCCGTCCTACGGATAAAGCGCAGAAACGCTGCTATGGCCCGGTCCCGATCACCCAGGATGTTGTACGTTCTCACTGCCTGCAACTGAATGTAGGCCCAGCCAGGAGCGGGCTCTCCGGGGCCGTCTTCTACTGACCGCCGCAGCACGGAGAGGGCCTCATCGCGGCGGTGAAGGTACGCCAGCGCCATCATCTCATAGATACCAAGTTCATACCCCAGTCTTGCCTTAGGGTGCCGCCTGATCACCTGCAGAGCGCTATCGGCATACACTCGCGCTCGCACTGAATCCCGGCGTAGCGCCAAGGTATGGGCAAGCGCGAGGGCCCAGCCCATCGAGTCGTTTCCGAAGGCTGCAGGGCGTAGACCCAGCAAGAAGCGCTGATCCGCTTCTTCGAGCACCCAATACTGGTCATTGATGGCAGCCATGTACGCGACCAGCGCCTCACGTGGTACGTGCTGCTTGGCCTCCCGCAGCACGACGCGGGCCTGTGCGAGATCACCCGTTTCCAGGTGAAGCCCCGCCTTCATTTGCCACTGCTCCGCCAACTCCGGCGCGATCTCGATTGCGCTGTTGACCGCTGCTTCCGCGCGATCGCGGTGGCCCAGACAGGCGTAGACAGAGTAAAGCTGACGCAGGATAGGGATTGAGCGTGGGTCGAGCGCCGTAGCCCGCTGAAGCAGCTGGAGTGAGGCTCGGCATCGCCATCTGGCGTCGAGGGTGTCGACCCCCCGAAACACGAGCACATCATATTCGTACGGGCCTGCTTCGCTCGTGCGTCGCGCGAGCACCTGCAAGACTTGGGGATCGGTCGGCGCGAGGGCATACGCGCGTTTGAGCGCCTGTTTGTTCGCCTCGCCTGACGAGACTGCAGCCACGGCCAGCTGGACCTCCGCAAGATCGGGTGCGAGCGCGACAGCCCGCTGGGCCGCCTTGCTCGCCCGGCGGGCATCTGCCAGCGGAGCGGTGGGTGCGCCGGCGAGGAGGGGGGCAATCGCTTGGGCTAAGCGAGCCCAGGCCAGCGCGAATCCCGGATCGAGCCCAACCGCTTCCCCATAGGCAGCGATGGCGACTTCGGCTGTGGCGACGTTCCCCCCGGTGCTTGCCATCTGGAAGAACGCCTCGTTGCCGCGAAGATACGCGTCGTACGCCGCGAGATCGCCAGTCGTGGGCGGAGTCTGGTTAGCCGGCTGTAAGGTCACGCCAAGCGAACGGGCTACTTCCTCAGCAATCTGGCGCTGCACGCCGAACACGTCCGACAAATCCACCTCGAAGCTCCTGGCCCAGACCTGTCGGTCACCATCGACCTCGATGAGTTGCGGCGTCACACGGACCCTGCCGCCGCTCGCGTTCGTTCGATCCCATCGGACTGTTCCCTCGAGCACGTATGCAACCCCGAGCTCCGCGCCGACCTGCCGCAATGGCTTGCTCGTAGACTTATAGGCCATCGCGCTGCGCCTCGAGATGACACCGAGACCGGACACGGCTCCCAGGCGGGTCGTGATCTCGTCGGTGACACCGTCGGCAAAGTACTCTTGCTCGGGCCGGCCCAGGTTCTCGAATGGGAGGACCGCTAGACGTTTCGCGCCGCCACCTATGTTCTGCGCAGAGTGGGTGCGCATCCAGGCGAAAAGCGTAACGAGCGCGGTGAGAACGCCAGCGACAAGAAGTGCGGTTCGATGTCTGTGACGATGACGCCCGACTGTGGTAACCGCTGCCGAATGACCAGACGACACACTGCGTGAGATGGAGCCCGTTGAGCTCGCGAAGTTAGTCGCGCCCGAGGCCGCCGTGCCGAGCGCCTCGGCGAACTGAGCGGCCGTAGTAAAGCGGTCGGCGGGTGTCGAGGCGAGCGCCTTTTGCAGCACCCGTTCGACGGACTCGGGTACCGTGGGGCGAACTCGGCGCACCTGCGGCACCTCGCCTGAGAAGCGCTTGGCGATGATGGCCTGAGCGGTGGGCCCGGTATAAGGAGGCTCGCCCGTCAGCAACTCATACAAGACGACCCCGAGCGAGTAAATGTCAGTTCGGCCATCCAACTGTCGCTCACCGGCGGCCTGCTCGGGGCTCATGTAGGCCGGCGTACCAACCAGTATTCCAGTCTCCGTGAGGCGATCGGCCGGGTTACCCTCGAGGGAACGTCCAATGCCGAAATCTGCCAACAGGGCGTCCCCGTCATCCTTGGTAACCAGAATGTTCTCGGGCTTGATGTCCCGATGGATCACGCCGTGGCGGTGAGCGTAGTCGAGGGCGTTCGCCACCTCTCGGGCAATCCGCACGGCATCGTCCACCGGCAGCTGTTTCTCCCGCTGGAGCCGCTCGCGCAGCGACTCGCCGTCGACGTACGGCATGACGTAGTAGAGGAAACCGTCCGCTGCTCCAGAATCGAATAGCGGGAGAATGTGCGGGTGCTGGAGATTGGCGGTGGTCCTGATCTCGGCCAGAAAGCGGTCGGCACCGATCACCGCCGCCAGCTCCTGGCGAAGGACCTTGAGGGCGACTTGGCGGTCATGCCTCGCGTCGTGGGCCAGGTAGACCGTGGCCATTCCACCGGCGCCGAGCTCCCGCTCGAGGCGGTAGCGGTCGGCGAGCGCGGCCTGAAGCCGCGTCAGGAGGTCTGGCAAGTTGGCCGTCAGAGATGGGGTACTCTAAGATGAGTCGGCTTGAAGCGACTGGCTAGTCAAGCTGCCGTAGAAGGCCGGTGGAATGGACTGCAGCAAACTCTGACATTTGAGTGAGTAAAGTACGGCAAAGTCCGGCATGAAAGCCATCAAACTCCAGCAGCGGGTGACACAAACTCGCGTAAATGTTGCAAGTTGCTGGAATTCAGGGGGTTTCGGTGGCCCCTCTGGATCAGGAGAGTCCTGGTTCGAGCCCAGGAGGGGCAACTGAAAGCGCCACATCGGATTTCCCGGTGTTGGCGCT
>CAZASU010000050.1:0-15251 GCA_964487785.1 uncultured Gemmatimonadaceae bacterium | reverse complement strand
CCCCGTCCCGCGGCAACCAACCGAATCGGCAGCGCGAACGCAGTTTCGCCGGGGCGCTGCGCTCCGCGCTCCCCAGCCGACAAGCGTCCCCGGGCCGCTCCGGCAAGCGTCTTTGCCTGGTTCGCAAGGTAGAGGGCGCCCCCGTAGTTGGCCTTGTCGAACTCGGCCGAGCTCTCCGTCAATAGTCTGGTGGTTTGGGCTCCTTCCGGCGTAGGCGGCTGTCCCGGCGTGGTCTTCAGCGTCTGGAGGGCCACCTCGGCTTCGGCTATCCCCGACGCGGCCTCGGCCCTGGTGGCCAGCGTCTGGAGTTTGGCCATGGCTCTCACGACTTCCTGCCGGGTGTTATCGAGCAGGGACTGAAGCTCTTCGACTTGCGCTTCCTTTTCCATCAGGCTGAGCTCGAGCCGCGCAATGCGCCGCTCGAGATCGGCGGGGGCGGCGCCCGGCCGAGCAGGCCGGGGTGCCGCGCGGGGTGCGGGGGCCGTCTCGGCCTGCTTGGGCGTACACGCGGCTACGAGCAGCGCGGTGGAGACGATCAGGAGGCCTGGGCGCACATGAGATCCGATGGAGATGGGTTCAAGAACATACTAGGCCTGGCGGCGCGCTTCTAGTCATCCCGCTCCCCGGGCGGACGCCGGTGCTGCTTGGTCGCTGCCCGCCGCCGCTTGGCCTCCAGTCTCGCCATCTTCGCCGCCCGGCTCGGCTTGGTCGCCTTCCTCTTTTTCCTGATGGCGAGAGCCGCCGCCACCACCGCCCGCAACCGCTCGGTGGCGTCCTCCCGATTGCGAAGCTGGCTCCGGGTGCCACTCGATACCAGCCGGAGGCGGCCGGCCGAATCCAGCCTCGCTCGCAGGCGCTCCAGCAGCTGCGCTCGCTGCTCCGGGTTGAGGCTGGGCGAGCCCGCCACATCCCACCAGATCTCGATCCGAGTGGAGGAAGTGTTCACATGCTGCCCGCCCGGCCCGCCTGAGCGCGACGCCAGGTACTCGAGCTCAGGGAGCGGAATGCGAAGGTCGGGCGTGATTTCGAGGACATTATCGTCCGCCATCTTCGAATAGTATTCGAGCCCTGGCCCCTTCGCTGCGCTCAGAGCCTGCCCTGAGCCACTCGCTGCGGTTGGGGTAAACTCTTTTTTCTCTTCCCGCTCACGCCTTGTCTCCATTACGTTACTGCCCATGGCACCGATCGAAACTCTGCGCGCCCATCTATCGACGCTGGGCCGCGTCCTGCTCGGCTATTCCGGGGGCGTAGACTCCGGGCTCCTGGCCGTGGCGGGACGCCAGGCCTTGGGCCGCGAGAGCTTCCTCGCGATCACCGGGCGCAGCGCCTCCTATCCAGCGGTTCAGGCCGATGCGGCGGTCGAGCTGGCCCAGCGCTTCGATGTTCCGGTCCTCGAAGTCGAGACCCATGAGCTCGAGGATCCGCGATACCTGAGCAACTCCACCGACCGCTGCTACTTCTGTAAGTCGGAGCTCTGGGCCCGGCTGTACGACATCGCCAGGGAACGCAGCTTTGACACCATCATCGACGGCACCAACGCGGATGATCTCGGGGAGCATCGCCCGGGCCTGCGCGCCGCGGCTGAGCGGCACATCAGGTCGCCGCTGGCGGAGCTGGGCTGGACCAAACAGGACGTCCGCGATGCGGCGCGCGACCTGGGTTTACCTATCTGGGACGCACCTGCGGCACCCTGTCTATCGAGCCGGGTGCTGTATGGCCTGGAGATTACTCCCGAGCGCCTCCATCAGGTGGAGCAGGGCGAGGCATATCTTCGGAGCCTCGGCGTCCGAGGTGATCTCCGGGTCCGCCACCACGGTGGGAAGGCGCGGCTGGAGGTTGCTCCCGACCAGATGGATCGCCTCCGCACCAGGTGGGACACGATCGCCGGGGTCTTTTCGGAGTTGGGCTTCGCTGCAGTCGAGCTCGACCCCAACGGCTACCGCCGCGGCGGACTTCTCGCCATCGCGCTCGAGTCGCCGAGCTGATGCGGCTCTTTGCCGCAGTGCCGGTCTCGGAGCCTGCGCGGGAGCAGATTCTCATGCTCCTGGGAACGCTGCGGGGGGCCGGCTGGCCGGTGAGGTGGGTGCATGACGAGGGTCTCCACATGACTCTCAAGTTCTTCGGAGAGGTCGCTCCTGAACGTCTGGATGTGATTGCCGAGGCGCTGCGCTATGCGGCCCATGGCGCCGAGGCCCAGGGGCTCCAGTTGGGGGAGCTCGGCGCGTTCCCCAGCCGGAACCGGCCCCGGGTGCTCTGGGTAGGTGTCCAGGCGCCCGCCGGTCTCGAGCTGCTGCAGGACCGGATGGAGCGAGGTTGCGAGGCCATCGGCTTTCCGCCCGAGGGGGCGCCGTTCCAACCCCACATAACACTGGGCCGCGTCCGAGAAGGCCAACGCCTTCCCACCGGTGGGCTCGACGATCACGCCGAGGGGTTCGAGCGGGTGTCGTTCGTAGCTCGGCAGCTGGTGCTGTACGAGAGCCTGCTGACCACCGCGGGGCTGCGCTACGAATCCCGCCTTACGCTCGACTTCGGACACTGATGGGTTGCCTGTCGATGCCCTTCAAGCTGCTCGGCGGTGTTGCCCTGATCGTGGCGCTCGCCATCGGCTGGCTGTATCGGGACCGGCTCGCCACAGAGCTGCATCGGGTGCTCGATTCGTCAGGGACTGGCGACGCTCCGACCGCAACTGGCCGGCCGGGCTCACGGGCGTTGGTCTCGGCGCAGTCGAAGATCGACTCGCTCAACGGCTGGGGCGCCGACTCCGTCGTGCTTACAGCATCGGAGGTCGCATCGCTGATCGGCAGGGGCCTCAACCCCAGCCTCAGGCGCCAGCTTGATTCACTTCAGGTCGAGCTCCTCGATGGATCGGTGGCGGTCAACGCCAAGCTCGCGACCGCCCGCTTGCCTCGCGAGCTCACCGGCCCGCTCACGGTGGCGCTGCGGGAGAGGGAGCCGGTCCAGGCCGCCGGCCCGATCCAGGTCGTCGGTCCGGGCAAGGCCGAGTGGGCAGTGCGGTCCTTTCGGATTAGGGAATTTCCCATCCCGCGTGACGCGGTACCCAGGCTGGTTGCCAAGGCATTCGGTGATTCGACCAGGCGGACTGTTCCTGTCCGGATCCCATCCGGTATTCGGGAGATCCGCATACGACCGTCGGGAGCGACCCTGTTTGGAGCGCGTCCATGAGCCATCGGATCCTGATCGTCGACGATGAGGCGGGGATCCGCCAGGCCCTGAAGCAGGTGCTCGAGTACGAGGATCTCGTGGTGCGGGTCACGGCCTCGGGTGGCGAGGCGATCACGGTCTATTCCGAGTTCCGGCCGCATCTGGTCTTTCTCGACGTGAAGATGGCGGGACTCGACGGCCTGGAGACACTGACCCGGCTCCGGAGCCTGGATCCCAGCGCCCAGGTGGTCATGATATCCGGACATGGAACTATCGCGACGGCAGTGGAGGCCACCCAGCGTGGTGCGTTCGACTTCCTGGAGAAGCCGCTCGACACCGACCGGTTGCTGGTCACCGTTCGGAATGCCTTAGCGCACTCCGAGCTGGTTGGGGAGAACACCAGGCTTCGCGAGGCTACCGGGAGCCGGTACACCATGGTGGGCGCAAGCGCGCCACTCCAGGCGGTGCGCGCTCTGATCGACAAGGTGGGCCCAACCTCGGCCCGGGTACTCATCACCGGCGAGAATGGAACCGGGAAGGAGCTGGTGGCCCGGGGGCTGCACGAGGCCTCCCCCCGGCGCGAGAAGCCGTTCATCGAGGTAAACTGCGCGGCCATTCCCTCCGAGCTGATCGAAAGCGAGCTCTTCGGGCACATGAAGGGCTCGTTTACCGGCGCCTTTGCCGATCGCGCCGGTAAATTCGAGCAGGCCGACGGCGGTACACTGTTCCTGGACGAGGTCGGCGACATGTCGCTGTCGGCCCAGTCCAAGCTGTTGCGTGTGCTGCAGGAGGGAGTCGTAACCCGGATTGGTGGCTCCAAGTCGATCCAGGTGGACGTGCGGGTTCTGGCCGCTACCAACAAGGACCTGGAATCCGAGATCGGGGAGGGTCGCTTCCGGGAGGACCTGCTGTACCGGCTCAATGTGGTGCCGATCGAGGTGCCACCTTTGCGGGAACGCACTGAAGACGTTCCGGCGTTGGTGACACACTTCGCCGAGCAGCTGGCGGCCGGTGCCGGGGTGCCTGGACGAAGGTTCGCGGACGATGCGGTGCGCCGGCTTCAGTCGCGTGCCTGGCCCGGGAACATCCGGGAGCTGCGCAACGCGGTCGAGCGGGGACTCATCCTGGCTTCGGGAAAGGTGGTCACCGCAGCCGACATCGACCACCTGCTTCCGGGGCCGGCCGGCAGCGCTGCGGGCCAGGCCTCCGGAAGCCAGACCTTCGAGACCTTCAAGCAGGAAGCCGAGAAGAACTTTCTCACCCAGCAGCTGCGCGAGCACGACTGGAATGTGTCGGAGACGGCCCGCGCGCTGAAAATGCCGCGATCCAACCTCTACAAGAAAATCGAGCGTTACGGCCTCAGCCGGGAGTCGGTATGACCGAGCAACCACGCAATTGGGACAAGGAACTCGCCGACATCGACAAGGTGATCGCCAGGCAGCCGGCTCCGGCTGCCGCCCCCCCGCCCGGGGCAGGGAAGGCGCCCATCCCGGGGCAGCGGCGCTTCGTCGCCCTGACTTGGTTCTGGACCGGGCTGGCCATCGTTCTTGCCGTGGCGCTACCGCTGTGGCCCAACGACAAGAGTTGCGGCCTCAGGCTGGTCTTCTATCTCGGCGCCGCCGCCATCGCGCTGCTGATGGGTGTGCTGGGCGCGCTGGCAAGCTGGTCATACCGGCGAGGTCTGGCATTCCTGCTCTCCCTCGTGGCCATCCTGTGGGCCGGGGTCATGGCGGGGCGCGAAATCCTGCCTCGGGTAGGTTATGCCAGGCAGGAGCTCCATTGGAGCTGTCCCGAGGAGCCACCCGCGGCGGCGCCGGCGGAGACACCGACCAGTCCTTAACCGGCGTCGCAACGACATGGCCAAGACCTTCAAGAACTTCATTGCCGGTGAGTGGGTTGCCCCGGGCACCGATGCCTATTTCGACAACCGCAATCCCGCGGACACGGCCGACCTGATCGGGCGGTTTCCCGATTCCGACCGCCAGGACGTGGACGTGGCGGTCCGCTCGGCCAAGCGTGGATTTGCGCTCTGGTCCCGGATCCCGGCGCCGGGGAGAGGGGACGTGCTCCGCCGGGTCGGCGACCTGCTGGTGGAGAGAAAGGAAGCCATTGCCAACGCGATGACCCGCGAGATGGGTAAGGTGCTGGCCGAGACCCGGGGCGATGTGCAAGAGGGGATCGACACCGCGTACTACGCGGCTACCGAGGGCCGCCGGCTCTTCGGCCATGTAGTTCCGTCGGAGCTACGCTCCAGGTGGGCCATGAGCTATCGCCGGCCCATCGGCGTGGTCGGCCTGATCACGCCGTTTAACTTCCCGCTGGCAATCCCGACCTGGAAGATGTTCCCCGCGCTACTCTGCGGGAACTCGGTGATCATCAAGCCGTCCGAGGATGTTCCCCATACGGTGCACCTCCTGGTCGAGATCCTGCTGGAGGCAGGCCTCCCTCCCGAAGTCATTCAGCTGGTCCACGGCCGCGGCGAGACGGTAGGCAAGGCCCTGGTAGAGCATCCCGAGGTCCCGGTCATCTCCTTCACCGGATCGACCGAGACTGGGGCCCTGATCGGGGAGACCTGCGGTCGGATGCACAAACGGCTCTCACTCGAGATGGGGGGCAAGAACGCCATGATCGTCATGGAGGACGCGGACCTCGATCTGGCGCTCGACGGAGTCCTGTGGGGCGCTTTCGGCACCACGGGGCAGCGCTGTACCGCCACCAGCCGACTGATCCTTCACCGCAAGGTCCACGATCGCTTCCTCAACCGGTTGTCCGACGCGGCGGAGGCGCTGAAGCTGGGCGATGGGCGTGGGGACAGGACCGACGTCGGGCCGCTGATTCATGAGGCCTCCCGCGACAAGGTGGAGCGCTATGTCGAGATCGGGGAGGAGGAGGGCGCCGAGCTGGTCACCGGGGGAAAGACTCCGGGCGGTGAAAGGCTCAAGCAGGGGTGGTTCTACCGGCCCACGGTGTTCGCCGGGGTTAAGCCCAAGAGTCGGCTGGAGCAGGAGGAGATCTTCGGGCCGGTCTTGAGCGTCATCAAGGTGGGGTCGTTCGACGAGGCGGTTCGAGTGAACAACGACGTCCGCTACGGTCTGTCCAGCTCCATCTACACCGGGAACGTGGACCAGGCGTTTCGGGCCATGCAGGAGCTCGACAACGGTATCACGTACGTCAATGCCCCGACGATCGGGGCCGAGGCGCATCTTCCTTTCGGCGGAGTCAAGGCAACGGGGAACGGCCACCGCGAGGGCGGCTGGGAAGTGTACCAGTTCTACTCGGAGACCAAGGTCTGCTACGTGGACTACTCCGGGAAGCTCCAGCGGGCCCAAATGGACAACTACGAGATCTAGTCGGGAGGCAGGAGTCGGGAGTGGGGAGCCTAAAGGAGTCGGACGGGTGTGATAAAGGTCACCGGAACTCCACCCTACAGGCCTCGATTCCGTGGTGAGCTTCTTGCTCCCGACTCCTGACTCCCGACTCCCGACTTTTTCTCCATTGCGCACTCCCTGACCGCAGGGTAAGGTTCGTCCAAGGTGCTTACATAAGTGGTGAACAGGTAAAGGATCGTTCCTCGATGCCTCCGCTCTTCGAGTGACTCCCCAGATCAGTACGAGGTCGAGTCGCATGCGTCCAATGCAGGTCGGTTCCGGTAAGCGCGGCCCGTCGTTCGACGAGGGCTCGCTGGACCAGTACCTACGCGAGATCAGCAAGTATCCTCTGATCCCGCAGGAGGAAGAGGTCAACCTGGCGCAGCGGATTCGAGTTGGGGAAGCGGAAGCGCTCGACAAGCTGGTCCGAAGCAACCTGCGGTTCGTCGTATCCGTCGCCAAGAAGTATCAGAATCAGGGGGTCTCCCTGGCCGACCTGATTAATGAAGGGAACCTCGGCCTGATCCGCGCGGCGCACAAGTTCGACGAAACCAAAGGGATCAAGTTCATCTCTTACGCCGTGTGGTGGATTCGCCAGGCGATCCTTCAGGCCCTGGCGGAGCAGAGCCGTATCGTCCGGGTGCCGCTCAACCGCGCCGGCACGCTGCACCGGATCGGCAAGCGCTCCTCCGCCCTGCTGCAGGAGCTGGGACGGGAGCCGACGCCTTCGGAGATAGCGGAAGGCATGGACATCTCGATGGAGGAGGTCCAGAAGACCCTGTCCATCTCCCAGAATCATCTCTCGCTGGACGCGCCGCTCACCCCGGGGGAGGACAACAAGCTCCTCGATTACCTGCCCGACACCCAGAACCCAGGCCCCGACTCGGAGACCTTCGAGCACGCGCTCACCGAATCGATCGAGGAAGTGTTGTCAACGCTCAAGGAGCGGGAGGCCAAGATTCTGCGGCTCTACTTCGGCCTCGACGGTCCGGAGCCCATGACCCTGGAAGAGATCGGGAGCCTGCTCGGCATCACCCGCGAGCGCGTCCGCCAGATCAAGGAGAAGGCGTTGAGCCGCCTCCGTCATGTGAGCCGGGCCCGTGCGCTGGAGAGTTTTTTGGCCTAGCCCCTTACACTCCTCGCAGTATCCGCTCGACCTGGTCCCATTCCATCAAGAACGCGTCGTGACCGTAGAGTGAGGCGACCTGCCGGTACTCGGCGTTCGCTCCCCCGGCCCGATACGCGGCAACCCAGTCCCGCACCTCGGCCGCCGGATACAGGATGTCGGAATCGATGCCGACGCCGGTTACCTGGCCCACCCGGCTAGCGGTATCCTGCGCGGCGGTCGTGAAATCGCCTATGTCGTGCAGGTCCATGGAGCGCATCAACGCCACGTAGCTTGCGGCGTCGAACCGGGCGACCAGCTTTTCGCCCTGCCTCCGGAGGTAGTGCTCGACGTCGAAGAGTCCCTCGGACCTCGAGGAGAGGCGCCCGAACCGGGCCTGAAACTCGGCCCCGGAGCGATAGGTGATCATTGCGACCGCCCGAGCGGCTGCCAGCCCGGCGATCGGTCCCTGTCCCGGTGGGTAGTTTCCCCCCGCCCACGCAGGATCCGCCTCGATGGCCATGCGCTGCACCGCATTCCAGGAGATCGCCTGGGGCGAGGCCGCGGCGGGAGCGGCGAACACGACGAGCCGGTCGGTCGGCACGCTGGCCAGCCGCCCCCAATGCAGCGCCACCATCCCGCCGAGCGATCCGCCCGTGACCAGCGCCAGGCGCCCTACACCGAGGTGCTCGAGCAGAGGAATGTGCGCCCGAGCCAGATCAGCCGAGGTCAGCTCAGGAAAGGACTCGCCCCGTTCTGTTCTCCACTCGGTCGGGCCGGTCGACCCGTAGCAACTCCCGAGCAGATTGGCGGCGACGACGGCATGGCGGGTGGTATCCAGTGCCTTGCCCGGCCCGAGCAGCGGCCCCCACCAGGCGTCCACATCCGAGCTTCCGGTGAGGGCGTGAAAAACCAGGATCCACCCATTCTCCGCCGCAGCTTCCACATCACCGAACACGCGATACCGAAGGCGAAGCCTGGTAAGGTTCCGGCCCTCGGCCGTCGTGAGCTCCTTGAGGACGAAGTCACGGGTGAGCGAACCGGCGGCGGCGGTGACGCTCATCTGGTCTCGACCGCTGCGTGAGTGGCGACCTCGTTCAGTCTACCGTTCCGTACATCGTAGACGAAGCCGCGGATGGGGACCTCTTTCTGGATGAGAGGAGACGACAGGAGGAATTCGACATCCTCACGCACGCTCTCTTCGACATCGGAAAACGGTAGAAAGTCGATCCCGGTCGAGTCCGCGCCGAGATCCTGCTTTACCTTGGCGTGAAGGTCGGGATTGGTGAAGGTGAGCATACCGCAGTCGGTGTGGTGGATGACGGCGATCTCGTTGGTACCCAGCAGGCGTTGAGAGATTACCAGGGAGCGCAATGCGTCGCGAGCCCTGCCGCCGGCATTGCGGATCACATGGGCGTCTCCCTCCTCCAGCCCCAGCGCACGCGAAGGAAGGATTCGGGCATCCATACAGGTCACTATAGCCAGCCGCCGGCCGGGGGGCATGGGGAGGTCCCCGCGGTCGAACGTACCGGCGTACTCTGCGTTGGCCTGAACCAGCTCATCGATGACCGACATGGGTCGTGCCTCCATCTCTGCAGGTTGTGGGTGAGGCCTGCGGCCCTCTTTGCGAGGGGCACAGGCCGCACCAGGAAGTCGTTACCGCCCCGCGCCCACGGTCTCGGTGGTGCTAGCCTTGGTGGCAACGGCGGCCTCGCCAAGCGCCTGATCCAGGTCGGCAATCAGATCCCTCACATCCTCGAGCCCGACCGAGAGGCGCACCAGCTCTGGCGTAACCCCGGTGGCGCGCTGCTGCTCCGGCGTGAGCTGGTCGTGGGTGGTGGACGCCGGGTGGATGATCAGCGACTTGGCGTCGCCTACGTTGGCCAGCAGGGAGAAGAGCTTGACCCGGTCGATCAGTGCGCGCGCGACCGCGTGGCCGCCCTTCACCCCGAAGGTGAGCACGCCGCCGAACCCGCCCTTGAGGTACTTGGTGGCGTTCTTGTGCTCGGGGTGAGTCTCGAGCCCCGGGTAGGAGACCCAGTCGACCCGCTTGTCCTGCTCCAGCCAGCGGGCAACCGTGAGCGCGTTGCTCGAGTGCCGCTGGATTCGCAGCGGCAGCGTCTCGACGCCCTGGAGGAACAGGAACGAGTTGAAGGGCGAGAGGGCGGGGCCGAGGTCGCGCAGGAGCTGAACCCGGAGCTTGATGATGAACGCGGCGGGTCCGAACGCCTCGGTATAGACCAGTCCGTGGTACGACGGATCAGGGGTGGTGAACTCGGGAAAGCGCACCCGCGAGGAAGGGCTGGCCCAGTCGAAGTGGCCGGCATCCACCACCACACCACCGATGGCCGTGCCGTGGCCGCCGATCCACTTGGTGGCCGAATGCACGAGGATGTCCGCCCCGTAATCGATGGGGCGGCTGAGGGTGCCCGCGGCGCCGAAGGTGTTGTCCACCACGAGCGGGATCCCGGCCGCGTGGGCGATGTCGGCCAGGGCCTCGAAGTTGGGCACGTCGAGCCGGGGGTTTCCGATGGTTTCCACGAACAAGAGGCGGGTGCCGCCGTCGATGGCGGCGCGGACCTGATCCAGGTCGTGGATATCGACGAACTTGGTCTTGATCCCCAGCTTCGGCAACGTGTACTCGAACAGATTGTACGTGCCTCCGTAGAGTGTCTGAGACGAGACCAGATTATCCCCTGAACGGGCCAGATTGAGAATGCTGAGGGTTGTTGCCGCCTGACCACTCGCGACCGCCAGTGCCGCCACCCCACCCTCGAGCTCGGCAATCCGCTTCTCGAACACATCGCTGGTGGGATTCATGATCCGGGTGTAGATGTTGCCGAAGACCCGAAGGCCGAAGAGATCCGCGGCATGCTGCGTGTCGTTGAAGACGTAGCTCGTAGTGGCGTAGATCGGGACGGCCCGAGCGTTAGTGGTCGGGTCCGGGGTCTGGCCGGCGTGCAGCGCCAGGGTGTCGGGCTGGTAGGTCATGGACGTGCTCCTCGAGTGTAGGAAATCAAAGGGCCCGGATCACTGGGTGTGGTCCGGGCCTCGGTCGTCGGGTGAAAACGAGAGTGTTAGCTCTCCGCCTCCTGCCGCGTGCACGCCGAATGCTCGGTCCACCCCGTGAGGAGGGGACACATGCAAATTCGGCAACACATCTCGGGCTGAAAGCGCACCACTCGGACCTCGTTCTGAGTTGCCGGGAGCAAAAAGCCCCCCGGGCCTGGAAAGCGCGGAGGGCAGTGTCCGGCGCTTTAGCTCTTTGGTTCGGACCCAAGGGCCCCGGCGGGAGCAAGTGGCCTGAAATCCACCGCCGACGCTCTACACTACACATAGATGTCGAGGCTGTCAAGCGGAACGCGTCCCGCTTCAGAAACGGCGCTTGCTGCATCCGCACCGCCGGGGTAATTCTTCCGGCGTCAGCGCCATCATCTACTTCTTCGCAGCTCGCATCGAATCCTATGGCCAGCAACGCCTCGTTTGATGTGTCCACCGGCGCCGACCTCCAGGAGGTCGACAACGCCGTGAACCAGACACTGAAAGAGATCGCCCAGCGGTACGACTTCAAGGGCACCCACTGCACCGTTGACTTCGACCGCGTGAAGGCCGAGATCCGGCTCAGTGCGGATGACGAGTTCCGCATGGATGCGCTGGTGGATGTGCTGCAAACCAAGATGATCAAACGCGGGGTCCCGGTGAAGAACCTGAAGCTCGGCGACCTGGAGCAGGCCACCGGCCAGAGCGTCCGGCAGATACTTACCTTGACCCAGGGCATCCCGCAGGATGTCTCCAAGCGGATCGCCAAGGCCGTCAAGGAGGGTGAGTTCAAGAAGGTTCAGACCAGCATCCAGGGTGACGAGGTACGGGTGACGGCCCCTTCTCGCGACGAACTGCAAGCCGTTATTGCCTTCCTCAAAGGCCAGGACTTCGGGATCGAGCTGAAGTTTGGGAATTACCGGGGCTAGCCGGCGGACGCTCTGGCGGCGACCCCTGGCGCTGCTGGTCGGCGGGCTCGCGGGGTGCACGTCGGGGTCCGTGCCCGCCAGGCCTACGGCTGTGCCTTCGCCCGCCTCGCGCGAGGTCGAGATTCGGATCGGCCTGTCGGTAGGCGCCGGCTCGGCCTCTGTGGGCGGTGGGGGCGCAGTAGCGGTCAACGAGCCCGATGGTTCCCGAATCGCCAGCATTCCCCCGGGCGAGAGGTGGCTGGTGACGGTGGCCGGCCCGGGATTGAGGCTGACCAGTCCGAAGGGCTGGGTGTCGCCCCAACTCGAAGCTGTCTCCCTCGCGGCGACCGATCCCCGGGCGCCGCTCTGGATGAACGGCAAGGCCTATCGCGGCGTGGGCGAAATTCTGCGCGACCGGACCGGCTTGACCGTCGTGAATCGCCTGGGCATGGAATCGTATTTGCTCGGTGTGGTCTCAGCGGAGATGGGTCGCCGCAGCCCGGTCGAGCAAGCCGCCCTCCGGGCCCAGGCGGTCGTCTCCCGCACTTACGCGGTCAAGCATCTGCGCCGCTGGCGTGCCGAGGGATTTGATCTGTACGGCACGGTAGCCGACCAGGCCTACGGCGGCGTGGCAGCGGAGACCGCCGAAGGCCGAGCCGCGGTGAGCGAGACCAGAGGGCGGGTGCTCACCTACGACGGCGGCTTGATCGAGGCATTCTACTTCTCCACCTGCGGTGGCCGGACAGCGGAAGGGTACGAGGTGTTCCGGGGCGCCGTCCTGCCCTACCTCCGATCGGTGTCCGATCTGAACGAGAGTGGTTCGGCCTACTGCAGCATCTCGCCCCGGTATCGCTGGCGGGAGGAGTGGAGTGGCGAGGCGCTTCGGGCCACATTGCAGCGCAACCTGCCCCCGGTAGCCGGAGTGGCGAGCGCACCCATTGGCACGGTGACCGATATCAGGGTCACCCAGCGCTCGGCCTCGGGGCGGGTGGAGCAGCTCTCGATCGCGCTGGGCGCCACCGAAGTCCGGGTAGACGGCCACGCCAGAATCAGGCAGGTATTACGCCCGCCCAGCGGCCAGCTGCTGCGAAGCACCGCGTTCAGCCTGATGGCCATCGGCGCCGGTCGGAACGTGACCAGTCTGGTGATCGATGGAGCGGGAGCCGGGCATGGTGTCGGCCTGTGCCAATGGGGCGCGGTGGGTCGCGCCCGCGCGGGACACGGTTACCAGCAGATTCTTGCGGCCTACTATCCGGGTACCAGACTGGAGCGCCGCTATTGAAGAAGGGGGGACCATGACCGGCGGTCGCAGCTGGGCCACGAGCGAGCGTCTCAAGGTGGGGATCGTCGGCGGTGGTGCGATCACGCAGGTGGCGCACCTGCCCGTGCTGAAGAAGATGCGCAGTGTCGACGTGCTGGCCATCTGCGACACCGACCTTCCCAAGGCCCGGGCACTGGCCGACCGTTTCGGGATCAAGGATGCATTCGACGACATCGAGGATCTGTTGCGCTATGAGGCCCTCGATGCCGTCGTCATTTGCTCGCCCAATCATCTGCACGAGTCGCACATTCTCGCGGCGCTCTCGGCCGACCGGCACGTACTGGTGGAGAAGCCGCTGGCCATGTCGGCCACCAGCGTGCAGCGCATTCTCCGCGTGGTCGAGAAGCGCAACCGGGTCGTAATGGTCGGCATGAATCATCGCTATCGGCCCGACGTTCAGATCGTCCGCAGCTTCGTGCAGAGCGGCGAGCTCGGCACCATCGAGAGCATCCGGGGAAGCTGGCACGCCTTCCGGCCGGGCCGAACTCAGCTGGGCTGGCGCCAGCGACGGGACCAGGCGGGCGGCGGCGCGATGCTCGACCTCGGTCTGTCGGTCCTCGATCTCGGACTCTGGCTGGGCGGGAGCTCGCCTCCGGTGCGGGTGAGCGCCAGCCTGGATGCAGGCGGAAAGGATCGCGCCGTCGAACAGTCGGGTAGCGCTTTCGTCATCTGCGAGAACGGCATGTCGATCTTCGTCGATGTCACCTGGCGCCATCTGGGGGAAGGCGAGCGATTCGGCGTCGGCCTCCGGGGCAGCAAAGGAGCCGCCGGCATCAACCCCCTCAACGTGTGGAAGGACCTGCACGGCGTGGCGGTGGACGTGTCGCCCACCGGCTCGGTGGGCCGGGAGAATGCATTCACCGCGTCGTATCGCGCGGAATGGGCACACTTCCAGGCGGCCATCGCGGGAGAAGCGCGGGTGCCATTGCTCCAGGAGCACCTCATCCTGCACAAGGTGGTGGACGCCATTTACCGCTCGGCGCTCGACGGTCGAGACGTGGAGCTGTGAGGCGGGGCGGCGGGGCAGCGGGGCCGCGGGGCCGCAAACTCCTCCTTCTTGCACTGGTAGCTCTGTCATCTGGAAACAGTCTGCTCGCACAGCAGACTGCCCCGCCGTCCCGCCGCCCACCCGCCCAGAGGGCACCCGCCCCGCCCGGCAGCGAGCTTACCGTCTACCTCATGACCATGGGCCCCGGTAAAGCCGTGTGGGAGCGCTTCGGGCACAACGCGATCTGGATCCACGATCCGGTGCAGGGGACCGACAAGGCCTATAACTACGGGCTCTTCGACCTGCGCCAGGAGAACTTCCTGGTCCGGTTCCTTCAGGGCCGGATGTGGTACTGGATGCAAGGCTTCCCCGCACAGTCGCACGTCGAGCTCTACCGCCGGGCCAACCGCTCGGTGTGGATTCAGGAGCTCGAGATGCCGCGGCAGGCCCGGCGCGAGCTGCAGGAGTTTCTGGAGTGGAATGAGCGGCCGGAAAACCGCTTCTACCATTACGACTACTACCGGGACAACTGCTCCACCAGAGTGCGGGATGCGCTCGATCGAGCGCTCGGCGGCCGGATCCGGCAGGAGACGCGCGAGCTGGCCACCGGCAGAACTTATCGGTTCCACACCCGGCGGCTCACCGCAAACGATCCCTTGATCTACACCGGGCTGCTGTTGGCCTTGGGCCAGCCGGTGGATCGTCCGATCTCCGCCTGGGACGAGATGTTCCTCCCTCTCGCCATGCGCGAGCACCTGCGCCACATCAGCGTGCCGGGGAGCGACGGGCGCCCCACGCCTCTGGTCCGAGCGGAGCGAACCTTGTTCGAGTCCAGCGGCACTCCGCCGCCGGATCGTCCGCCGTTCTGGCTACCGATATACCTGGGTATCGGACTGGTCCTGGGCTCGGCGATTGTCGTGCTGGGCGCCAGCGCCCAACGTAGCCGACTCGCGCGCACCGGTCTGATCGCGGTGAGCGGAGCCTGGGCCGTGGTCGTAGGTGTGGTGGGGCTCCTGCTGGCTGGGCTGTGGGGGCTCACCGATCACACGGCGGCGTACCACAACGAGAATCTGCTTCAGGCCAACCTGCTCGCTCTGGGTCTGCCCTGGCTGCTGCTGAAGGCGGCTCGCGGGTCTCCCATCGGCCGCCGGGTGCTGGTGCTTGCTGCATTCGTGGCGGGGCTCTCACTGGTGGGGCTGGTGCTGAAGGTGGTTCCCCTATTCTATCAAGTGAACGGGGAGATCATCGCGCTCGCGCTGCCGATCCACCTGGGCATTGCGATAGGGGCCTGGCAATTGATTCGTTCGCACTCAACCCCGAAGATGGGTTAACGCCTGTTCTGCCCCGCTGCCCCGCTGCC
>CAZASU010000049.1:7145-15457 GCA_964487785.1 uncultured Gemmatimonadaceae bacterium | reverse complement strand
CCGGGAACCCAGAGGGCCCGCCGTCCCCGCATGCGCTCGAAACGGATCAGCACGTCCTGCACGGTGTTGTTGAGTCCGTGACCCATGTGCAGCACCGCCGTGACGTTGGGCGGCGGCATCTGAATCACGTAGGGCTCGCCGGATCCGGGGGCGTGGGACTCGGGCGAGAAGAGTCCGCGCTCGGTCCACCAGCGGTAGAGCTCGGACTCGATCGTAGATGGATTGTACTGCGGGGCGAGCGGTTCGCTCATGCGCTCTGGTCGGTCACGCGTTTACCGCCGGGAACGACCCGATCGTCTTCACCGCGAACCAGAATGCTGTTGATTATGGTCTCCACGCCCGGCACGGCGCAGGCCACCCGGGCCGCGAGGGTGCGGGCGGGACGGTCTCCCACCCAGCCCCGGAGCTCGACGCTCCTGCGGCTGATCGGCACCACCTCGAGGGCGCAGCCGGCCAGACGCGGCTCGGCCCCGAGCGCCGTTTCGACGGCCCGGGCCGACGCGGCCGACGTGTGATGCAGCATTCCGGTGTATCTCAGGCTCCTGGCCACCCGTCGGACGCGAGTCTGGTTCACCCCACCGACCCACTCGCCCAGGACAAAACCGGCCAGGAGACCGGTACCCACGCCGAACGTGCTCCAGAGCAGAATCTGGGTACCGCTCAAACCTTTATTTCGTCGCACGAGCGTCCTCTTACAGAAGGATTTACAGATCGATTAACTTAACCTTTTTCCGGTCTGAAAGCAGAAATCTTCCCTCACCAGGCACCTCATGGATCAAGATCGCGTAGACCTGAGCGGCTCGGAGCTGATCCGGTGGCTCGTCGTGGCCGCGCTGATCATCGCCGGGATCGGGCTCTTCTTCTACTTTGCGCCCTCGACCAGGCCGGTGGTGCCGCCCTCGGTCGAGGAACCCGGTCCATGACCACAGTCCGGGTGACGCTGCCGGATGGCAGCCAACGCGAAGCGCCGGCCGGCACCACGGCTCGCCAGATCGCCGAAGGCATCGGTCCCGGCCTGGCGCGCGCGGCGCTCGCGGCCCGGGTGAATGGCGAGATCCGGGATCTCGACCGGCCCCTGGAGTCGGATGCATCGCTCGCCATTCTGACCGAGCGGGATCCCGAAGCGCTCGAGCTTCTGCGGCATTCCTCGGCCCACATCCTCGCCACCGCCGTGCGTGAGCTGTTCCCCAGCGCGGGGATCGGTTTCGGCCCCCCGATCGAGGACGGGTTCTACTACGACTTCCAGGTGGATCGGCCGTTCACCCCCGAAGACCTGGAGCGACTGGAAGCCAGGATGACCGAGGTGACCGCGCGGGATTTTCCCTTCGTCCGCGAGGTGGTCGATCGAGCGGAGGCTCGGCGCCGCTTCGCCGACGACCCGCTCAAGCTGGAGCGGATCGAGGAGCTGGGCGATCACGAGACCATCACGGTGTACACCGACGGCCCGTTCGTCGATCTCTGCCGTGGACCGCACATCCCGCGGACCGGCCGGCTCAAGCACTTCAAGCTGCTGCATGCGGCGGGGGCCTACTGGAGGGGTGACGAGAAGCGGCAGATGCTGCAGCGGATCTACGGCACCGCCTGGTTCAAGCGGGAGGACCTCGATGCCTATCTCCACCGGTTGGAGGAGGCCCGCAAGCGGGACCACCGGGTTATCGGAAAGCAACTCGATCTCTTCTCGATCCAGGAGACGGTCGGGCCCGGGCTGGCGTTCTGGCACCCCAAGGGCGCCATGATCAAGTGGCTCCTCACCCGGGCGGTCGAGGACGACAACCTTCGGAGCGGGTACGACCTGGTCTATACCCCCAACATCACCCGCGAGGAGCTGTTCAAGATCTCGGGTCACCTCCCGCTGTATGAGGCCAATCAGTATCCGCCGATGGCAGCGGGTCACGAGGAGGCCGAGGACGTGCGCTATCGGGTCAAGCCGATGAACTGCCCGATGCACGCCCTCATCTACAAGAGTCAACAGCGGAGCTATCGGGACTTGCCGGTCCGCTTCTCGGAGGTGGCCAACGTCTATCGTAACGAGCGATCCGGCGTGCTCCACGGGCTGCTGCGGGTCCGTGGGCTCTCGATGGACGACGCCCACATCTTCTGCACCCTCGATCAGGTGGAAGACGAGATCTTCCTTTGCCTGGGGCAGGTGGACCGGCTGGTGCGGGAGACATTCGGCTTCGAGCTCGACTTCGAGGTCTCGACCCGCCCCACCGAGCGCCTGGGTGAGGACGCCGTCTGGGACCGCGCCGAGGCCACGCTGCAGCGCGCGCTCGACCGAAAGGGCATCCCCTACCGGATCGACGCGGGTGGCGGAGCGTTCTACGGCCCCAAGATCGACATCAAGTTTCGGGATGCCATCGGCCGGCTCTGGCAGGGCCCTACCATCCAGCTCGACTTCAACCTTCCCGACCGGTTCGAGCTGGAGTACACCGGCCCGGACAACCGGCCCCACCGTCCGGTGATGATCCATCGAGCCATCTTCGGCACGCTGGAGCGGTTCATCGGCAATCTCATCGAGCACTTCGCGGGGGCGTTCCCCGTGTGGCTGGCGCCGGAGCAGGTCCGCGTCATCCCCATCTCGGATGCGCAGGCCCAGGCCTCACGCCAGGTCGCCGGCCGGCTCAAGCTGGCCGGATTCCGGGTGCACGTGGATGATCGTAACGAGACCCTCAACTACCGGATTCGCGAGGGTGAGGTCCAGAAGGTGCCCTACATGGCCGTGATCGGACAGCGAGAAGCCGACTCGGATAGCCTGGCGCTCCGGGTGCGTGGGGCGGGGAAGAAGCAGGAGGTGCTGACCGTCAACGTGTTTCTCGAGCGGCTGGGTGAAGAGGTTCGCAGTCGCAGTATGGTCCCGTAAGTACTTTCGCCAGCTCCTCGAGACGCCATTAGGCCGTGCGCAAGGTGACAAACGTCAACTTCCCGCGTAATTTGCCCCTGCCTGAACCCGAACCGGACCAGTACCCGTGAGCGATAGCACCACGCCAGTCATCGTCTCTGCCGTCCGCACCCCGATCGGCCGCTATCTCGGCGGTCTCTCCTCTTTCACGGCCCCCCAGCTCGGCGCCATGGTCATCCGCGATGCGGTCTCACGCGCCGGTGTCGATCCGGGCGCGGTGGAGGAAGTCATCATGGGGCAGGTGGTCCAGGGTGGCTCGGGACAGGCTCCGGCACGGCAGGCGCTCATCCATGCCGGACTTCCCCCCTCGATTCCCGCGCTCACCATCAATAAAGTCTGCGGCTCCGGGCTCAAGGCCGTGATGCTGGCGTCTCAGGCCATCAAGGCGGGCGACGCGGAGTGTATCGTCGCCGGCGGCCAGGAGTCGATGTCGAGCGCGCCGCACTACGTCTATGGTATGCGCGGCGGAATCAAGGCCGGTAATCAGACCATGGTCGACGGCATGATCCACGATGGCCTGTGGGACTCGTTTGGCTGCTGTCACATGGGAGAGTACGCCGAATACACCGCTGATAAGGCCGGCGTGAGCCGGGCCGACCAGGATGCCTTCGCCTACGACAGCCATCGCAAGGCCGTTGCCGCCACTGACGCCGGGAAATTCAAGGCGGAGATCCTGCCGGTGCCGGTGCCCGGGAAGGGCGGTCCGGCGACCGTGTCCGCCGACGAGTCGCCTCGGCGCGATACCGCCCCCGAAACTCTGGCCAAGCTGAACCCCGTTTTCCGGAAAGATGGCGGGACGGTCACTGCCGGCAACGCGCCTGGGTTGAACGACGGTGCGAGTGCACTGGTCGTTACCTCGCTGGCCTTCGCCCGCGCCCACGGGCTCCAGCCGCTGGCCCGGGTCACGGCATATGCCACCGGGGGCGGTGAGCCGCGCGAGATCTTCTTCGCTCCGGTCCTGGCCGTTCGGGCCTTGATGGAGAGGGCCGGCACCAGCATTGGTGACTACGACCTGATCGAGGCCAACGAGGCCTTCGCGGTTCAGGCTCTGGCCGACGGCCGGGAGCTTGGCTGGGACTGGAATCGAGTCAACGTACACGGCGGCGCCGTGGCACTGGGCCATCCGATCGGGGCAAGCGGCGCCCGGGTGCTCACGACGCTACTGTATGCTCTCCGGGACCGGGGTGGTAGCACTGGCCTGGCCACCCTCTGTCTCGGCGGTGGCAATGCGGTTGCCCTCAGTGTGGAGCTGCTGTGATGAATCCTGGAGCAGTAGGGCAGCAGAGCCGCGCGCGCATTGGAGTCTTGGTGGCGCGGCGCAGCCTGGCCATCGGGCTCGGCGCACTGCTCGTTGCGGTTGCTGCGCAGGTTGTGGTGCCGGTGCCATTCAGCCCGGTCCCGATGACGCTCCAGCCGCTGGCCGTGCTCGCCATCGGCGGACTCCTGGGAGCGGCCGGCGGGCTCAGCGCACTAGTGCTCTACTTGCTGCTTGGCATCCTCGGACTTCCAGTTTTTGCCGCGGGCGGGTCAGGCGCGTGGCACCTGCTGGGACCGACGGGCGGCTACCTGCTCGCATTCCCCATCGCGGCCGCGGTCACCGGGGCATTGGTGCGACCGGTGACGGCGTCGTCTGGAAGTGTCAACGGCCGGGTGGTGCTTCGCGTGCTGCTGTCCTGCGCGCTCGGCATGGCCATCATCCATATCGGAGGGGTGGCCCAGCTGGCGCTGTTGGGCGGTAATCCCGCGGTGGCGTTCCGAGTCGGCTTTGTTCCCTTCCTGACCGGCGACCTGCTCAAAGTCGGTCTGGCCGCTGCCCTGATCCTCGCCGCCGGCCCGAAGATCCGCTCGTTGCTTTGACCTCGGTAGAGCGCAGTCCCACCAGAATGTCCCCCTGGAAGGCGATCGGATGGACGGTCGCCTTCCTGTTACTGGGTATGAGCGCCAGCGGGACGATCATGGCGCTCTGGGCTCTGGCAAAGTACGGCAGCGTGGCCGATGGCCTGAGCAGGATTCTGGCGCCCGGCCCGGAACAGATTCTGGTTGCCGGCGTCAGTCAGCTCCTCGGTTTTGCCTTCGCCACCTGGGCGATCGGATTTCGGGCCCTCCGCCTCCGGCGTTGGGACTTACGCTGGGCGCCCGCCCGGATCGGCCTGAGAGGGGGGGCGATCGGCCTGGGCATCGGGGCAGGCGCGGCGGGGTTGGCTCTGCTGGGATCCGTCCTCGTCGCCCACTCGCACTGGTCACCCGACGCCGGGGGGCCGAACGATTACGTCATCCAGGTGGTGAAGACTTTTGTGGTGCTGGCCCCTGCCGCCCTCAGTGAGGAGATCATGTTCCGGGGGCTACCGCTCGTCCTCATGGCAGCGGCCCTGGGGCGCGGCTCCGCTCTTGTCCTGGTGGCGGGACTCGTCTTCGCCCTCTTTCACGGCCTGAACCCGGGGGTTACCCCCTTGGGACTCGGGAACATCGCGCTCGCGGGAATCTTTCTCGGCGTCGCCTTCTATGCCCCCGGTGGACTGTGGACGGCGTTCGGAGCCCACCTCGGCTGGAACGGCACGCTCGCCGCGCTCGATGCACCGGTGAGTGGTCTGCCCTTCGACATCCCGCTCCTCGACTACTGCGCCGGTGGTCCGGTGTGGCTGTCGGGTGGCCGGTTTGGACCGGAGGGCGGGCTCATAGCCACGGTCGCCATCACAGGCGCCTTGCTCGTGACCATGCGCTGGGCACGAAAGGAGACCCTGTGAAGCGGGCGGCGGTGGTGGGTGCGGGCACCATGGGCAACGGCATTGCTCACGTCTTTGCCCAGCACGGCTGGGAGGTGGCGCTCATCGACAGCGCGCCAGCCGCCCTGGACAAGGCCACGGCAACGATCAAGGGCAATCTCGAGCGCCAGGTCAAGAAGGGCACGCTCCCCCCGGACGCTGCGGCACAGACACTCGGACGCATCAGCACCGGGGCAAAGCTGGAGGCCGCCGCGCCGGCCGAGATCGTCATCGAGGCGGCCAGCGAGAATCCGGCGGTGAAGTTCTCCCTCTTCGAGCAGCTCGATCGCATAGCGGCGCCGGGCGCCATCCTCGCCAGCAACACCAGCTCGATCTCGATCACCGAGATCGCGGCCCGCACCCGGAGACCGGAGCAGGTCATCGGCATGCACTTCATGAATCCGGTGCCGGTGATGCAGCTGGTCGAGGTCATCCGGGGACACGCGACGAGCGACGCCACCACGGCCACGGTCATGGAAGCCGCCCGGGCGCTGGGCAAGACCCCAGTGGAAGTGAACGACTATCCGGGCTTCGTTTCCAACCGGGTGCTGATGCCGATGATCAACGAGGCCATCTTCTGTGTGATGGAGGGGGTGGCCACTCCCGAATCGATCGATACCGTCATGAAGCTGGGCATGGCTCATCCCATGGGCCCGCTGGCGTTGGCCGATTTCATCGGGCTCGATGTGTGCCTGGCCATCCTCGAGGTACTCCAGAAGGGGCTGGGCGACGACAAATACCGCGCCGCGCCGCTGTTGCGAAAGATGGTGGCGGCGGGATACCTGGGCCGGAAGAGCGGGCGAGGATTCTATGGCTACGACACGTAGGGGCGATACGACACGTAGGGGCGACGCGAGCGTCGCCCGGGCGAGGCACGCCTCGCCCCTACAGGACGAACCCCACCCCCAGATGGACATCTTCGCGGCCATGGAGACCCTGGGCCACGAGCAGGTCCTGCTGTCCCACGATCCCTCCTGCGGCTATTTCGGCATCATCGCGATTCACGATACCACGCTGGGCCCCGCGCTGGGCGGAACCCGGTTCTGGCAGTACGCGAGCACCGATGAGGCGATCACCGACGCGCTGCGGCTGGCGCGCGGGATGACCTACAAGTCGGCTGTGGCGGGGATCAACCTGGGCGGCGGCAAGTCGGTCATCATCGGCGACAACAAGCGGGCCGACCGCGAGGCGCTCTTCCGCGCCCACGGCCGCTTTATCGAGACGCTCGGTGGCCGCTACATCACCGCCGAGGACATCGGCACCAGTCCCGCGGACATGGAGTACATCAAGCTGGAAACCGACCACGTCGCCGGGCTGCTTGGCCTGTCGGGCGACCCGTCGCCGGTCACCGGCTATGGGGTGTATGTCGGGATGAAGGCGGCGGCCCGGGAGCGGTGGGGCAGCGACAGCCTGGCGGGGAAGACGGTAGCGGTGCAGGGGGCTGGTAAGGTCGCGTATTACCTGATGCAGCATCTGCACGGGGAGGGTGCCAGGATCATTGTCACCGACATCGACGCGGAGAAGGTGAGGCGCGCGGTGCAGGAGTTCGGCGCCCTCCCGGTTTCGCCCGATGTGATCTACGATCAGGAGGCCGAGATCTTCTCTCCGAACGCCCTGGGCGCCACGATCAATGACGAGACCCTGCCGCGACTCAAGGTGCAAGTCATCGCCGGAGGAGCCAACAACCAGCTGGCGGAGGATCGTCACGGCGATGAGGTGGAGAAGCGGAAGGTCCTCTACGCCCCGGACTACGTGATCAATGGCGGCGGGGTCATCAACGTGTACGGCGAGCTGCACCGCTGGCCGGTCGAGCGGGCCAAGAAAAAGGCGGGGGAGATCTACGAGACCCTGCTCCGCATTTTCGAGATCGCCAGGCGGGAGCGGATCCCCACCTACCGCGCCGCCGACCGGCTCGCCGAGCAGCGGATCGCGGCGGTGAGCGGGCTGGACCGGATGTGGATGGGTGGGCGGTAGGGCCGGTAGCGGCGGAAGGTGAGCCGTGGTATCCTCATAGTCTCACTACTAATCAGCGCCATCCGCTTTTCCGCCCGTTCCGCCCTTTCCGCCCTTTCCGCCTTCTCTTACCTTAGACTCAATGGCCGAAGTCATTCCCATCGGATCGGACCACGCCGGCTTCCAGCTGAAGGAGCGGTTGGTTGAGGAGCTGCGGGCGCTCGGGTACGAGCCGCTGGACCTCGGCACTCACAGTCTGGATTCCACCGACTATCCGGATTACGCGCACAGCGTCGCGTCCAAGGTGGAGCACCACGATGCGAGCCGTGGGATCCTGCTGTGCGGAACTGGACTCGGGATGTCGTATGCGGCCAACCGGCACCCCGGCGTCCGTGCCGCGGTGGCCTGGTCGCCCGAGCTCGCCAGGCTCGCGCGGGAGCACAACGATGCCAACATCCTCATCCTTCCGGCGCGCTTCGTGAGCGAAGAAGAGGGAGTCGAGATCCTGAAGACGTGGCTGGACACCGGATTCGCCGGTGGCCGGCACAGCCGCCGGGTAGAGAAGATCGAACAGGAGCGCGAATGAGCCTCGACCACAATGCATCACTCCGCCAAGCCGACCCGACCGTAGCCCGGCTGGTCGATGCCGAGCTGCGCCGCCAGCAGGACGGGTTGGAGCTCATCGCCAGCGAAAACTT
>CAZASU010000049.1:5692-7045 GCA_964487785.1 uncultured Gemmatimonadaceae bacterium | reverse complement strand
GCCGCCTTCCGATCCATCGCGGACGAGGTGGGAGCCTTCTTTCTGGTCGACATGGCGCACTTCGCCGGTCTCGTAGCCGCAGGGGTCTATCCTTCACCCGTTCCGCACGCGCAGGTCGTCACCAGCACCACTCACAAGACGCTGCGCGGCCCTCGCGGCGGCCTCATTCTGTGCACCATGGAGCACGCCAAGGCGATCGACAAATCGGTGTTTCCGGGAACCCAGGGCGGTCCGCTGGAGCATGTCATCGCGGCCAAGGCGGTGGCCTTCGGTGAGGCGCTGACCGACGACTTCAAGGTCTACGCCAGGCAGGTGGTGGAGAATGCCAAGGCCCTGGCCAAGGCGCTCATCGATCGCGGCTTTGCCATCGTGTCGGGCGGCACCGACTCGCACCTGATGCTGGTGGACCTGCGGCCGAAGAGTTTGACCGGGAAGGCCGCGGAGAAGATCCTGGGCCAGGCGGGCATCACCGTGAACAAAAACACGATCCCCGACGACCCCCAGTCGGCGTTTGTGACCAGCGGGATCCGGATCGGGACCCCGGCGGTCACCACCCGCGGACTGGGCGTCGGCGAGATGCGTCGCATCGCGGAGCTGATCGATCGGGCGCTGATCAGTCCGGACGAGGACAGCCTCGCCGCGATCAAGGTAGAAGTCGAGGAGCTGGTATCCGCCTTTCCGCTGTACGCACCGAAACGGGCTCGAGGTGGAGCCGACGGCGCGCGCAAGGTGCAGGTGGCTGCTCCAGTGGGGGCGCATCGGTGAACGATCTGCAGTTCGCGGACGACGTGATGGCTCGCATTCGCGCTCGTGGCGGTCAGTTCCACGAACGCGGGTATTTCTTCGTCCTCGGAACTATCGAGTTTCTGCAGACCAGCCTCCAGGCTCGGCGGCACGTGACCGGGGCCGAGCTGGCCTGGGCCTGCCGTGACTTTGCCCGCAAGCAGTTCGGATTGTTGGCCCCGGTCGTTCTCGCTCACTGGGGTATCACTCGCACCGAGGACATCGGCCGCATCGTCTTCACTCTGGTCGATGTCGGCCTGCTGGTGACCCAGCCGGGCGACACCGAGTCCGACTTCGAGGCGGTGTACCAGTTCGCCGACGCCTTTGGTGATTCCTACGATTGGCAAGGCCTGCGCGGTGCGTAGCCGTCGATACGCCACCGGGAGGTAGCATGGAGACGAAAGAGTGGCCGGGCTGCCAGAAATGCTCACAGGGAACTCTGATCCCACTGTCGGACTACGGTCGTGAAGGCGCGCCTATCACCTACAAGGCGTGGGTCTGCACCAACCCGGAATGCGGGTTCAATCTGCGCATCGACAACGGCGAGATCAGCTTCGGCCGGGCGATAGG
>CAZASU010000049.1:1682-5592 GCA_964487785.1 uncultured Gemmatimonadaceae bacterium | reverse complement strand
GTCTGGGTGGCCTCGGCGGGGCCGGGATCGGAGCTGCGTGAGCGAATGGCCAGGCTCGCCCGGGCTGCGGGAGTGCGGGAAGTCGGTCCCGACGGACCCTGGCCCAGCGTCGGGCTCGCCATCGACGCACTGCTCGGCACCGGCGCAGCAGGGGCACCGCGGGCCGGGCTGGCCGCGCTGCTCGCCCGCCTGCTCGATCTCGATGTCCCCCTCGTTGCCATCGACGGTCCCACCGGTGTCGACCTGCTGACGGGGACGGCCCACGGGGTAACGCGGGCTGACCTCACCGTGACCTTCGGCGGATTCCGCCGTGGCCACCTGCTGGCGCGCGACGAGGTGGGCGACCTCGTCGTCGTCGACATTGGTCATCCGCCTGCCGATCCGGATTGGCCCGCCGTGGTCAGCGACATGCAGGCCGCGCAGTGGATGCGCCGGCTCCGGGCTCGGGACCACAAGGGTGACCGTGGTCGGGTGGTGGTGGTTGGCGGCGACGCCGGCATGAGCGGTGCCGTGCGAATGGCGGCCCGGGCCGCGTTTGGGGCGGGAGCGGGCCTGGTGCACGCGGTGGCGCCACCGGATACCGTTGCCGCGCTCCTGCAGGCAGAGCCGGACGTCCAGACCTTCGCTCACCATTTCGATCAGCCGCCGACGGCCGCGCTCCTCGAGCTGATTGCCCGAGCCGACTCGGTGGTCATCGGACCCGGCCTCGGCCGAGAGCCGGGCCGGCGGAAGCTCATCACCGCGCTGGTGGAAGCCGCCCGGGCGGTGGTGCTGGACGCCGACGCGCTGGTAGCCTTCGGGGGCGCCGCCGCTGAGCTGGCTCCGCTTGCCGCTGGACGCGCCATCGTGCTCACCCCTCACCCCGGCGAGTTCCGCGCCCTGTTTCCGGCGCTGGCGGGCACGCGGGAGCTCGATCCCTGGGCCGCGGCCGCGGCGGCGGCCCAGGAAACCGGCGCCGTGATCCTGCTCAAGGGCGTTCCCACCGTCATCGCTTCACGTGAGCGCCAGCTTCTCACCATCGTCGCCGGCAATCCCGGGCTCGCCACCGGCGGTAGCGGTGATGTGCTCAGCGGGCTGGTGGGCACCAACCTCGCCAGCGGACTCGAGCCTGACATCGCGGCGGCGCTGGGCGCCCAGGCGCTGGGGCGAGCAGCTGATCTCGCGGCCCGACGCTCCACCGCTCGGAGCCTCCGGCCCATGGACGTGGTGCAGGCACTGCCCGATCTCTGGCGCGAGTGGGAGGTACTCCGTACCGCCCGGCCAGCGCCGCGCCCGCCCGTCCTGTTCGAGTTACCCCGGCCCCAAACTTGATTCTCTCGATGCGTCATCTCCTGGCGGTGCTCGCCACTCTGTGCCTGGCATCTCCTGCCGGGGCTCAGTCTTTCACCCGGGATTGGCGTCCGGAAGACCGCACGGTCATCGGTGACTTCAGCCGCATCACCGCGATCGCCGCGTCGTTCGATCGCGTCTATATCGCGTCGCCATCCGCGGTGTTGATCTGGAACCCGCAATTCCGGCGCTGGGAAGGGTCGTTCGATCCTCCCACCCCAACCCTGCTCGCGCGCGTCTTCACTGGCCTCGCCGATCCGCTCGACAACTCCTTGTGGCTCGCTCGTCCGGACGGATGGGTGCACTATCAGCCCGATATCCAGCTGTGGGATCAAGGTGTGGTGCCTGACGGAGTGGTCGCCATCGCGTTCGACCAGGACAATCCCGGCGCCGGGCTCTACGTCCGCACCCGGCGAGAATGGCAACTGCTGCCCCGCGGCGGGACGATGCCCGTGCCGGCCCAAGCGCCGGGGCGCCAGGTCGTGGCGGCATCGGTGGAGCAGGCGGTCCGCAGCAACCCCTCGCTCCAGGCGAATGCAGCGGCAATTCTGAGCGACAATCGTCTGCGCAATGTGCGCTACACAGCGGCCGCGCGTGCGTTCGACAATCGGGGGTGGTACCTCGGTACTTCCGGCATCGGCGCGCTGTACGTGGACGACGGTGCGCCGCTTCCCCAGCGGCTCAACTTCGGACTGCCATCGGAGCGGGTCGGCGCCGTGTTCAGCTGGCCCGGCGGCGTGTGGGCCGGCACAGACCGGACCCCGCTCGCCGATGCTTCCCTCACTTTCGTGGCCGGCGATTTCAGCGAATTTCGATCGCTCCCGGGCCCGTCGGCCACCGGAACCCCGTTCGATCAGGTCCGCGAGCTGACCGGTCAGGGCAGGGCAATCTGGGCGGCCACCGACCTCGGCGTCGCGCGAGTCAACCCGGCCGACGGCAGGGTCGAGCTGGTCGACGATAGTCGTGGCCTGCCGGACAGCCGGGTGAACTCGATCGCTTCACGTGGCGGCAGAATCACGGTCGGCACGGCCCGGGGAGTCGCCCGGATCAGCGATTCCCTCGCGGTGGAGCGGGTCGCGCCAGCCTATAGCGACCCCGTGTACGCCGTCTTCCCGGCCGGCGATTCGGTCTGGGTCGGAACTCCTTCCGGCGTACTGCTGTCGCTCCCGGGGCTGGGAGGATTGGTCCGGCCGGAGGGCCTGGCCTCACCCAGCTTCCAGACTCCGGTCGTGGACCTCGCCACCCTGGGCGATACACTGGTGGCGCTCACCCGCGACGGTCTCCTGTGGCGCGATCCCAAGAGTCGCCGGTGGACGCTGGGCCCGAACCTCTCCGCCTTGCTCGGTCGCCTTCGTCGGTTCGTGCCCGACGGCCAGGGATTTTGGGTCGCGGGCGATCGAGCGCTCGGATTCGCCCGGCTCAGGACGCCGCCGCTCCGTCCCCTGCGCGACGCCGATCTGCCCGGCGCCGTCAACGATCTTGCGGTGGACAACGAGCATCTCTGGGTGGCCACCGACCGTGGCCTGGTGCGCTTCCGGCTGAGCGTGATCCGGCCATGATGCGGGGGCGGCCGGGGCAGAGGCTGGCGCTCGGTCCCGGACCCGAGTTCGATCGCATCCGAAAAATCGCCCAGGTGCTGGGCGACCAGGGCACCGGCTTGGGCGATGACTGCGGCCTGGTACGCGAGGGCGAGGAGTTCCTCGCGTTCAGCACCGATGTCAGCGTGGAAGGCGTGCACTTCCGCCGGGACTGGATCAGCCCGGAAGAGGTCGGCTGGCGCGCGACTGCGGCGGCCCTCTCGGACCTGGCGGCCGAAGGCGCCGAGCCCATCGGTCTCCTCTGCGCGGTCACCATGCCGGCCACAGCCGCGGAGGCCGAGCTGCTCCAGGTAATGGCCGGCGTGGGTGCGGCGGCGCAATCGGTGCGCTCGATGGTTCTGGGCGGTGACCTCGCGTCCGGCCCGGCCTGGAGCGTGACGGTCACGGTGGTCGGTCGCACCCGGGCACCCGTGACCCGCGGCGGAGCGGAGCCGGGAGATCGGCTCTGGGTCACTGGGAGCCTCGGGGGAGCTCGGGCCGCGCTCGAGGCGTGGCGTCGGGGGGCGGTGCCGATGCCGGGGGCAAGGTCGCGCTTCGCGCATCCCGAGCCCAGGATCGCAGCCGGCCGGTGGCTGGCTCGGCATGGCGCACGCGCGATGATCGATCTGAGTGACGGACTCGCCGGAGACACGTGGCACCTCGCCGCTGCGTCGGGAGTCGCGCTGGAGATCGATCTGAACACGATACCGGTTGCATCCGAGGTCACCGAGGAGGCCGGGCGGCTGGGTGTGCCTCCCGAGCGCTTTGCCGCCGAAGGCGGCGAGGACTACGAGCTCCTGGTGGCGCTGCCGGCCCGGTTCGACGCCGTGGACCTGTTCGTCCGGGAGTGTGGCATCCCGCTGACTCGCATTGGCTTGGCCGAGGAGGGGAGCGGAGTTGTCTTCCGGCTGGCAGACCGCTCTCTCGACCTCCACGGATTCAATCACTTCGGTTGACGTGGTCCGGGCCGGCCCGCTAGGTTCGGTCCCGCATGGCCTAGACCC
>CAZASU010000049.1:0-1582 GCA_964487785.1 uncultured Gemmatimonadaceae bacterium | reverse complement strand
AGACCCTAGACCCTAGACTGTTTTCTAGGTTTCCCTTTCCGGATCAACATGTCCACCATCATCGAAGTGCACGCTCGCGAGATCCTGGATAGCCGGGGCAACCCGACGGTCGAAACCGATGTGGTCCTGTCGAGTGGCGCGCAGGGACGGGCGGCCGTCCCCAGCGGCGCATCAACCGGGGAGCACGAGGCGGTGGAGCTGCGCGACGGCGATTTGAAGCGGTATGCCGGGAAGGGCGTGACGGAAGCGGTGCGAAACGTGAACGAGGTGCTGGGTCCCAGGCTGGAGGGAAGGGCCGCGGCCGACCAGATCGAGGTTGACGCCGAGATGATGGACGCCGACGGAACCCCGAATAAGAGCAAGCTCGGCGCCAACGCCATCCTCAGTGTGTCGCTCGCGGTCGCCCGGGCGGCAGCCCAGGATTGCGGGCTGCCGTTGTACCGCTACCTCGGCGGACCGATGGCGCGGGTGCTCCCGGTTCCCATGATGAACATCCTGAACGGCGGCGCCCACGCGTCGAATAACGTCGATGCCCAGGAGTTCATGATCGTGCCCATCGGGGCGGAGACCTTTCCCGAAGGCCTGCGCATGGGAGTGGAGGTCTTCCACGCCCTCAAGAAGGTCCTGAGCAAGATGGGACTGTCCACCGCTGTGGGGGACGAAGGCGGCTTCGCTCCCATGCTGCCGTCCAATGAGGCCGCGCTCGATGTAGTGATGCAGGCGATCAAGGCGGCGGGATACGAGCCGGGTGCCGACGTGGCCATCGCGCTCGACGTGGCGGCGTCGGAGCTGTATCAGGACGGCGAGTACGTGTTCAAGAAGGGCGATGGGAGCCGGAAGTCGGCCGAGCAGATGGTGGATCTGTATGCCGGCTGGGTGGATCGGTATCCGATCGTGTCGATCGAGGATGGTCTGGCCGAGAACGACTGGAAGGGCTGGGCGCTGCTCACCGAGCGGTTGCACGAGCGGGTCCAGCTGGTGGGCGACGATCTGTTCGTCACCAACGTGGACCGGCTCGGCCGCGGGATCGAGGAGAACGTGGCCAACGCTGTCCTGGTAAAGGTCAACCAGATCGGCACCCTGACCGAGACCCTCCAGTGCATCGAGCTGGCCAAGGGAAGCGCGTACGGGGTGGTGATCTCGCACCGGTCAGGTGAGACCGAGGATACGTTCATCGCCGATCTCGCCGTGGCCACCGGGGCGGGGCAGATCAAGACCGGCAGCGCCAGCCGGACCGATCGCACCGCCAAGTACAATCAGCTGCTCCGAATCGCCGAGGAGCTGGGCGATCTGGCTCACTATCCGGGCCGGGACCTCTACCCGCTGTGACCGCCGGCCGCTGGGCCACGATCATCGGCCTGGTTGCTGCGCTGTACTTTGCGCTTCAGGGAGGGGAATACGGCACGCTGGATCTGCTGCAGCTCCGGGGCGAAGAAGCGGAGGAGCGGGCTAACGTCCTGCGGCTCGAGCGGTTGGTGGACTCGCTGACCACGGCGGCGGTCGCCATCGAGCTCGATCCCCGGATGCAGGAGCGGGTGGCGCGGGAACGGTTTGGCATGATCAAGAAAGGCGAGTTTCTGTA
>CAZASU010000048.1:0-15509 GCA_964487785.1 uncultured Gemmatimonadaceae bacterium | reverse complement strand
GTCTCCTGGCAACTGTTGGTTGCCGAGCCGATGACCACGTACATCGTGTCACCCGGCCCGAAGGCGATGCTCTTTGTTTTGTGGTTCCCTTCGCTGGGAAGTCCGGCCGCCACCGTTTCCTCCTTTCCCTCAGGCTCCAGCTTGCCGGAGAGGCGGTACCGCACGATGCGGTCGTTCAGCGCGAAGTAGACGTGACCATCGTGAACCTTGACGTCGTTCCCGCCGCCCGGGCCGAAGCTGGCGCGTTCGTCGGGCTTCCCGTCACCGTCCTTGTCCCTGAATGCCAGCACCCCACCGGTGTTGTCGCCAGGCTTCCCGCTCAGGGCAGCATACAGGTCACCGTTGGGAGCCACCACCAGCTGGCGCACCGGTCCCAGCTGACTCGCGACCACGGTGGCGCAGAAGCCATCGGGCAGTATGAGGCCGCCGTTGTCGGGATCGCATTTCGGGTCTCCCCGAGGGGAAATCCGCATCGCGGGGAGCAGAGTGAGCGCGGCCAGGACCAGCGTGGCAGGCGGGAGAATCGAGTGTTTGCAGGGCATATCGACCACCATTCGAGTGTCTGGCCCCGAGGAGAAATGTTCGTGCCTCCTCTGGAAGATACCCCCACGCACCCCGGCGCCGGGGGTCCCCCCGGAACGGGCCGGGCCGGTTCTCAGAGGGGAAATTGCCGATTCCCTATTGCATCATGGCGCGGTCTGCTTACTGTTGATCACGGTAGTTTCGTTGGTTCCGAGGCACAGCACAGTTCTCACTCAATCAGGGAGATACTGCATGGCCACCACCAAGCGAAAAAAGACTGCCGGTAGAAAGAAGTCAGCGAAGAAGTCAGCGAAGAAGTCAGCCAGGCGGCCCGCCGCCCGCAAGAAGGCAGCGAAGAGAGCCACCAAGAGGAAGTCCTCAGGAAAGAAGCGCGCGCCCAATCCCGCATTCATGAGACCGATGCAGCCGAGCTCAAACCTGGCGGCCGTCATCGGCAGCGGTGCGGTGCCGCGGACCCAGGTCATCAGCAAGCTCTGGCAATACATCAAACGGCACGATCTGCAGGATTCCAAGAACCGTCGGGCCATCAACGCCGACGAGAAGCTCCGCCCGCTCTTCGGCGGCAGGAGCCAGGTTACCATGTTCGACCTCGCGAAGATTGCGAACAAGAACCTGAGCTAGCCCGGTCCATCCGGGTGTTACCGAGGGCGCTCCCGCTGGGGCGCCCTTCTTGTTTTGGAAGAAGGCTCTTGGCGATGGGCTATGGGCTGCGCCGGGGACCTTTCCAGTCTCGACTAGAGGGATCAGAGCTACGGACCGCGACAATTGCCCATAGCCCATAGCGCATAGCCCATAGCCCATAGCCCCCGCTATCTTCCCGCCCTATGGCCGGCGAATACATCTTCACGATGCGCGACCTCCGGAAGGTCGTGCCACCCTCCCGCGAGATCCTCAAGGGAATTCATCTGTCGTTCTTTCCCGGCGCCAAAATCGGCGTGCTGGGCGCGAACGGCGCGGGAAAGTCCTCCTTGCTTCGCATCATGGCCGGTGTGGACAAGGACTTCCTGGGTGAGGCTCGCCCGCTGGCGGGGACCAAGATCGGCTACCTGCCGCAGGAACCGCAGCTCGACCCGGCCAAGGACGTCCGCGGCAATGTGATGGAGGGTGTACACGAGCAGCAGCAGATGCTCGATCAGTTCAACGAGATCAGCGCCCGGTTCGCCCAGCCGATGGGCGACGACGAGATGACCCGGCTGCTGGAGAAGCAGGGCAATCTTCAGGAGCGGATCGACGCGCTCGGGTTATGGGAGCTGGATCATAAAATCGACATGGCCATGGACGCGCTCCGGCTCCCGCCGGGCGAGGCGGACGTGATGAAGATCTCCGGCGGCGAGCGGCGGCGGGTGGCGCTTTGCCGCCTGCTCCTGGAACAGCCGGACATGCTCCTGCTGGACGAGCCCACCAACCACCTCGATGCCGAGAGTGTCTGGTGGCTGGAGCGCTACCTCGCCGAATTCCCGGGCACCGTGGTTGCGGTTACCCACGACCGCTACTTCCTCGACAACGTGGCGGGGTGGATCCTCGAGCTGTACCAGGGGGCGGGAATTCCCTGGGAAGGCAACTACTCGTCCTGGTTGGAGCAAAAGGAGCGGCGGCTCGGCCAGGAAGAAAAGCAGGCGTCCGCCCGGCAGAAGACGCTGCAGCGTGAGCTGGAGTGGGTCCGGATGTCTCCCCGCGCCCGTCAGGCCAAGAGCAAGGCCCGCATCACCCGCTACGAGGAGTTGCGGGAGGAGGCGGAGCGGCAGACCGAGGGCAGCGCCGAGATCCTCATTCCCGTCCCTGAGCGGCTGGGCGACGAGGTCGTCATTGCGAGCGAGGTTGCCAAGGGATTTGGCGACCGGCTCCTCTTCGAGAATCTCAGCTTCTCGCTGCCCCGCGGCGGCATCGTGGGCGTGATCGGACCGAACGGGGCCGGCAAGACCACGCTCTTCCGGATGATCACCGGTCAGGAACGGCCCGACGCCGGTGCGCTCACGGTGGGCTCCACGGTGCAGATCGCCCACGTGGATCAGAGCCGGGACACGCTCGACCCCGGCAAGACCGTCTACCAGGAGATCTCCGGTGGCCAGGACCAGCTCCAGTTCGGCCGCCGGACCGTCAATGCCCGGGCCTACGCGGCGGGATTCAACTTCCGCGGATCCGATCAGCAGAAAAAGGTGGCCACCCTCTCCGGTGGCGAGCGGAACCGGCTGCATCTGGCCAAGCTCCTCAAGAGCGGCGGCAACCTCCTGCTCCTCGACGAGCCCACCAACGATCTGGATGTCGATACCCTGCGCGCGCTGGAAGATGCGCTGCTGGGCTTTGCCGGCTGCGCCGTGGTCATCAGTCACGACCGCTGGTTTCTCGATCGGATCGCTACCCACATCCTCGCCTTCGAGGGCAACAGCGAGGCCGTGTGGTACGAGGGGAACTACCAGGAGTACGCGGCGGATTACCACAAGCGCAAAGGCTCCTCGGTTGATCAGCCGCACCGGATCAGGTATAAGAAGCTGGTGCATTGAAAGCGGGGCAGCGGGGCGTACTGCCCCGCTGCCCCGCTGCCCCGCTGCCCATCTGCCCCGCTATAATTGGCCATGCTGATTCAACAGAGCCGCATTCCATATCTTCCCGTCCGCATCGAGGGGCTCGCGACCATCGCGATGAACCTGTGGTGGAGCTGGAATCGCGAGGCACGCGGACTTTTCCAATCCATCGACGAGCCGCTCTGGCACGACACCCGGCATAATCCGCTGGAGCTGCTCTGCCGGGTCGACCCCGCCCAGATCGCCGCCTGTGCCAGCGACAGCGATTTCCTCCGCCGGTACGACGACGTCATGGAGCGGATGGCGCACGAGGCGAACCACGGCGATACCTGGTTTGCCCAGAACTATCCCGATCTCGACCGCGGCCCGGTAGCGTACTTCTGCGCCGAGTTCGGGCTCCACAACTCGGTGCCGATCTACTCCGGCGGCCTGGGCGTGCTGGCCGGCGACCATTGCAAGGCGGCAAGCGATCTCGGCGTACCGATGGTGGGGGTCGGCCTCTTCTACCGCAAGGGCTACTTCGACCAGCGGCTGACTCTCGATGGCTGGCAGGAGGACAGCGACGTCGAGTACGACGTGAGCGCCACTCCGCTGGTGGCGGTGGCGGGATCGAACCATCAGCCATGGCTCACCACGGTGGAGAGTTTCGGACGGCCGGTCCACGTGAGAGCCTGGCGGATGATGGTGGGCCGGGTCCCGATCTACCTGCTCGACACCAACATGGAAGCGAATCACCCGGATGACCGGGGGCTGATGAACAAGCTCTACGCCGGCGGGCCGGAGCTGCGCCTGAGGCAGGAATGGATTCTCGGCATCGGCGGCGTGCGGGTCCTCCGGGCCATGGGAATCGAACCCTCGGTGTGGCACGCCAACGAAGGGCACGCCGCATTCATGTTGGTGGAGCGGCTCCGCGAGCAGATCGCGGGTGGGGCATCGTACCAGGAGGCCGTGGGTCAGGTCCGAGCCCAAAGCATCTTCACCACCCACACCCCGGTTCCGGCCGGTCACGACGCCTTCACCATCGAGCAGCTCGCGGCCTGCGCCGGACCGGTGTGGGAAGAAATGGGGATCGATCGGGAGGCGTTCTTTGGCCTCGGCACCCACCCTGCCCTGCCGGGGCAGTTTCACATGACGGTGACCGCGATGCGGCTCTCCGCCCGGGTGAATGGTGTTTCCCGCCGGCACGGCCAGGTCTCCCGCAACATCTGGCGTGAGCTCTGGCCCAACCGGCATTGGGAGGCGGTGCCGATCGGGCACGTTACCAACGGCGTGCATCTGGCCACGTGGATGGCTAGTCCGATCATGGCCCTGCTGGACGAGCACCTCGGCCCCGACTGGGGCGAGCGCCTCGAGGAGCCGGGCTTCTGGGACCGGGTGCTCACCCTGGACCATGCCAAGCTGTGGGAGGCGCATCTAAGGCTGAAACGAGTGTTGTCCAATTTCGTGCGCGAGGACGCCCGCCGCCGGTTTGCCGGCCAGCTCAAGGAGGCCGCGCAGGTGGTGGGAGCGGGAACTCTGCTGGACCCCATGGCGTTGACCATTGGCTTTGGTCGCCGCTTCGCCACCTACAAGCGAGCCAATCTGATGTTCCGGGATATCGACCGGCTCCGGCGTCTCCTGGTGGACCCACGGCGTCCGGTACAGATCATCTTCGCCGGCAAGGCTCACCCGGCGGACAACCCGGGCAAGGAAGTCCTCCAATCGGTGTACCACTTCACCCGTGATCCCGCGTTCGAAGGCCGGGTGGCATTCCTCGAGGATTACGACATGCACCTCGCGCACCTCCTGGTGCAGGGCGTCGATCTGTGGCTCAACCTGCCGCGGGTGCCGCTCGAGGCATCGGGCACCAGCGGCATGAAGGCAGGGCTCAATGGAGTGCCTCAGCTCAGCACCCTCGACGGATGGTGGCAGGAGGGCTACGATGGACTGAGCGGGTGGGCCATCTCTCCCGGGGCCGAGGCTGAGGACGCCGATGCGGCGGATGCCGAGGATTTCTACCGGCTGCTGGAGGAACAGATCGTCCCGCTCTACTACACCCGGAACGCCCACGGAACTCCGCTGGGCTGGGTAGAGAAGATGCGTCACGCGCTTCGACTGGCCGGCAGCCGGTTCACCGCCCGGCGTATGCTGCGGGAATACGTGCAGGAATACTACGCACCGGCGATTCACGGGGAGGCGTCCGGCGACGATCCTCCCACGGCTTGAGGCAGACAGGATGGCGACCTTGCGTCAACCGGCTCGCGAGCCGGTGACCTCCACACCGTCGCTCAAGACCCCCGGAGGCAAGCCAGTCTCCGTCGTTCACGTTGCCGCGGAATACTTCCCCTACGCCCGCATCGGTGGCCTGGCCGAAGCGGTCAGCGGGCTGGCCAACTTCCAGCAGGCCGCCGGGCTCGACGTCACCGCCATTCTGCCGCTGTACCGCTCCGTTCGCGATGTCGATCCCGACCTCGAGCCGGTGGGCCAGCCGTTTCTGGTTCCCATGGGATCCCATACCGAAGAAGCCCGCGTCTTTCGCGTGGCCGGACCGCGGGCAGGACCCCAGGTGTACTTCATCGAGCACCTGGATTATTTCAACCGGCCGGGCATCTACGGCGAGAACGCCGTGGACTATCTCGACAACGCTCGCCGGTTCGCCTTCTTCGCGCTGGCGGCGGTCACTGCCCTGCCCCGCCTCGTGCCCGGTCCGATCCTCCTTCACGTGCATGACTGGCACACCGCTCTGGCGCTGATCTATCTGCGCACCTCGCTGAACGAGCGGTACTCGAGCGGTGCAACCACGGTTCTCTCGGTTCATAACCCCGGCTATCAGGGACACTTCCCCCCCGAGGTGATGCCACAGATCGGTTTGCCCTGGGAGCTGTACAACTGGCGCCAGCTGGAGTGGTACGGCAAGGTCAACTTCCTCAAGGGCGGGTTGGCGTTCGCCGACTTCGTCACCACGGTGAGCCCCACCCAGGCCGAGGAGCTACGCACTCCTGGTGGCGGCTTTGGCCTGCACGATGTGTTCACCTGGCTGGCGGACCGTTTCGTCGGGGTGCTCAACGGGATCGACCAGCGGACCTGGGATCCGGCGGGCGATGGCCAGATCACGGCCCAGTACTCGGCGGAGAATCTGGAGGGGAAACGGCGCTGCAAGGCCGCCCTCCAGCGCTCGTTCGGCCTTCCTCAGCGACGGAAGGTTCCCCTCTTCGGCATGACCGGCCGCATGGTCACCCAGAAGGGGCTCGATCTCATCCTGCAGAGTGATGAGCTGCTGGCCCTCGATGCCCAGTTCGTATTTCTGGGCAGCGGAGAGAAGCAGTACGAGACCGCGTTGGTGGAGCTGGCTTCGTCCGCGCCCGACCGGGTGGGCGTGCAGCTCGACTTCACCGACCGCCTGGAGCACCGGCTCATGGCCGGGGCGGACCTGTTTCTCATGCCATCCCTGTATGAGCCGTGCGGCCTCACCCAGATGCGGGCGCAGCGCTACGGGGCGCCACCTATCGTACGCGACGTTGGCGGCCTGTCCGACACGGTCGAAGACGAGGTAACAGGATTCGCTTTCGAGCCGTACACCCCGGAAGCCTTCCAGGAGGCTACCTTCCGGGCGCTCGACCGGTTCCGCCATCCCGCCAGGTGGCAGGCGATCATCCGCCAGGGGATGGCGAGTGACTTCAGCTGGGAGCGCTCCGTAGCCATGTACATCGACGTCTACCGCCGCGCGCTGGCCCATTCGTCCGGTGTCCGATGAATCCCCGCCAGACGGACTTCATTTTCACATTGCACAGTCACCTGCCCTACGTCCTGAACCATGGGCGCTGGCCGCACGGCAGCGACTGGATCTGTGAGGCGGCGCTCGACACCTATCTCCCCTTGCTGGAGGTTCTCCGAGGCCTCTCGGCAGATGCGGTGCCCTCCCCCCTCACCATCGGCTTCACCCCGGTCCTTGCCAATCAGCTCACCAGCCCGACCTTCGCCTCTGAAATGGAGACGTTCTTCACTCAGCGCCTCAAGGCCTGCGACGACGCGCCGGGCTCGCTGGCTGCCACCGGGGAGAACCATCTCCTTCCATTGGTGGAATTCTGGCGTGACCGGCTGATCCGGTTGCGCGATCTGTTCCACGCCATCGACCAGGATCTCATCGCGGCGTTCCGCGCACTCGAATCGGCCGGCCGCATCGAGATCATCAGTTCCGCGGCCACCCACGGCTATCTCCCGCTCCTGGCACGAGACGAAAGTATCCGGCTCCAGCTCGCGGTCGGGGTTTCGGAACACCGGCGCCTCTTCGGGCGATCGCCCAGGGGGTGCTGGCTGCCGGAGTGCGCGTACCGGCCACGAGGGCCGTGGGAGCCATGGCCTACCGCGCCCCGAACCGGGGTGCGGCGGGGGATCGAGGAACATCTGGCCGACGCCGGCTTCCAATACTTTTTCGTGGACGCGCATCTCGCCGCCGCCGGACGGCCGCTCGGCCTCTCGGGCGATCCGGCCGGCGATCCCATCGTCCATATGGCGGCGGGTCCGGGCCTGCCGGCGGAACCGTTGCGCTCTCCCTACCGCGCGTACCGGGTGGCCCACGGCTCGGTGGCCGCCTACGTGCGAGACCCCCGCGCCTCGATGCAGGTCTGGAGCCGCTCCGAGGGATACCCGGGCGACGAGTCCTACCTCGAGTTCCACAAGATGCGCTGGCCCGGAGGCCTCAAGCTCTGGCGAGTCACGGGACCGGCGGTAGACCTCGGTGCGAAGCAGCCCTACAACCCGGCCGCCGCCTCCGGGCGTGCTCGGGATCACGCCGACCACTTCGCCAATCTCCTGACCGGCATCTCCGCCGGCCAGTCCCAGAATCGTGAGAGTGTGGTTGTGGCGCCGTTCGACACCGAGCTCTTCGGACACTGGTGGTTCGAGGGCCCCGAATTCCTCGGTCACGTCTATCGATCACTCGCCGGAAAGCGGGACGCGATTCAGCCGACCACCGGCTCCCGCCATCTCGAGGCGCATCCCCCCCGCGCGGCCATCCGGCTGCCCTGGGGCTCCTGGGGCGCCAATGGCGACAGCAGTATGTGGCTCAGCGAGCAGACCGCGTGGACCTGGGAGCGGCTCTGGCCACTGGAGCAGTCCTTCTGGGATGCGGCGCCGGCCGCGCTGGCGGCGCCGGCCGCCCGTCCGGTACTGGCCCAGGCGGCAAGGGAGCTCCTGCTGGCCCAGTCCTCCGACTGGCAGTTCATCATCTCGACCGGTGCCGCAGCCGATTATGCCGAGAAGCGGTTCAACGAACATTGCGACGATGCCGAGAAGCTGATCGCCGCGCTCGGACCCGGCCGAGAAGGAGATCTCGAGTCGGCTCAACGGCTGGCCGAGGAGTTGTACCGTCGGGATCAGGTCTTTCCCAACGTCCTGCCCGCAGTGGCCGCTGCGCTTGGGGGCTCCCGCTCCCTGGTCGTCGGGTAGCGCATGGCGTCGATTCGACTCGTCTTCGGCCTTCACCTGCATCAACCGGTCGGCAACTTCGACCACGTCTTCGAGCAGCACGTCCAGGATGTGTACCGGCCCATCCTTGAGCGGCTGTCAGAGCGCGGGTTTCTGCCTCTGGTTCTGCATTTGTCCGGGCCTCTGCTTGAGTGGCTGGAGAAGCACGATACCGGGTATCTGGATCTCCTGGGAAAGCTGGTGTCGGACCGGAAGGTTGAGTTACTCCTCGCCGGATTCTACGAGCCGGTGCTCGCCGCCCTCCCCCGGGCAGACCGGGTCGAGCAAATCCAATGGATGCGGGACGCGGTGCGCCGGCGCTTCGGCGTCGATGCCCAGGGGCTGTGGCTCACGGAACGAGTGTGGGAACCCGAGCTCGCCGCCGATCTGGCGGATGCGGGGGTGCGCTACGCTCTGGTGGACGACCGCCATTTTCTGGTGTCCGGATTCGCGAGCGAGCAGCTCCACACCCCCTACTGGACCGAGAGCGACGGGAAGGGGGTGGCCCTCTTCCCAATCGACGAGCGTCTGCGGTACCTGATTCCGTTCCGGCCACCGGAGGAGACCGCGGCCTACCTGCGGGAGCTCCGCGGCGCGGGTCACCGGCTGGCGGTCCTGGCCGATGACGGGGAGAAGTTCGGCGGCTGGCCGGGAACCAAGGAGTGGGTGTACGAGCGTGGCTGGCTGGATCGTTTCACGGCCACCATCAACGGCCTGGTCGAGGGCGGCGAAGTTCAACTCAGCACCTTGCGCGATGCGCTGGACTCTGTGCCCAGCGGCGGCATTGCCTACCTCCCGACCGCCTCCTACCGGGAGATGGAGGGCTGGTCCCTGCCTCCCGATGCCGCACTCCGATTGATCCGGTTGGAGCGAGATCTGGGCGAGGCGCGCCTGGCCGGCCCGGATGGCGCGCTCATTCGTGGCGCCCACTGGCGCAACTTTCTGGTCAAATACTCCGAATCCAACCGGATGCACAAGAAGATGATGGCCCTCTCCCTGCTCTGCCGGCGCCGGGGTGATCCCCTTGCGGCTCGCCGGGCCGTGGGTCGGGCTCAGTGCAACGATGCCTACTGGCATGGCGTCTTTGGCGGTCTGTACCTGCCCCATCTGCGCGAAGCGATCTGGAGTAACCTCGCACTGGCGGAGTCGGAGCTCCGCCGCGGCGAGTCACTCGGCGTGGAGGTGCTGGACCTCGATGGCGACGGACACGACGAGATCTGGGTTCATTCGGACCGCTTCTCGGCACTGCTGAGTCCCCGCCGGGGAGGCGCCTTGGAGGAGTACACCATCTTCGCCACCGGCGTGAACTATGCAAACACGCTCACCCGGCGGCGCGAGGCCTATCATGACACCGCCCTGGAGCAACATGCCGAGGCGCACGCCGGCGGGGATGGGGGCGCCCCCAGCATTCACGACATCGAGAATGGTCTTCGACTGGAGCATCGCCCTCCGCTCGACACCGACCCGCGGGCCATCTTCGTCGACCGGGTGCTGCCGAGGGGGCTGACTCTCGAGCAATATGCCGGCGGCGATTACTGGCCTGCACGCTCGTGGGCCCAGAGCCCGGGGAGCTTCACCATCGAGCGGCAACACGACAGCATCGAGATCGTATGCTCGTTCTCCGGCCAGGCGGGCGACAAGACGCTGGAGAAGAGATTCGAGTTCGCCGCGGACGGGACATTGAGGGTCGGCTACCGGTGGGATGGTTCGATCGGACCGGCGGACGATCTCTTCGCGCCCGAGCTCTCGCTCTTTGCCCCACTCGACCTGCGGTCGGACCCCGAGGCCGAGATCTGGACCTTCCCGATCGAGACGGTGGCTAAATCGGAGCGAGGCCTGGATCGCACCCGGCAGGGCGATTCGGTCACGCTTCGCTGGCCGGCTCACCTGGGCCGGGCGTCGGTGCAGGTGTCGCTACCGGGGAGTCAGAACAGCACGACCGCGACGACCGAGAGGTCGAGTTCCCGCACCCCCAGCCTCCTCTGAGCTCGCCTGGCTTGCGTCTTGCCTGCATGGACGGGTCCCCGTCATCAGGTGCCACTTATGTTCAGGAACAGCGCAAACCGGACTGGCCGTACGCAATACGCACTCGCGCTTTGCGGAGCGTTGGCGCTGTCGGCCTGCTCTCCCAAGTACGCGGCGGTCCCTGCCCGGCTCGACCTCGCGCCGTATGGCCGCATCGCCATCGTCGCGTTCTCAACCGAGCAGTCCAACAACGTTATGAGCACGCTGGCGACGGAGCGCTTTGCTGAAGCGCTGCTGAAGAGTCAGTCGGGTGTCGAGCTGCTGGAGCTCGACGGCGGGGATGCTTCGCTCAAGAGCTTCGCGGCGGACGCCGATGCTGCGGCGATGGCACTGGCGCTCGGCCGTGAGAAGAACGTTCCGGCGGTCTTCGTAGGACATCTCAAGGTTTCCGGGGTCAAGCCGCGCGGCAATCTCAGTGTGTCCGGCATGAATGTCCGGGCGGCGGTGTCCGCCGAGCTCACCGTTCGACTGCTGTCGACCAGGACCGGCGGAACGATGTGGCGCTCGAGCAGCGCCGCCAACGGGACCGTGGGGCGCATCGGCCTCTCCGGCGCGCTGCCTTCGATCGCGATGCGGGATAAGGAAGAGGCATATGGTGAGGTTGTGGGCCAGTTGATCACCAATGTGACCCGCGATCTCCGGCCCACCTGGGTGAAGCAGTAGCCGCAACCTGTTCGATAATACCAAGACCAACACACGGAGCCCCTCGGCAATCGCCGAGGGGCTTTGGTATTTCAGGCGACTTCGACCACGAAAATCAGCCACGGTCATCCGGGTGTAGCTTTTCTATGCTCTGACACGTCGACCTTTTATCAGGGGAGCACCTGATCATGCAGGTTTTTCTTACCGGCGCTACCGGGTATATCGGCACTGCCGTGGCCGACCGGCTCCGCGCCGCGGGCCACAAACTCACCGGGCTGGCGCGAAGTGATGCGGCTGCCGACCGGCTGACCGCGGCCGGCATCCGGCCTGTGCGCGGCGATTTTTCCGATCCGAACAGTGTTGGGCCCGCGGCCCGTTCCGCGGACGGCGTAATCAGCCTGGCCACCACCTACGATCCGGCCGTGGATGGCCCCGCCATCGACGCCATCCTGGACGCCCTGGCCGGCAGCAACAAGCCCTTCGTGTACACCAGCGGGATCTGGTCGCACGGGAATACTGGGGATACGGTGGTGGACGAGACGACGCCACCACAACCCACGGAGCTGGTTCAGTGGCGCCAGGCGGTGGAAGGTCGAGTGCTCGACGGCGCCCAGCGCGGCATACGCACCGTGGTCATACGTCCGGCCATCGTCTACGGCCGAGCTGGCGGGATTCCGGCCGGGTTCGTCGATTCGGCACGGAAGGAAGGCGCCGCCCGATATGTCGGGACCGGCCAGAACCGCTGGCCCTTCGTGCACGTGGACGACCTGGCCGACCTCTACCTCCTGGCGCTGGAGCGAGCAGCGGCGGGCTCACTGCTGCTCGGCGTGTCGGGCCCCTCGCATCCGGTGCGTGACGTCGCCGCGGCCGCCAGCCGTGGGGCGGGAGCAGCCGGGCGCACCACTGCATGGCCTCTGGAGGATGCACGAAAGAAGTTGGGAGCCTACGCCGACGCGCTTGTACTCGATCAACAGGCGTCCGGCCGGCGGGCCCAGGAGACGCTAGGTTGGCAACCGCACCGCCCCAGCGTGTTGGAGGACATCGAGCGTGGCTCCTACGCGAAGCGCTGATCGGTCACAAAGCCGGCCCGCTCCAGCGCTGCAATGTCTATTGCCTCACTGCGGGCCGGCCCAGGCCGATCTTGCCCTCACTGCGACCCTTCACATAGGAATACATCGCCTCGATCTTGGCCATTTCCAGCCCGAGTGGACACCATGCCGGCATACCCTTCTCCGGACGGCCGGCACATACCGTCTGGATGAAGAGCTCCTTGGTCGGAATTGCCCCATCCGGCCTGACCGACACCAGCAAGGGCAGCGCGATGGTGGTGGCTTGAACGTCCTCCCCATGGCATCGAGCGCAGTTCAAGTTGTACTGCTTCCAGCCATCATACACCTGCGGTGACACGGTATCGCGCGGGGCCTGGTGGTACGGGTCACGCAAAGGCGCATCCGCCTCCGCTGGGGCCGGTGCGGCGGGTTTGGGTTCAGCAGGCGCGGCAGGCTCGCGCGGCGCTGGGGCCGTCTTCGGCGGCGTCCCGCGCGCAACCGCACCCGGCTTGGCAGCGGCCGCGGCCGTGTCCGATCGACCGGCGATGGCCGCGGCAGTCGTGTCGGGACTGACGCTGCGTGCCGTGTCGGAGGGGGCAGCAGTCTGCGCGCTATCACCCGCAGGGGCCCCGGCCCCCCGGTCGCCGCCGCAAGCAACCAGAATCGATAGGAAGAGAACGCTGACTGACGCGAAGCCCCGGCGACCGCCTCTCATATGGTCTCGTTCCTTTCATGATTTTGGGGGGCCAAGCGGCCCGGATTGCGGCGCATCAAAGATCGTCTCTCTCCTCGGAACGCCCGGTGACGCAGGTCACTACCTCTCGCGGATGACTCTCCCGGCACAGCGAATTATTATCCCCCCATGACGACGCCCACCACTCCCAACACCGTCACCCTCGGGTTAGTGCAGATGAGCTGTACTCCCGACCCGGGAGCGAACATGGAGAAAGCCGTGAAGAGCGTCCGCCAGGCTGCCGCTCGCGGTGCCCAGATCGTATGCCTCCAGGAGCTCTTCCGCAGCCGATATTTCTGCCAGACCGAGGACCATCGGTTCTTTGGCCTGGCCGAGCCGATTCCGGGGCCGTCGACGGCTGCACTGGGAAAGCTGGCCGCCGAGCTCGGCGTTGTGATCATCGCGTCGCTGTTCGAGAAGCGCGCCGAAGGCCTCTATCACAACACCGCGGCCATCATCGATGCGGACGGCCGGCTCCTCGGCAAATACCGGAAGATGCACATCCCTGACGATCCGCAGTACTACGAGAAGTTCTACTTTACGCCCGGCGATCTGGGCTTTCGCTCCTGGGATACCCGCTTCGGCCGCATCGGGGTCCTGGTCTGCTGGGATCAGTGGTACCCGGAGGCCGCCCGTCTGACCGCCATGAGCGGAGCACAAATCCTCTTCTACCCCACCGCCATCGGGTGGCTCCCCGCGGAGAAGGAGGAGCACGGGGCGCAACAGCAGTCCGCGTGGGAAACCATTCAGCGAAGCCACGCCATCGCCAACGGGGTTTTCGTGTGCGCCGTCAACCGTGTCGGGCACGAAGAAGGCCCCACCGGCGGCCTGGAGTTCTGGGGCGGCAGCTTTGTAGCCGATCCGGGCGGGAGTATCATCGCCCAGGGCGGCACTGGTGAAGAGGTGCTGACCGCCACGCTGGACCTCGGCAAGGTCGATGCAAGCCGCACCCACTGGCCTTTCCTGCGGGACCGGCGCATCGACGCGTACGCCGACATCACCAAGCGCTACCTAGACTAGACAGCGTGTTTCAGTGACCACGCCCGCCGACCTCGGCTACCGCATGCCCGCCGAGTGGGAACCGCACCGCGGCACCTGGCTCAGCTGGCCTCACAAGGAGGCCTCCTGGCCGGGCAAGTTCGGCCCGGTGCCGCCGATCTTCGCCCGCATGGTGCGCCACCTCGCCGATCAGGAGGAAGTGCACATCAACGTCGCCGGACCGGAGATGGAGCTCAACGTCCGACGACTCTTGTCGGATGCGGGCGGGAACAGCGGCAACGTCTTCTTCCACTACAATCCCACCAACGACGCCTGGTGCCGGGATCACGGCCCCATATTCCTGCAGCGCCGACAAGGCGGCCAGAGCGATGAAGCCATCGTCGATTGGAACTACAACGCCTGGGGCGGCAAGTACCCCCCTTACGACCTCGATGACGTGGTCCCCACGCGCATCGCCACGGAGCTCGGCCTTCCCGTGTTTCACCCGGGAATCGTGATGGAGGGCGGCTCGATCGACGTCAACGGCAGGGGAACTCTGCTCACCACCGAGGCGTGCCTGCTCAATCCGAACCGCAATCCTGAGCTCGACCGAAAGGCCATCGAAGACTGTCTGCGCGGCTACCTGGGCGTGTCTCACATCTTGTGGCTCGGCGACGGGATCGTGGGTGACGACACCGACGGGCACGTCGATGATCTCACCCGCTTCGTGGATCCCACCACCGTCGTCACCGTGGTGGAGGACGATCCGGCCGATCCAAACTACGAGCCGCTCCAGAGCAACCTGGAACGGCTCAACCGCATGACGGACCAGGATGGAGAGCCGCTCAGAGTTGTCACCCTGCCGATGCCGCGCCCACTGCACCACGACGGGCAACGACTTCCGGCCAGCTACGCCAACTTCTACATCGCCAACGGGGTGGTGCTGCTTCCGACCTACGACCCCGGCCGTGACGAACAGGCCCGGACCACACTCCAGTCGTTGTTCCCCACCCGGGAGGTGATTGGCATCGATTGCACCGACCTGGTCTGGGGCCTCGGTGCCTTTCACTGTGTGACCCAGCAGTGGCCGTCGGCAGCGGGGCAGCGGGGCAGCGGGGCCGCAGGTCAGTAAGAGCGCTGGTGGTGAGGTAGGATCCTCATCCCAGGAATTGCTGGAGTCTTACGAACTGCCCCGCTGCCCCGCTGCCCCGCCTTTCAGTCCTACGACTTCTGCCACGTCCCCACCAGCGCCGCCCGGCGGCCGCCGCAGCTGTCCCCTCCCAGTCCGACGATGTGTAGCTGGTCCTCGGTTCGGCTGACCACGTAGCGCGCATCGGCGGTCTGGCAGGCGTTCATCGCAGTGTCGGCCTTGAAGACCAGGGTGTCTCCTTCGAACTCAGCCCGTGCCTTCACGTCCACCGAATCGGGCCAGCGGGGTGAGGGCAGCATCAGCTCGACGCCCCCGTTCGAGGCCAGCTTCATGCGAACCTCACCTTCACCGTACAGATCGCGCTTCCAGGCACCGGCATACTTGGAGCCCTTTCCCGAGCAGGCGAACAACACCGGGAAAAG